>NZ_JAGHRP010000019.1:0-23417 GCF_017743755.1 Shimia sp. R9_3 | reverse complement strand
CCCTTGATCGGCGGACGCCGCGCGAGGCATATTGGTACGGCTTGGAAGAGCAAAAAGCAGCATGAAACCTAAACCCGATACACCTTAGAAACGCTGCAAAACTGTCCAAAAAGATGGGACCACTTCATTGGTCAAACATAACGCGTCCATTTCCGGTGCAGAATGTGGCTGTCAGGCCGAAGTTGGCAGCGCCTCGGCCATGGCCGCTGCCGGTCTCTGTGCGGCATTGGGTGGTACCAATGAACAGATCGAAAACGCCGCCGAAATTGCGCTAGAACATCATCTTGGCATGACCTGTGACCCCGCGATGGGGCTGGTTCAGGTGCCGTGCATTGAGCGCAACGGCATGGGCGCGATCAAAGCGGTTTCCGCCGCTTCTCTGGCACTGCATGGCGATGGCACGCATTTCATGCCGCTGGACAATTGTATTGAAACCATGCGCCAGACCGGTGTCGACATGGCAGAGAAATACAAAGAGACATCGCTTGGTGGCTTAGCCGTTAACCTACCGGAGTGCTGAATACTCCAAGGAGTCGTATTTGTCGCGTAGCCCGAAGATTTTCCAGGTCTTTTCTGCTGCTAAGATAGCATTAGCGTCCAAGCCCAATATGGTACACGAGTAGCTCGCACACACTTTATAGTAGAGTTTAAGCCAAATCATGCAGCGTTTTCTGTCAATTTAAGCTCCGATACAGAGAATAAAGAGCATACAACAAGAACCGCTGCTTCGAACTGGGGCGCTCTGGGAGGTTGGATATAGCGAAAGCAAAATTCTAAGATATCTAAAGGATTTGCCAAATGGTGCTACCCGCAAGCGTGCATCGGGGACCCGAAACCGCCTTAGTAATTGTGAGCGGGAAAAGACTGCACTAGCGCTCAAATAGCTACACTAAGATTTGATTGATCAGTCTCCAGTAAAACATGCGTAGCAATACATTTGCGTTCATTTATACTGCCATTCTTTTGCAGATACTGACAGATAGGTTGAAAACCAAAATAAAAATTCTCTAAGAGAGGGCTATTCTCAAGAGACTCTACCCCAAGCAAATCATACGACTGGAATTGGTTGCCCGCGTTCAATTTTGAAGCGGTTGCTTTTTTGGTTGCGCTCTTCGCTTGGAGACAGGCCAAAGGCTTGTCTGTAGTGTTTTGAGAGCGTTGAGGAGCTGTTGTAACCTACGGAAAGTGCTACGTCAGACAGGCTGTTACGTGAGTATAAGACCTGTTGTCGGGCAGCGTTCATGCGCAACATGCGATAGTAGTTCAAAAGGCTTTGACCAAGGTACTTCTTGAATTGACGCTCAAGTTTACGTGGGGAGACTTCTGCCTGCTCGGCGACATCTCCAATACTCACGGGCTCTTCTAGATTGTTGGAGAAAACCGCAATCGCTTTGTTCAGAGGGGGGGGCAGATCACTTGTCACACCAGCTGTTTTAAACGCAGGAACACTTTGGCCAACGCCTTCTGTGCGTACCATTGGATGCTGGAACCAGCAGGCGACTTCGGTCATCACAACGCTGTCCAACGTGTCTTCGATCATGCCCAACATCAGGTCAAACATGGCGGCAGCACCAGAGGCCGTCAGACGGCGTCGATCTAAGACCAGTACATCGTCGCTGACTGCAATATCAGGGAAAGCCTTTTCAAAGGCAGCCCGATAGCACCAGTGCACCGAGCAAGTGTGTCCCAGAAGCAGGCCCGAACCTGCAAGCGGGAAAACACCGCCACTTACCGCGCCGATTTGCACACCGTGGCGCGCCAAATATCGCAGATGTCCGTTTCCGGATGCAGGCACTGCAAATGCGCTCTCAGGGTCAGACAAGAGAAACAGATAGTCGAGGTTGTTAACATCGCGCAGAGAGCAATCGGGTTGAAAAACGACATTTGCGCTGGCGGTGACAGCCTCGCCATTTTCAGAAAGTACACGCCACGAAAAAGCCTCACGATCAGAGATTTCATTTGCCGCACGCAAAGGCTCGATGGCGGAAGTCAAGCACGCCATTGGAAAGCCTGGAAAAACCAGGAAACCAATGTTGGTTGTGTCTCTACGTTCCATGGTCTCTTGATCGCAAATCAGCCGCTAAGTTGCGTTCTATATGACTGAAATTCTTGAACTACGTCTGGCGTTGAGAAAACTTGCTCAGCGCACGATGTAGACAGAACAAGGGGCGTGGCGGGCAATCTGAGCGGCATTTGGCCCAATAAGATAGTCCCTGAGATTGGGCTTATGGGCACCCATCACGATCACCTGCGCATCAAGCTCCTCTGCCGTGATCAGAATTTCTTCAGAGGTCTTACCCATGCGGATCACATGCTTTGTTTCAGCGTCGCGGCCGACGGTCTCCTCGATGAACTTATGGAGCGCCGCCCGGCTGCCCTCTGCCATTTCGCGGGTATGCTCGTCAGAGAAAAAGGTACCAACGACGCTCATGCGAAAATCAGGTAGCACTGTGACAACAGACAGTCGTACACCTTCCAAATCGGCAATCTGACGTGCTTTTGTAAGTACGGCTGTCTGATCCTCAGGTTGGGTCAAGTCAATCGCGGCGAGTACTGTGCGGGTCATGCGGGTACCTCTTGAGAGTCGGTTTTCGCTTTGCGGCGGCGCTGTACGCCAAACACAAGGCCAAGCAGCAACAGAGCAGGGAGATAGAAGATCTCTTGAGGTGGACGCGCAGCCTCCACTTCGATCTCAACAACTTCCCAATCAAAGTCGATCTTAAGTTGCTCTGCCGGACCGCCGAAGTTCAGATTGTCCACCAAAAGCGCGCCATCTTCGTCACGGAACTCGATGCCCGCGCCATCCAACAGTCGTGTTTCACCATTTTCACCAGCCGTGCCAAGCGGGAGCAGATAGCGCGCATCTACCAGATCGCCTTCCAAGTTTTCTCCAGTCAAACGGACGCGAAGGGTACCATTGTCGGGCGCGGCTTCTGCCAGAGTGTAGAGTTCTGCGGGTGAGCGGACTTCGAATTCATCTGCGATCTGGTTCAGGAAGAAATCCGGACGGAACAAGATGAAGGCACAGAAGATCAGTACCGCGCTTTCCCACAGTTTTGAGCGTGTCTGGAAGTAGCCCATGGTGCCAGCTGCAAAGAGCAGCATGGCGATCAGCGCGGTGATGAAGACAACTATCGCTTGGACCGGGCCAACGTCGATCAACAACAAGTCAGTATTGAAGATGAACAGGAATGGTAAAAGCGCGGTCCGGATCGAGTAGAAAAACGCTTGGAAACCGGTGCGCAGGGGGTCGCCTTTTGAAATGGCCGCGGCTGCGAATGACGCCAGGCCAACCGGGGGCGTCACATCTGCCATGATCCCGAAGTAGAAGCAGAACATGTGGACCGCAACCAGTGGCACAATAAGGCCGTTTTGAGCACCCAGTTCAACAACCACGCCAGCCATCAACGAGCTAACCACAATGTAGTTTGCCGTTGTTGGCAACCCCATGCCCAGAATGATCGAAATCAGAGCGACGAAGAAAAGCATTGCCAACAGGTTGCCGCCTGACAGGAATTCCACAAATTCAGCCATGACTTGCCCGATACCGGTCAGCGTCACCGCCCCAACGATGATGCCTGCAAGTCCCATCGCCGCGGCAAGGCCCACCATGTTGCGTGCACCGATAATCATGCCTTCGATGGTTTGTGCAAACCCATGTGAGAAAGAGGCGGCGATTGTGTTTTGATTTCGGAAAAAGGCCTTGAGCGGATCCTGGGTCAGCAAAATCAGAAGCATGAACATCGAAGACCAGAAGGCCGATAGACCCGGCGATTTGCGTTCGATCATCAACAGATACATCAGCAGCAGGATTGGTAGCAGATAATGCAGACCAGTCTTCAGAATAGTCCGAGCCGGTGGGAGATTCAGCATGGAGTCAATGCCGGTTTCCAGATCGGGTCGTGCTGCGGCATAGCGGACAGCTGCCACGTAGGCGATCAAGAGGCCGGCTACAAGAACCGGTGTGGACATTGGCCCAATCAGGTTGTCGACCAAGGTCACGATCTGACCGGCAAGCCAAAGAGTTCCGCCACCGATCACGATAGAAATCGCGATAATGAAGATGGCACCGAGCATGAACTTGATGGGGTGCATGCGGCTGGTGCCGGTCATGCCCATCTTCAGCGCTTCAAGGTGCACAATGTAGACCAGAGCCATGTAGGAGATCGCCGCAGGGACAATCGCGGTCTTCACAACCTCCACATATGAGATGCCCACATATTCCGTCATCAGGAAGGCTACCGCACCCATGACCGGCGGCGTAAGCACACCGTTGATGGAGGAGGAGACCTCTACCGCACCGGCTTTGGCAGGCGAGAAGCCAACGCGGCGCATCAGCGGGATTGTGAATGTTCCGGTGGTCACCACATTGGCGATGGCGGAACCGGAGATCAGACCAGTGGCAGCAGAGGCAATAACGGCCGCTTTTGCGGGGCCGCCACGCAGGTGCCCTAGCGCCGCAAAAGCCAGCTGAAGGAAATAATTGCCAGCTCCGGCTTGATTGAGAAGTGCGCCAAACAGCACAAACAGAAACACAAAGCCAGAGGAGACCCCCAGAGCCACGCCGAACACGCCTTCGGTTGTTAGCATCAGGTGGCTCATCGCCTTATTAAACGACGCGCCCTTCCACTGAACCATTTCCGGAAGCCCGTCCCAGGAGCCGAAAAAGACATATGCGAGGAAGAAAATCGCAACGCCCATAAGTGGAAACCCAAGCGAACGGCGGGCGGCTTCCATCAGCAACACAATGCCGATGCCTGCCATGGCAAGATCAAGCGTGCTTGGAATACCGGTCCTGGCCGCCACCCCTACATAGTTCCACGCAAGATAGGAGGCGCTGACTGCGCCTGCGATGGCAGTCAACCAAGTCAGCGCGGGCACATGATGGCGCGGGCTTGAGCGAAAGGCTGGAAAGGCCACAAAAGCCAAAAAGACCGCGAAACCAAGGTGGATTGCACGGGTTTGCGTGTCGTTCCACACGCCAACGCCCAAGATGAAGGGAAGCGGGGAGGCGATCCAAAGTTGATAGGTCGACCAAATAAGAGGAACCGCCCACAAGATTTTGGCCGAAAACCAATTGTGCGGCGTGCGCGCTCCGGTGTCGGACTCGGCAACAATATCTTCCAGATCGACCTGATCGGTCTGTGCAGATGTATCTGACTGTGTCGAAGCGTTGGTCACGGTTGTCCCTCTTGTTTGCGGAATTCTTTTTATGAACGAATAAAAAGGGCCCCCACCGATTTGGTGGGGGCAGTTGGGAGGAAATTACTTCCAGCCGCGTTCTTGATAGTATTTCATCGCGCCTGGGTGGATTTCTGCGGTCAGGCCATCCGAAACCATTTCAGTTTCTTTCAGGTTGGCGAAGGCTGGGTGCAGCTTGCGGAAGCCATCAAAGTTTTCGAAGATGGCCTTTACCACTTCGTAGACAACTTCGTCAGATGCTTCAGCAGATGTCACGATGGTGGCTTTCGGACCCCAAGATGGCAGATCATCTGGATTGCCAGGGTACATGCCGCCAGGAATGGTTGCAGGCGCATAGGCCGAGTTGTCCGCCAGCAGCTTGTCGATGCCTTCACCGGACAAAGGAATGATTTTCACATCACAAGTGGAGGTCGCTTCCTGGGAAGAGCCGTTGGGCAGGCCAGCGGCCCAGATGGTCGCGTCGATTTTGCCGTCACACAGCGCAGCGGCTTGCTCGGAAGACTTCAGCTCTGCTGCCAGAGAAAAATCGTCAACGGAGAGGCCTTCATATTTCAGCAGTGTTTCTGCCAGAACGCGGGTGCCGGAACCAGGGTTTGCGATGTTAACGCGCTTGCCCTTGAGGTCTGCAGTGGTCGTGATGCCAGCATCTGCGCGTGCCATCAGGTGCATTGGCTCAGGGTGTACGGAGAACAGGGAGCGTAGGCCGCTGTAAGGACCGTCTTCGGAGAATTGGTCGGTGCCGTTGATGGATTTCACCTGAACGTCAGACTGGATCACACCAAAGTCCAGTTCGCCCTGACGGATGGTGCGTGCGTTGTAAACTGAACCACCGGTGGATTCTACGGAGCAGCGGATGTTGTGCTCTTTGCGGCCTTTGTTCACCAGACGGCAGATTGCGCCGCCGGTAGGGTAATAAACACCCGTTACACCGCCGGTTCCGATGGTCACAAATGTCTGATCCGCTGCGGAAGCAGCACCTGCGCCCATGGCAAGTGCCAGCAGAGCGCCTGTGATTTTCTTGGTCTTGGACATATTTTCCTCCTGTTGAATTACCATACGCCATACGCCCGCCGCCATAAGTCGGCAGAGGTGGGCATCAACGCTTTGTCCGAAAGTTGGTTACCAGCGAAGCCCGCGCCTTTGTGAGAGACAAAAAAGTTACGCTGTGACCGTAATTTTTCTGAGGGCTGGAAACATTGCCTTGGGCAAAAGCCGGTGGTTACAGTTCCACGTAACTGTGACGGAGCCTTCCAAATGAAGACCCTTTTGGCAAAAGCCATTCCTGTGTTGGCGGCTATTTGTTGCTGCGCCAATTTGGCGAAGCCTGGCAACGCCGAGGTTTGGGTCGTCGGGTCAATGGAGGGGTTTGCGCCGTTCAATTATACGGTCGACGGCCAGTACCGCGGGATCGACGTACAAATCCTCAATGAAGCGGCTGAGAAGATAAATGTTGAACTGGAGCACCGTCCCTTACCTTGGAACCGCGCCTTGCTGGATTTTAATGCCGGAAATCTGGATGCTGTTTTTCAACTTGCACCAACGAGGGAACGTTTTGAGAAGTGGAATATGGTTGGCCCATTGCGCCGCACAAAAACGGTTTACGTGACACTGATTGACAGCCCTATAGAGGACATCCGGTCACTTAACGAACTAGATGGGCTGATTGTAGGCGTCGTGTCAGGATTTACCTATGAAGACAGTTTTGACCGTCATCCCGACATTGCCCGCGAGATGTCCAAGGATGATTTCACCAATATACTAAAGCTCATGCTGGGGCGGTCAGATGTGATTGTCGGTGGTCACGCCACGCTTGCGCATATCATTGACGACATGGGGTTGACCGAGAAATTGCGGTTTCTTCCAACACCCTTGGTCGAGCAAGAGCGCTATATTGCATTCCCACGAGACGGAGACGGGGACGACATGGCAAATCGCCTGCAAGGCTCTCTGAGCGCCATGCATTCTTCCGGCCGCATCCGTGAAATCGTTCAGGAGCATTTTGAAGAATGAGAGACATACGTCTGCATCGTTTGGGGGTAACTCCCAAGATCGCGATCGCGGCGGGCATCATTGGTATTCTCTCTGGACTCGTTCTGGGCGTTGTGACCCTTTGGCTTGAAGGAACACAGCGGGTTGACACGGCCCGTCAAAACGCTGACCGCATCATTCGTGCCACATTGCCGCAAATCGAAAGCGCATATTGGGAAGTCGATATCCCCGACACACTGGCCTTTATGGGGGGGCTATTAAAAGATCCCGTGATCACCGAAGCATGGATTGAGGATCCGCTGTTAAGCGACGGCCTGCGGGAAAGTGCGGGCATTGGTGATTTGTCGGTCGCACGCACCGCACAGGTAAAAGCGCCAAGCGTCGCACGTTGGTTTGGCTTTGGCGCTGATGGCGATGAAACCTACCGCTTTGCCCTGCACAGCAAGCGAGATGGGGCTGATATCGGGGCTCTTTTTGCCATTTACTCCTACCAGTCCATCGGGGCTGAAATGGTCGCCCGAAGTTTGGTGGTGCTTGGCTCTAGCATTCTTCAGACACTGCTTGTGACCAGCGCGATTTTTCTCTTGGTGCAGTTGACCGTTATTCGTCCAATTACCCGCCTGCAGATGGCAGCATTGCGCGTGCGTGATGGGCATAAATTCGAACTCACTGACCGCGACCGTCACATGCTTGATCCGCACCGCAGAGACGAAATCTCACGTCTTGCACGCGCCTTTGGGAGAACAGTCGGCGAGCTGGAAGATAGCCGGGACAATCTGAAATCCATCGTGGACGATCGCACACAAGAGTTGGTGGCGGCACGAAATGAGGCCGTGGAGGCGTCGCAAGCGAAATCCGTCTTTCTTGCCAATATGAGCCACGAGTTGCGCACACCGATGAATGCCATCATTGGCTTGTCCGAGGTGTTGCTGAGGGACGGTTACAGCAATCGAACGCCCCGCCACATTCAAGATATGCGCGCTGCTGCGGCCCATTTGTCGCAAAATATCAATTCGGTGCTGGATCTCTCAAAAATTGAAGCAGGGGAAATGGCATTGGAGAACGTATGGTTCTCTGTGGATGAGTTTTTGGATAGCGTGATGATGCAAACTCGCGCTTTGCTGCAACAAAAGCCGGTGCGCTTGATCTGGAACTACGCGACGGACCTTCCTCGTGAGATCTTTGCTGACCCGCTCAGATTGCGGCAAGTGGTGATGAACTTTGCTTCTAACGCTGTGAAGTTCACTGACCAAGGAGAGATCTGCATCAATGCCTATTGCGAGATGCTTGATCAGAACAAGGGCCACCTCACTCTTAGTGTCCGCGACACTGGCATCGGAATTTCACCGGAGCAGATCGAGGAAATTTTCAAACCATTCGGTCAGGCAGATACTTCTACCACCCGAAAATATGGTGGGACCGGACTAGGACTGTCCATTGCTTTGCGCTCAGCGGAGCAAATGGGTGGGAACTTGAATGTAGAAAGCGAGACTGGCCAAGGTGCCTGTTTTTCATTTGATTTTGTTGTCCCCAGCAAGCCCGCGCTCTACGGACAGGACAGAAAACTGACGATCCCGGTTTTGGGGGAAGGTCACCAACGGGACGCGGTAGCTGCTATGGCGCAAAGAGTTGGTGGCCAGTTGGCTGAAGAGGTCGCGGCTGTTCGAGTTCTTGTGGACGGCGAACACGTTACTTTTTTGCGTGAAGATTTAAACGCTACACCGGCGATATCGATCGATCTTCCAATCACACACGGCGAATTTCTTGAGGCGGTGAAACGCTTTCAAAATCAAACCAATGAGCCCAAATCAACGCCAGATATTTTGGCAGGGCGCGATATCCTTGTTGTGGAGGATAATCGGATCAATCAATCGGTCTTTGAAGCGTTGATCGGCGGGTTTGGTGCTGATGTTCGAACGGCCGCCAATGGCCTTGAGGCAATAGAGCACGTGGCGAAAGCCATGCCTGACATGCTCTTGATGGATCTGCATATGCCCATGATGGATGGTCACCGCACCATGCAAAAGCTTCATGAGAATTACGGGGGTAAATTGGCCCCGGTCATCGCTACGTCGGCCAACGCCACCCCAGAAGAGTACCAAAAGTGTCGCGCTGCCGGCTTTGCCGAATTTTTGCCCAAGCCGGTCGACCCTGCCAAGTTACAAGCGGTGCTGGAAGAACACGTGCCAACTACGCAGGCGCCAAAGCACTTAGATCGCCAGCAGGGCCTCTTCCTCGCAGGGGGAAATCGCCTGCTTTATGAACAAAATTTGGTACGCTTTCGCGTGCAACTTATGGGTTGGTGGCAAGCACTTTCGGGCGGAGGCGTTGCGCCCGACGATATGGACTCCACACTTCATGTCATTAAGGGAACTGCACGCACCGTGGGTGCTGTGCCGCTCGCCGAAGCGGCCCAGAAGACTGAAACTGATCAGGCACATCTCAAATTTGTATTGAGCGAAATCGAAGTTTTGTCCGAAGAACTTACTTTGGAGGATTTGGGGTTAGAGGAGACCTCAGCCCAACATCCTGCCAGTTGGGAGACGCTAATTGAGTTGATTCAAAGTCATGATATGGCGTCTTTAGGCCATGCCAAGATGCTCCAAAAAAGCGAACACTCCAGTACAGAAATCGTCGAACTGATAGATGCACTCGAAAAGTTGGACTTCGTTAAGGCTCTCCAACTGGCCAAAGATGCGAGTCCGCGATCTCACTCTGACCGATAATGCTCGATCTCCTTGGCCATTTTTGTCAGCAGGTTTTCGGCCTTTTGCAATCTGTCCGCGCGACGTGTTAGCAGGCTTTCTAATGCGCTCCTGGACTGTCTAAGTTCGATTTGAGTGCGGATGCGTGCACTCAGGACTGCGGGTACAACTGGGCGTGAAATGAAATCAGAAGCACCTAGTTCTAACCCTTTGGTCTCATCTGCTGGGTCATCCAAATTGGTGACAAAGATGATTGGTATTTCCGCGAGACTGGCCGTCGCTTTGATGCGGCGGCAAGCTTCGTAGCCATCCATATCCGGCATCCGGATGTCCAATAAGATGAGATCTACGCTCTCTTTTGACAAATAGGACAGAGCACCCTGCCCAGAGCGTTGCGCAATCACACGATAGCTCTCGCTGAGTAGCCCGTAAAGATGATGAATATTGTCGGTGGAATCGTCGACGACCAGCAGAGTCGGCTTGTCATCGTGTTCCAGAGGCACCTCTAATAGCTCCACCTCAGGGGCTCGCTCATTCTCATTGGCCCCTCCTGTAAGCTCATTTGCAGCAGAAGCAATGGCCCATAGATTTGGCGAAACGGTTGCATAAAACTGCTGCCCCGTCAGGCCCATGGCAGCCGTATTTGCGTCTCGCTCAAACAACTTAACACCCAAATGCGCTTCTAACGCGCGGATTTGACGGCTTACCGCTTCCCGCGACACATTCAACTCTTCTGCGGCCGTGGTGAAAGATCCCAGTCGCGCAGCTGCCTCAAAGGCAACCAGTGATGTCAAAGGGGGCAGCTGTCGTTTCAATTGCTTCATGCGAGGCATGTGAAAGGAAACGTTACCTCTGTGCAAGTGGGCGATCGTGCTTTTGTGCGATGTGACGGAAATGGAGCAATGGCTGACCAAAACGCGCCTGTGAAAACCAAACCACAACCGTCATTTTCGTCTCAAATGAGTGAGGATGCGATGCGGTACAGCGGATTTCGAGTGATCAAGGAAGCCCTGACAGGCCACAAGGGGTGGCGTCCAACTTGGCGCGATGCGGCTCCTCAAGCAGACTATGATTTTGTCATCATCGGCGGTGGCGGTCACGGGCTTGCAACCGCGTACTACTTGGCGAAACAATTTGGTCAGAAGCGGATCGCGGTTCTGGAAAAAGGCTGGATCGGCGGTGGCAACGTTGGGCGCAATACGACGATCGTGCGTTCCAACTATATGCTCGACGGGAACGAGCCGTTTTATGAGTTTTCGCTGAAGCTCTGGGAAGGGCTTGAACAAGAGTTGAACTACAACGCGATGGTGAGCCAGCGCGGTATCTTGAATCTGTACCACACGGACGGACAACGAGATGCATTCAGGCGTCGAGGCAATGCGATGATCCTGAACGGCTCAGATGCCGAGCTTTTGGACGCAGAGGGCGTGCGCGCCATGTATCCCTTTTTGAATTTTGAGAACGCCAGATTCCCCATCCGAGGGGGCTTGCTGCATCGGCGCGGCGGAACGGTGCGCCATGATGCTGTTGCTTGGGGTTACGCGCGCGGCGCAGATCAGCATGGCGTCGACATCATCCAGAACTGTGAAGTCACCGGCTTTCGTATTGAAAGTGGTAAAGTCCTCGGCGTGGAAACGTCACGCGGATACATTGGTGCAAAAAAGGTAGCAGCATCCGTTGCTGGCAGCTCAAGCCGCCTGATGGCCCTTGCTGGCATGCGGCTCCCAATAGAGAGCCATGTACTGCAAGCTTTTGTCTCAGAGGGGCTAAAACCTACGATCCCAGGGGTGATTACCTACGGTGCGGGGCACTTCTATTGCAGCCAGTCTGACAAAGGTGGTCTTGTATTTGGCGGCGACATAGATGGGTACAACTCTTATGCGCAACGGGGCAATCTGCCTATTGTTGAAGATGTGGTGGAAAGTGGTGTGTCCTTGATCCCAGCGCTGGGTCGCGTGCGCCTGTTGCGCAGTTGGGGCGGCATCATGGACATGTCCATGGATGGGTCGCCTTTCATCGACAAAACTCACATCGAGGGGCTCTATTTTAACGGAGGTTGGTGTTACGGCGGTTTCAAGGCAACTCCGGCAGCAGGGTGGTGCTTGGCGCATCTCTTGTCGACTGACCGATCGCATGAAACGGCTCAGGCCTATCGGCTGGATCGTTTCCAAACGGGTCATATGATTGACGAAAAAGGGCAGGGTGCCCAACCAAATCTGCACTAAGGACACCACCATGACCAACAAGCTTGACCAGGGCCCGATCCCGCATTGGCTTCCCTGCAGCGAGGGCCTTGCAGTGCAATACGCCGTTTTTGGGCCGTTGGAGGCTAAAACATGCTGATCAATCATCCTCTTTTGGGACCACGCGATGCCTCTGAATTCACCTATTTGGGCGACGCCTCGTTGATGAACCGCCCCGATTGGCAGGCCGAGAACGCGGTTCAGGCGTTCCACGACTACCTCTATTTGCGAGACAATCCGGCAGGTCTGCATCGGGAACTCTGGTTTCACGAACAGGGTGATCGGTCATGGTTGCTCGTGACGCGCAACACACTGACACATGAAATTGTTTCCGTGGAAATGGCCAGCGAAACAAGACGATCGGGGGGAGCTGCCCAATGAGTGTCAACAGACTACAGGGCGGTCTGATAGACCACAACGCGCCGATAAATTTTACTTTTAATGGGCAGAATTATGAGGGCCGCCAAGGTGATACTCTTGCTTCCGCCTTGCTGGCCAATGGCGTGCGCCTCATGGGGCGGTCGTTTAAGTATCACCGCCCGAGGGGTGTCGTTACGGCTGGATCTGAAGAACCCAACGCGCTGGTCATGTTGCGCGAGGGTGGCCGTCAGGAGCCCAATACAAGGGCGACAACTATAGAGCTTTTTGATGGGCTCAGCGCAAAAAGCCAAAATCACATGGGGTCTCTCAAATATGACTTTCTTGGCATTAACGATCGGTTCGCGCCGTTCTTTGCAGCGGGTTTCTATTATAAGACGTTCATGTGGCCGAAAGCCTTTTGGGAAAAGCTCTATGAGCCTTTGATCCGCCGCGCTGCGGGTCTCGGCAGCATATCCTTTGAAGATGATCCTGATGTCTACGACAAAGGCTTTTTGCATTGTGACCTTCTGGTGATCGGTGCTGGGCCTGCGGGTTTGGCGGCTGCACTGACAGCAGGGCGCGCTGGTGCCCGTGTGATCATTGCAGAAGAGGACTTCTTACTGGGCGGCCGCCTTTTGGCGGAAACTCAAGAGTTGGATGGCGCGGCCGGGATCGACTGGGTGGCGAAAATCCAAGCAGAATTGGCCTCACTCGATAATGTACGTATTATGCCGCGCACCACCGTTGTTGGAGCGTATGACCACGGCATCTATGGCGCAGTCGAGCGTGTGTCTGACCATTTGGCAGCCCCGCAACCCGGTAAGCCGCGTCAGATATTTTGGCGCATCTATTCCAAGCGTGCTCTTGTCTGTGCTGGAGCTATTGAGCGCCCGATCGCATTTGAAAACAATGACCGCCCGGGCGTCATGCTGGCGGGAGCAGTCCGTGCTTACGCCAATCGGTGGGCCACGACGCCGGACCAAAGTGTTGTGGTCTTTACCAACAACGATGACGGACACCGCACAGCGGCGGACCTGCTGGCAAAGGGCGCTTCTGTGCCTGCGGTGATTGATACGCGGCTTAATGCACCATTTGCCACAGGTACAGAGGTGCTGGCGGGCGCTCAGATTATCGACACCAAAGGCAGACTTGGTGTTAAATCGGTGACTGTCAAATTAGCCAATGGAAAAACGCGCGTTATCCCTTGCGGTGCCGTTGCGGTTTCTGGCGGTTGGAATCCGAATCTGGGACTAACCTGTCATCAGCGTGGTCGGCCTGTGTGGGACAATGCAATTCATGCATTTGTGCCAGGAGGGGCGCTGCCCGTAGGCCAGTCCGTCGCAGGGGCTGCATGCGGTGATATGACCACCTCACAGGCTTTGATGGGAGGGGGCCAACGCGCAATGGACGCTTTGGCAGCCCTTGGCATCACCGCAAAGGAGATCGAGTTGCCGCAAGTTGCGGAGGAATCCCGCAACATCACAGCTTTCTGGCATGTCCAAGGTGCCAAACGTGCTTGGATTGACTTCCAAAACGATGTGACTGTCAAAGATGTGAAGCTTGCGCATCAAGAAGGTTTCCGCTCAGTCGAGCACCTGAAACGATATACCACGCTTGGTATGGCAACGGATCAGGGCAAAACCGCCAATGTCACCGGATTGGCTGTGATGGCCGAGATAACGGGAAAGTCCATACCGGAAACAGGTACAACCATCTTCCGCCCTCCTTATGTGCCGGTATCAATGGGTACCCTGGCTGGTCGTTCCGTTGGCGCTGAGTTCCATCCTGTCCGCAAAACTCCCAGCCATAAATGGGCGGAGGAGCAGGGTGCTGTCTTCGTGGAAACCGGCAATTGGTTGCGTGCGCAGTACTTTCCCCGCAAAGGCGAAAGTCACTGGCGCGAAACGGTCGACCGCGAAGTTCTGACAACACGCGGTTCTGTGGGGGTTTGTGACGTAACAACTCTCGGCAAAATCGACGTTCAGGGTGCGGATGCCGCCGCATTTCTCAACAAGATTTACGCCAACGGTTTTGCAAAATTGGCCATCGGCAAAGTCCGCTATGGCTTGATGCTGCGCGAAGACGGCATCGCCTATGATGATGGGACTGCAGCCCGGTTTGCCGAGGACCATTTCGTCGTGACGACCACAACTGCAAACGCTGTGCGCGTCTATCGAAACTTGGAGTTCGCCCGCCAATGTTTGTTCCCAGAGATGGATGTCCAACTGATCTCCACCACGGAAGCCTGGGCGCAATACGCAATTGCGGGGCCTAATGCACGCAAGCTGTTGCAGAAAATTGTTGATCCTGATCACGACCTCAGCAACGAAGCTTTCCCGTTCATGAGCTGTGGTGAGATCACAATCTGTAGCGGGTTGCGGGCGCGTCTGTTCCGAATTTCTTTCTCTGGCGAGCTGGCCTATGAGCTGGCCGTGCCAACCCGGTACGGTGACGCTTTGATGCGCCGCCTAATGACAGAAGGAGAAGAGTTTGGCGTAACTCCATATGGCACCGAAGCTCTTGGCGTGATGCGAATTGAAAAAGGCCACGCTGTTGCAGCTGAAATCAACGGTACCACCACTGCTGCCAATCTCGGTATGGGGCGAATGGTGTCCAAGAAGAAAGACAGTATTGGAAGCACTTTGTCAGAACGTTCGGGGCTGAATGGGGATGATGATTTGCGCCTAGTGGGCTTGAAAGCTGTAGGAGACGGTGTGGTAACCGCGGGCGCTCACCTCATGAACGCAAATGGTCCTGTGGATGCCAAACATGACCAGGGCTACGTCACATCAGCAGCCTATTCTCCGGTGCTTGAGCGCTCCATTGGTCTTGGGTTTCTAAAGGATGGTGCCAATCGTATGGGAGAAACCCTTCGCATGGTGAACCCTCTTGAGGGCAAGGAGGCCACGGTAGAGGTGGTATCCGCTCATTTCATTGACCCTGAAGGAGGGCGTTTGCGTGTTTGATTTGAAACCCACCACCGCGCTTGGAGAAGAGAACGCGCGCATTGATGTCGTCGGTGTGTTCACCATCTCTGAAAACTCAAACTGCTCGCTTGCCTCGCTGGCTGCCCGCAAAGGGCAAGAAGCCGTTGTCGTTGGTGCCATTGAGGTTGCTCTTGGGATAGACCTACCTGGCCCGGGAGGTTGTGTGACCAAAGATGATCATCGCATCTGGTGGTCCGGTCCCGGTCAGTGGATGATTGAAGCGGATCACGACACGCACCCCCTTCTGGCCCGAGAGATCAAAGAGATCGTTAGAGACGCTGGCGCTGTGACAGAACAGACCGATGGCTGGTGCCGGTTTGATATCGAAGGCGCCAACCCGGAGGCCTTGTTTGAACGCCTCTGTGCAGTCGATGTGCCCAGCATGTCCATAGGCACTGCAACCCGCACCAACATCCATCACATCGGTTGTTTTTTGATCCGCGAAGAGGCGCTCTTTAATGTAATCGGCCCACGTTCGTCTGCTGCTTCGCTGCACGGTGCTTTGGTCGAGGTGGCCTTAGGTTTGCCTTGACCTATCCGGGTAAAGGTGAAGTTCTTTCGCTTTAGTTCAGATCGTTCAAAAGGCGACCATGTTTCCGGGTTTGCGCGAGCAGATCGCTTAGAGTGTGGCAGCCCCGCGCGGAGAGCATGGGCAGCATACGACAGAGGACTTCGGCCGTGGCAAGGGCATCTCCAAGCGCTGTGTGGCGGCGGTGGGGCGGGATTGTTACGCCAAGTCGATCACACAGAGCATCCAAAGTATGCTTCTCAGATGTCCCAAAGAGCACTGCGGAGAGCAATACAGTGTCCAAAATTGGATGAGGCCAGTCGATCTGCATTTCGTTGCCGTGTCGATGCATAAAGGCCATGTCAAAGGGTGCGTTGTGCGCCACGATTACTGAGTCTCGGGCAAAATGGTGGAACTTGGTGACCAGTGCTTTGGGCGGTGGTGCGTCTATGACCATCGCGTCGGTAATGTGATGGATACGTGTGGAGGCAGCAGGTATTGGTCGGCCAGGATTGGCCAATTGGTCAATTTCTTCCCCATAGATGATCTGATTGCGGAACACGCGTACAGCTCCGAGCTGTAAGATTTCGTCTTTGTGGGGCAGCAGCCCAGTGGTCTCGCAATCGAAAACCACAAATGGAGTTTGCTCTAACCTACGATTGTGTAAGGCATCTGATGTGCGATCTGACAATAGTTGGAAATCATACGTCAGATTGGCGACCGTAGCGGCTTTAGGCTTCTCCGGCGCCGGCTCCAAACAGATGAGATACCCAGTTTCAGTGCGTCGTTTCTGAACGCTTACATTGGAGACCTTCGCTCCATCCTGTCGGTTCAGCGTGATACCAGAAAGCAGCGCTCCGCTAGCGGCGCGCGATTTACTGACGCGCCAAGTTTCGGCTTCAAAATAGTCAGACATGGCCGCGTTCAGGCGCATGGGGGCAATCTGTGACAGACGCGCAGCAGCCTCGCTGTTATAGAGGACGATGCGGTCGTCATCGCCCACCACAAGTAGTCCTGACGGCAGGTCACGGAGAACATCCGACATTTGTGCAAGTTCTTCCCGAATGACTTCGGTTTCATCCGCTACTTTCTGCGACATCGCCGAACGGGAGCTATCGAGTGTGCTGCTTATAGAGTCCGCGGCAGGTGCCAAATCGCCAAGATAGCGCGCGCCATGTGTATCTACTTCTCCTGCTCCCGCGTGCGCACGTGCGCGAAGCGTGGTGGCTAGCGCTTGTATGGGCTTGGCGACGTTCTCATCAAAGAGAAGCCAGATGCCGGCAACAAGTCCCAGAAAACCGAAGCTAGCAATTAGCCCGGCAGTGATAAAGCCATTTGAAATGCCATCAGATAACGCGCTTCGAAAACCTACCACCAGCGCAGCGTTCATTATCAGCATGCCGCCTATGGCCAGCAGGGCAAAGAACAGAAGAACACGCAATCTCAGAGAAAGTCGGGACAACATCAAGAAATCTCACATATGGCCTCGATCAATGGGTCACCTTCGTCCACGCTCACCCAATCCGCACCATCTAAACTTCCGTCTGCAGCAAACGACACTGCATCTATGAGCGCTGCCCGGCGGTTGCTCGTGCAATCTGTGGCTACGTTCAGTCGGTTCAACGGCGACCAGCGGCCGTAAAAATAGACCTGCCCGAGCCTCATTTCGGGGTGGGCGGTGTTGGTTTGGATTGAAGCTGTGTCCACCGCCACAAACCGCTCGGTGATCGGCACCGCATAGGTCCAGGGCCGCCACATTGCGGAGGTCTCAACGGTCTCCACCACCTCCAGCCCTTCAGGCAGGGTTGCGGTGGTGCGGCTGAACCAGCTGTATTCAGAGCTGATGCTCACCGCGATCATCACCGCGCCCGCGGCCACCGGCGTTAGCCATTTGGGCAGCCGCCCGCCGGTCAGTCGAATGATCAGCATCATCAATCCGGCCCCGGCGACACCGGCAAAAATCACGGCGAGAAGTTCGAGAAACATCGCTGGCCTCCTAAGCCTAGTTGCTGGCGCTGCGCCCATGGCTGAGCGCGCCTTGCAGGGATTTTATTACGACAAAGGCGTCGCGTAGATGACTTCTGTCAAAGTCTGACAGAGATGATGGTGCGAGGAAATTATCGGGAGCAATACCGGAATGAATTTGACGTAACTGATGGTTCAACCTTTCTTCTGCAATCAGGTCATAGGCGCTCAGCAGATCGGCAATGCCTGAAGCGGAAAATCCGGCGCGGCCATCGCTGGCGGCCTGCAGCCGCGCGCGGGTGTTCACCGCGCTGAGCTGGCCTTGCAAAGCACTGATCCGCGCGAGATCCACCACCGGTACAACGCCGTTGTGTTTCATATCAAGCTGATGCTTGTGCTCCCCGGATTTGATGGTCACCAATCCGCGCAACAGCCCCAGAGGCGGGTGATGTTTAAGTGCATTGGAGGCCATATGGGCCACAAAGATTGAGTTCTGCGCTGCAGTGCGCAGGGTCTCGGCCTGCATCTCCTCAAAACCCTGCCAGGTTCCGGCAATCGGGCGCAGGTCAAACATTACGCTGGCCAGCATCTGCGCTTCGGGATTGGGGGTGTTGATCCAGCCCTGAAAATAGCTGCGCCAGACCCGCGCAGGCTGACGCCAACGCTCGGCGGTGGCCATCATGTCACCGGGGCAATAGACATAGCCACAGGTGTTCAGCCCGTCACAGACAAAGCGCGCAAGCTTCGCAAAATAGCCGCGGCGCATCTCCTCGGTCACCGCATCATCCAGAATGAGGCAATTGTCCTGATCGCTCACGCCGGTCTGTTCCTGGCGCCCCTGCGAGCCACAGGCCAGCCACAGATAGGGCACCGGCGGCGGGCCCAGCCGGGCCTCTGCCAGCGTCAGCAGACGCCGCGTGGTGATGTCGGCCACATCGGTGATCAGCCGGGTGACAATGTCATGGCGGTGGCCCGAGCCCACCAGCTGCGCCAGCAGCTTGGGGATGCGCCAGGTCACCTGCGCGATGTCTTCGGCGGTGTCGGCGCGGGTGATCTCGCGCACCATTTCCACGCTGCTCACCGCCTGAAGCCGGGTCAGATCGGTCTGGGTGACAATCCCCACCAGCGCGCCGTTCTCCACAACCGGAATATGGCCAAAACCAAATTCCGTCATCATATGTAGTACGTCAGAGCCAATCGCATGGGGCGGCAGGCTGCGCGGTGCGGCGGTCATCACCTCCGCCAGCTGGGTGTTCGGGCTCAGATCCTGCGAGAGCACGCGGCCAACCAGATCGCCGGTGGTGACCAGCCCCTGAAGCGCGCCGTCATCTCCGATCACGCAGATCGAGGAAATTCCGGCCTCCGCCATGGTGCGCGCGGCGCGGCGCACGGTATCATCGGCTTTCAGGGTGATGGGATTGCGCGCCATAAAGATGGCGATGTCGGTATTGGCAAGATCATTGCCCGCGGCGGCGCCGCGCCGCTCAGAGCCGGCACGGTCAAAAAACCGCCGCACGGCGTCATGCTCTTCAATTAGCGCCAGCAGCGTGTCTTTGGGCAACAAAAGCAATGTGCTGTCTTCTTCACAGCGCGCATGGGTGGCGGCCTTGCCGTCGCGCAGAAGGCCCCGCTCCCCAAAGGAGTTGCGCAGCCCCAGATGGGAGACCACGCCGCCATGTTCATCAGAAATCTCCACCAGCCCGGCATAGACAAGATAAATCCCCGCCAGTGGTGCGCCATGCTGATAGACCGTATCGCCGAGGCTGTAGCTGTGGGCCTCAAGACGGGTGCTCAGCGCATTGGTCACCTCGGCAGGCAGGCTGTCATAGGGGTGAACAGATCTCAGAAAGCGGGCGATTTGAGCAGGGGTCAACGGCATGGGTACGTCAGTTCCGTGTGTTTATTTTTCGCCTGCCTCGCCAACATCGGTGGCACCTCGGATCAGACCACATGTCCCGCCCGGAAAGACCCGGACGGGACAGGAGGAGAGCGCTGGCAGGGAGGGGAGCCCCCGCCAGCGCCGGGTGTCAGGACTTAGTGATCCTGAGCGGCACCTGCGCCACGCGGCACACGCACACTTTCGACCAGCGCCTTGATTTCGGCAGGGGTCTCCTTGGTCATGCCGGCCACAACATAGGCCACAGCAAAGTTCACCGCCGCGCCAATCGCGCCAAAGCTGGTGGATTTCACAGTGCCCAGAAGCGGATCCGCATCGGTGAAGGAGTTGGTGCCCGGAATGAACAGCCAGCCCTTGTGCAGGAAGATGTAGATCAGGGTCACGGTCAGACCTGCGAGCATGCCAGCCACCGCACCGGTGTTGTTGATCTTGGTGGAGAAGATCCCCATCATCAACGCCGGGAAGATCGAGGCCGCCGCCAGACCGAAGGCCAGAGCCACGGTTTGCGCTGCAAAGCCCGGAGGGTTGAGGCCCAGCCAGGTCGCCACCGCAATGGCCACAGCCATGGCAATACGCGCCGACAGAAGCTCGCTCTTTTCCGAGATATTCGGGTTGATCGCGCCTTTGATCAGGTCGTGAGACACGGCCGAAGAGATCGCCAGCAGCAGACCCGCAGCTGTGGACAGCGCCGCCGCCAGACCACCCGCAGCAACCAGACCAATCACCCAGGATGGCAGGTTGGCAATCTCAGGGTTCGCCAGCACGAGAATGTCACGGTTGAACTTGGTCAGCTCGTTGCCTTCCCAGCCTTTTTCCGCAGCCATCGCCTGAAGATCAGCGTTCTTGTCGTTGTAGTACTGGATCTTGCCGTCGCCGTTTTTGTCTTCCCAATCCAGAAGACCGGTTTTCTGCCAGGTGGCCATCCAGTCATACTCTGGCTCGTTCTCGATCTGTTGAACGGTCACAGCTTCGCCAGAGATGCCGCCATTTGGCCACATCAGCTCAGAAATGTTCAGGCGTGCCATGGCACCAACCGCAGGGGCGGTCAGATACAGCAGCGCGATGAACACCAGTGTCCAGCCCGCAGACCAGCGAGCATCAGACACGCGAGGCACGGTAAAGAAGCGCATGATCACGTGGGGCAGACCCGCAGTACCGATCATCAGGCTCAGAGTGAACAGCACCATGTTGAACGTGTCTGCGTGGTGCGCGGTATATTCCTTGAAACCAAGCTCGGTCACAACCGCGTCCAGCTTCGCCAGCAGAGGCTCACCGGAGGCGGCGTGCTCGCCAAACAGACCCAGCGCCGGAATAGGTGTGCCGGTCAGCTGCAGCGAGATAAAGATCGCCGGAATGGTGTAGGCTGTGATCAGAACGCAATATTGCGCCACCTGCGTGTAGGTCACACCTTTCATGCCGCCAAACACCGCATAGGCAAACACCACACAGGCACCGATCAGCAGACCGGCGGTGTTGGAAACTTCCAGAAAGCGGCCAAAGGCCACGCCCACACCGGTCATCTGACCAATCACATAGGTGGTGGAGGCCACGATCAGACAGATCACCGCCACAATACGTGCGGTCTGGCTGTAAAAGCGGTCGCCGATGAATTCCGACACAGTGAACTTGCCGAATTTGCGCAGATAAGGCGCAAGCAGCAGTGCCAGCAGCACATAGCCACCGGTCCAGCCCATCAGGAAGGAGGAGTTGTCATAGCCGGTGAAGGCGATGAGGCCCGCCATGGAAATAAACGAGGCCGCAGACATCCAGTCCGCCGCTGTCGCCATACCGTTGGTGACCGGGTGAACGCCGCGCCCGGCGGCGTAAAATTCTGATGTAGACCCGGCACGGGCCCAAATCGCGATGCCGATGTAAAGCGCAAAAGAAGCGCCCACAAACAGCAGGTTGATGGCAAATTGGCTCATGGTTGCACAGGCCCCTTATTCTTCGTCAACGCCGTGTTCGGCGTCGAGTTTGTTCATCTTCCAGGCGTAGAAAAAGATCAGACCAAGAAAGACCAGGATGGACCCTTGCTGGGCGAACCAGAATCCCAGATCCGTGCCGCCAACGGAAATGCCCGCCAGCATCGGACGCAGCAGAATGCCGAACCCGAAAGAGACCAGCGCCCAGATGACGAGGCTGATCAGGATGATGCGCACATTGGCAGACCAATATGCAGCGTTAGATGAGTTGTCAGACATAAATGCCTCCTCCCTCGTTGTGATTATCCTCCACATCTGCGCAAAAAATATCCGCGCAGATGTTTCCCTTCACGCGCCCGCCTCAGAGACGATCGCGGCAAGTTCGTTGGCGATGGCGTCAATCTCGCCCATCGCGTCCACAGGCTTGAGCACGCCTTTGCCTGCGTAATAGTCAATCAGGGGCGCGGTCTGGGCGTGATAGGCCTCAAGCCGCTGCACCAATGTTTCCTCATTGTCATCCGCGCGCACCGGCTGCCCTGCCGCCTTGGCCTGTTCGGCCCGGTTCAGAATGCGCTTCACAAGGATCTTGTCGTTGACCTGCAGCTCAATTGCCGCGCTCAGGGTCACGCCTGCCTCTTCCAGCAGGCCCCCCAGCGCATCGGCCTGTGCCAGCGTGCGGGGGAAGCCGTCAAAGATGAAGCCTTTGGCATCAGAGCTGGCGAGCTTCTCCTTGATCAGGCCGATAACAATGTCATCGGTGACCAACTCGCCACGTTCCATAACCTCGGCCACACGATTGCCCAGCTCAGAGCCGCTGGCCTTGGCCTGACGCAGCATGTCTCCGGTGGAGAGCTGCACCAGCCCATGGGTTTTCACGAGCAATTCCGCCTGTGTGCCTTTGCCGGCCCCGGGAGGGCCAAGCAGGATCACATTCACCATTCGGGTGAGGGTTTCGCTATCTGCTGACATCTGATCTCACCCTTTGTTCATGCGGTTCTCGATAAGATCATCGACGACGGCAGGATCTGCCAGCGTGGATGTGTCCCCCAGCGCGCCGTAGTCGTTTTCTGCGATCTTGCGCAGGATGCGGCGCATGATTTTGCCGGAGCGGGTCTTGGGCAGACCGGGCGCCCATTGGATCAGGTCGGGGCTGGCAATCGGGCCGATTTCTGTGCGCACCCAGTTGCGCAGCTCGGTGCGCAATTCATCAGAGGGCTCGCGGTCATTCATCAGGGTCACGTAGCAGTAGATGCCTTGCCCCTTGATGTCGTGCGGGTAGCCCACCACAGCGGCCTCGGCCACGGCGGCGTGCGCCACCAGCGCGCTTTCGACCTCGGCTGTGCCCATGCGGTGGCCTGAGACGTTGATCACATCATCCACACGACCGGTGATCCAATAGTCGCCATCTGCGTCGCGGCGACAGCCGTCTCCGGCAAAGTAATAGCCTTTGTAATCAGAGAAATAGGTTTTCTCAAAACGCTCGTGATCGCCCCAGACGGTGCGCATCTGTGAGGGCCAGCTGTCGGCAATGGCCAGCACACCTTCCACATCATTGCCGCTGATTTCCTCGCCGGACTGCGGATCCAGCACCACAGGGGCGACGCCAAAGAAAGGCTTCATAGCCGCACCCGGTTTGGTG
>NZ_JAGHRP010000018.1:0-25110 GCF_017743755.1 Shimia sp. R9_3 | reverse complement strand
GCCAAATCATACCGCCACGCGCGAAACGATGCTTTCGAGTTGTGGGCTGGCTATGCAACGCAATTGGCCCCCTGAGTGGCAACGTTCACGCCAAGCTGAGCCCGGGGGGCAACAACCTGACAAAGCCCTGCGGACTGTTCTGCGTTGCCGGTCAGGAACACAAAGCCAGGACGATCCTCTTTGACCCAATCGCGGATTGAGAAGGGAGGCGCATCATCGCGCAGATATTCCAGAAAGCGCAGCTCTGTGATCAAGTTCGCGCGGATCGAGCCGGATGTCTTTGCAACATGCTCACCAAAGAAGTGGGCGCCGGGTGTCGAAGCGACCAATCGCCCAAGTTCTTCAGACGGAATGTTCATGATCGCTTTGCGCAGATCCGCGTTGGTGGTTTTGCCTGCCTTCGCAAGCTCACGCGCCGCGTACTGAAACACCAAGCGGGCTGATTGCGTCCAGAAGCTATCAAGAGAGCCTTGCTGATCCGGAATCATCACCTCTGCGATTTGGGCAAAGCCTTCAGAAGACGACACTTCGTTGAATGGCGACCAGCCGACAGAACGATCATCAAATGGGTTTAGAATGATGTCTTTGTCAGGGTCGTAGTGATCGCGCAGCAGACCGCCCATCCGGTCATAGATGATCGCGCGGCCATCCATTTCGCGGATCGTGTTCAGCAGCTCGTGCATCGCATTGGTTTTACCAACACCCACGGTGCCGGTGATGCCGATTTGTGCCTCAACAGAGTTTGGAGGGAACTCGATGCCAGCGATGGAGTAGCGCGGGCCTTTCTTCGAGTTTTTGCCAAACTTCTTTTCGTACTCGCGCCATTTGTTTTTGGACCATGCCTTGAGCTCTTTCGCTGACACAAGCCGAGCACCGCGCACATGTTCCTCTTGGTTCAATGTGCGGCCCACAAGCGCAAACACGCCGAAGGTTAGGATAAACCCGACCACGGCGGGGATCATCGAGATAAAAGCAAATTTCTTGGCGTTGTAGGAATACAGATCAGAAATGTGTTTGATCCGCTTGTCCGCATAGACCTCGCCAGCGGTGCGGGTCACACGTTCGCCGTTCTCTTCAATATAGCTCAATTCGCGCAATTCGGTGCCGCGCTGCTCTACGTTGAACTCTGCGAGCCAATAGACGTAGGTCAGATGAACCTTAGGCATTTCGTAATTATTCATCACCAAGATCGCATACGTAAGTGTGAACACACCAGCGGCGACTGAGATGCTATACTTGACCACCTGAGTGGCCATACGCGTCCAGTGTTGTGTCGTCTGGCCGCCTCTGACAAGTTGGGTATGTCCTCTGTTGCTCATGACGATTTCCCTCGTTCCTTTCGCAACGCGAGCTTTTCCGACAGCTCGGGGACACTCGCGGCACTTCAGTTTTTGTTTCCGACTTCAAAAAACTGGGGTGTCGCGAACCAACAAATTCATTGGTTCGCGGGGCCAGATTTTGGAATCCTGTAATTTGTCTTATGTTATTTTTTGGCAGTGCTGAGGCAGGTTGACCCAGATTGGCTACGAGGTTCCGACTCCTCGCGTCGCTAGTCTCTGCATTTGTCGCTTGATCTGAGTGACCTTGCAGATGCCTAAGTGATTGTCTGGTTTTGCTGATTGGGTTGTTTTGGGGAAGATGCATCGGCACGTAGGCGCTGCAGCACTACCTCAAAAAATTTCGCGCTGCCGCGATTTGGTTCGAAGTGGTATTTTGGTGTTTGCCTCGCAGCTTATGAATGGGTTGTTAGCGCAGCTGCTAGGATGAATCTGATGTTTGCAATCTCTAAATTTTGAAACGCCACCCTAGGTGACTTTTTGCGTAATAAACTACAACTTAAAGATGCTATCCGACCTATGAGCAACTCTTTTGAGGGATCAGCTTGTGACATGCTTCATGGTCACTCCCCCTGAAATTTTGGCGCTTACATAAACTTCGATTTTTCGTTGCCGATGTTCGGTGAAGGGCAGATCAGTGGTTTTTTACTTCAAAGAATGTTCGGTTTCCGATGAAGCGATCTGGATATAGGTGGGCATTTTCAGGTTGTTCTCGATGGCGCGCGATCGGTACGTTGCGCTGATTTCAAGCGTTGAGCTCGCGTGAATATTCAGTCCAAAGCTTGAATGCAGCGGCTTGGGTATGGTTGTAGAACTGGTCTGAAGGGCGGTAGTGTTGGGGGTGAAACAGGACGGCGGTTTGATCGTGGGTTGACAAGCGCGCTGTATAGCCAGCCTGCAGGGTGTCTCGCGCAGCGGTATGATTTGGTGGACCGACGGCGGCGTTTTGGGTGGAACACAAAGGTAATCTGGCCCTTCGCGGACAGGAAACGTTGCGCTGGCCTCGGGTGTTTGAAGCGCCCCACAATCTTTTCTTGCGGTCGAGTGTATCGGTGCGATGCTTCGCTCCCGTTGTTCAAACCTTTGTGCTGGCGATGCTCGAGGCCGGGTGCAATCTCCACTTTAGCGGCTCCAAAAGAGCAAAGTTGATCCGTCACTATTATAGCACGCGTTGCGTTCTAACGTTTCAGAAGCTTGAGCAGAGAGTAGCTTAAGTTTCGCAGAAAGTTGTCCAACAGATGGGGAGTAGCTCAGTCCATGAGGTCAAAAATGCCCTGTTTTTTCATCCGACGAACATTCGAGACACGATTGACTGCTTGATCGATCTCACGATCGTCGCAGGTTAAATAAGCCGCCGTGAGAAGTCTGTATTGCAGATCTAGGTTGTTAGAGAGCTCTAAATCACTTTTATTCTCAATTTCTTCTAGACTGTTGGTGCGTGCGGGATTGCTGCAATCGTTGCTCCAAATCTCTTCCATGTATGACTTGTAGTCGAAGTTTGGATGCCTTTTACCCAGTTTTTCGGCGGCCTCTTGAAGCGACCTGAGTTCGCCCAGTAGGCTTTCTAACGGTTTCGACATCTTTACTTCTCCGAATGAGGGTGAGCTTTTACTGGGATAGCAAGGTTCGTTTGCTGAGTTATGTTTAGGCTTGCTCAAGTGCCTTCCCGACCAATTTTAGTTGGTGAGCGTCATTGATAGTTCTTCGAATCCCAAAAATTCTACTGTTGGATTTTGGTTTAGGCTGTCCAAGCGAAGTCCTTTTAGCATCCATTCAATCTCAAAGCTTAGTCTTAGAGCTGAAACGAAAGCACTTTGGGCGTCAATGAAGCGGGCGTAGCCAGGTCGACCTGGCGAACATGCCAAGGATGCAGTCTTCTGCGCAAGATCACCATAGAGGATTTGGTGTGCAAAAACACTGGCCCAAGGAAGCTCTGAGTGAAACATTTCACATTCACCAAATGCATTTCGTATCTCTTGGATTTCTTGTGGGCCTGATCGGCAGCCGGTCACCAATCCGACGAAGTTTGTCGTGTCGAGATCCAGATTTTTGATGCCGCGTATGATGTGCATTGCCTCCACTGTCGTGATCGCTGGTGCAACAACGAGGTCTGCCGCTTCGATTGCCGCCAATTGAGGCGATTCAAGTATAGCAGAGGTGTCGATAAGCAAAACATCAAAGCCCTCAGTTCTAGCGACGGCCATTGCATCCTGTACGTTTTCTACTGAGGTGCATTCAAACAACTTCAGTTGTGTGCTGCGAATTAAGCCGGCTGAGAATTGATCATACCAGACCTTCAGGTCGGAAGAGTGTCGCGAGGCGAGGCTAACTGCGGCTTGTTCATTGCAGTTCATCACCGCAACGCGTTTGCCTTGAGTAATCATGCCAAACGCAAGGGCCATAATAGCGGTGGTTTTTCCGGAGCCTCCTTTGGGGGAAAAGGTAGCAACAATATACATATCAAAACCTCATTTTACATATTAAAGTTGATACTGATGGATCCGCTATTGGTCCATCCCTCAATCGCATGGATATGCGGAAATTGGTTGGTCGAAACTTTGGGCGCCTGCGCCGAGAGAAGGGCTTGACGCAGGAACAAATTGAAGAAATTTCTGGTTTTAGTCAGCAGTATTTGAGTGGACTAGAACGCGGCAAGCGCAATCCTACTGTAATAACACTCTATGAATTGGCGCAGTCTTTGGGCGTGAGCCATGTTGAACTTGTGCTCCCCGATGGCATCGATTGACCTGAGCTCATGAAATCTGTCCATTGAGGCGGTAGTAGTCCATCTAGTCAAAAGATGAACTATGAAACTCAGATTTTCGTACGAGCATATCCGTGGATATAATTAAAGAACATGAGGCTTGTTCGAGAGCGCAGGAGCTGTTGCGCCTCTAGGGCATCAGTGACGCGACCTTCTATAAATATGAAGCTAGGTTGGGGCATGAGTGTGTTGGATGTCAAAAGGCTTCGGGCGCTGGAAGAATGCAATAACAAGCCGAAAAGGCATGCTTGTAGATGCGAAGTTGGATGGGGCTGTTGTGTTGTCTAGCGTTTGGGACTTAAAGCCTCTGTCCCCGCTCTCGAAATAACTGTTTCAAAAACAGACAAGGCAACCAGCGGCCGTGAGCAAGTAAGATGGCAGTGCCCGAGTGTATTACTTGTCGAACCCAATGCGCGTAGGCTGTTCCGACGGACGGTGTAGAGGGATGGTGGTGTTGCGGAGCCACGATGCCTTCTTGCGGCGGTTATATATCCAGAGTATCGATGATAGCCTTTGTCTTCGGCATCCGTTTAAGAGAATTGCCGATGTGCTCCCGCCAGCGTGGGCCAACCTCCAGAGCAGCGGCATAGGCACGGGCCAAATCATCGGGTCGGTCCTCGGCCATCGCCTCGATCAAGAAGGCCGCCTGCTCGCGGTCCTTTGCGGATTTTAGGCTCCCCGCCCCGTCTCGCCGCCGATCGGCGATGATCAGTTTATGGACTGCATATCTCTCGGGGCGTGGAATTTGAACTAGAACGCCGGATCGATAGATCGCCGCTGCATGGATCGGTTCGGCTATCAGGAAGTTGAGATAGTTCAACGCTTGAGCGTTCACGCCCAAAGCAGGCAAATTGCGGATGGTTTCATCGCCAAATGCCGGCGTGAGAAACTCGACCAGTTGACCGCTGCCACCCTGGCCCCATCGCCACGTTCGGCCGTCGTCAAGGGCTGGCAAGGGATCAAACTTAAGCGCTGCAAAAGTCTCAGCCAGACTTGGGTCGACTTGGTCTTGTAGGGCCACGCTAAGTTTTTCGAACTGGGCGATGTCGATATCTCCGGTATTTGCCATGCCTCCCAACGGCAAACGAATACCTAGCTCTCCTTCATAGAGCCGGAACGCGTTCGTCCCGACGATTGTACCACCCAAACGGAAAGTCCCTGCCGCTGCCATCGCCGACAGGATGGAACCGGTTGCCCGGTCGGTGGGGGTCATGCCTTCGGCGCGCAAGAGTCGCACAAGCCGGGCCTGTTCCGCCTGTCGCTCCTTGGCCGTTGCATGCAGCTCTTCGATCCGGTCGATACGTTCACGCGTTTCGTTGCTATCTTCGCCGATATAGGTGAAGCGCATCTCGGTGCCGATGCGTCGCGCTGCGTACCAATAGGCCTTGGCGCCGCGCTCTTTGAGCGTCGGTTTGCCTTCGACACCGGACAAGACGCCGTCTTTCAAGAGGCGCACTAGGTCGGTATAGGCGCTCATTGCGATGCTGCTCAGAGATGTCATGTCAATCATTTTTAGGTTTTGCTTGGCACATACATACCTATCAAAATACTAAATTGCTAGGCAAAAGACGTAATGGCAACACGACG
This sequence comes from Shimia sp. R9_3, assembly GCF_017743755.1. Lineage (NCBI taxonomy): Bacteria > Pseudomonadati > Pseudomonadota > Alphaproteobacteria > Rhodobacterales > Roseobacteraceae > Shimia > Shimia sp. R9_3. Next base: position 19,422 of record NZ_JAGHRP010000018.1, on the reverse strand, counting down.
GGCTCTGTTGCAAATTTATGTTGGAATTATCAGGCTTGACGGAAGTACTGATCTGAAGGCTTTGATGTGAATGATTTCAAAGGGCGCCATTTAACTGGTGAGGTGAGTTTGTGGGCCGTACGTCGGTACTGCCGGTACGGGGTCAGCTACCGTGATCTGGAAGCCATGATGTCGGAGTGGGGGGCAGCTTGATCATTCCACAATCTATCGATGGGTTCAAAAATATGCCCCGGAAATCGAACAGCGCATGCGCTGGCAATGGCGACGCCCAATGTCAGATAGTTGGCGCGTGGATGGGACCTATATCCGGGTCAAAGGCAAATGGACCTATCTCTATCGGGCGGTCGACAAACTGGGGAATACGATCGACTTCTACCTCTCTGCGACGCGGAACACGAAAGCAGCCAAACGCTTTCTTGGTAAGGCACTGAAAGGATTAAAAAGCTGGGAACAGCCCCGCGTGATTAACACGGACAAGGCCCCAACTTATGCCGCAGCCCTGGGTGAGCTGAAAGACGAAGGCAAATATGCAAGAGATGTATAGCGCCGACAGGTGAAAATATCTCAATAGCATCCTCGAAGCCAGCCATGGTAAGCTGAAACAGCTGATTAAGCCAGTGCGCGGGTTCAAGACGATGAAAACAGCCTATGCGACAATCAAAGGTTTCGAGGTCATGAGAGCGCTGCGAAAAGGGCAAGGCCGGGCCTTCAACTTTTCCAGAGATCCGGTAGGAGAAAAGCGCATGATCGAGCGGGCTTTCGGTGTTGGACCTTGCATAATGACAGAGGCTGTCGCAATGATCGAAAGTCAATTAGCAGCATAAGTGTGCCTAAAGGTTGGATACCTGCCGCCAAATCGAAAATTTGCAACAGAGCCATTGAATTCTCAGTACGATTATTGTGACCTTTGTGCTGGCGATGCTCGAGACCGGGTGAAATCTCCACTTTAACGGCTCTGTAAGAGCGAAGTTTGTCCGACACCATAACACGGGGGGGGTGTTATCACGTTGATTTCCCTGCGGTTGCTGGTGTTTGGATTTGGGCATAGGTGACATCGATGAATTCCTCACCGATCAGCTACAAGCGTCACCGATTTCCTCCTCAAATCATCGCCCATGCAGTGTGGTTGTACACCCGTTTCAATCCAAGCCTACGCGAAGTTGAAGAGATGCTGCTGAAGCGCGGGATCGACGTGTCTTACGAGACTGTCCGGCGCTGGGTCATAAAGTTCGGGCCACAGATCGCGCGCAAATTTCGACAGCGACAGGGCATCCCCGGGGATATCTGGCATCTCGATTAGGTTGTCGTGAGAGTATCTGGCCGCAAGTATTGGCTTTGGCGCGCGGTCGATCAGCATGGCGTCGTTCTGGATGAAATCATCCAATCGAAACGCAACAAACGAGCCGCCAAACGGCTATTGCGCAGCCTGATAACGCGTCTTGGTTTTATTCCCAAACGGATCATCACAGACAAGCTGCGCTCATATGGTGCTGCCAAACGGGAGATCGCGCCGAGTCTGGATCACTGGTCGCACAAGGGCCTCAACAACCGGGCTGAAAACAGTCATCTCCCATTCCGAAAGCGAGAGCGAACAATGCAAGGCCACCGGTCTGTCGGCGGGTTGCAAAGGTTTGTGGCCACCCATTCAGCCGTTCGCAATCGCTTCAGTGTCCCCGCACGCCGCCGCTCAGCCCTAACAATCAGATATCACCGCCTAGAGGCATTTGACGCCTGGAATGCTGCCACAAAGGCCGCTTGAAATCCGAAAACCAGGATTTCTATGTAAATCACCGGTTAACGTGACAACACCCTTTCGCGCTCAAACCCGCCTGATGTTCTTTCAGGATGCCAATAATCTGCTCTTCTCTAAATCGGCTTCTCTTCATCGTCTGTCTCCTCAGTTGGAGAACAGGCTAACCTCAAAGTGAGGACTCTTCAGGGGAGCAGGTCAATTTCGATCAAGTTTCCCCGCGACCTTTCTTGATGCTCGCGAATCGTACAAAACCGCTTTTTTCCTTCGCCGCTGTTGCGGAAGTCCTGTCGCTAAGCGGCCACAGAACCGCCATTGGTCAGGTCTTCTAAAAGCGCGCTCAACAGCTGTGATTTTCCAACGTAACCCGATTTCTTATAGATCGAATTTGTCTGCGCTTTGATCGTACCCTCTTTGGCGTTCCGGATTTCTGCCATCTCAGAAATTGTGCAACCCTTGAGCAAAAGGCGCGTCACGTCACGCTCAGCAGGAGAGAAGGACCATTGATCGAAATAGGCGTTTAGCATGTCTTCAAACGCCTGCGATGCGCGACCCACTTTGTCTTCAAGCGTTTCCTGATAGCGGCGCATTTTGGCGACTTCGAGGCCAAGAATAGTGATGGCGCCAAAGAGGAACATCATGATCAACACTTCCCACACATGCAGATCGTCCCAGCGCTCAATCCACTCCGCTCCCATGGCCTCACCAATGTCCTCAAACATCATGACGCAAGCACAGGTCAGTGAGGCAAAAAACGCAAAAGTCAGGCGGGATTTGGAGGGCATATTGAGGTCCTAGCTTCGTCAATTCTGGTGTGGCAACGCGGCCGCCGCAGGGTGCAGAGGCCGCGTGGTCGATAGACTGGCGCTTTCGCGTTTCGCAACCATGACGTCGCGGAGGGTCAGCGCGTGATGCAGAGAACACACAGCATCAGAACGTCCAGGAATACTCCGCTGAGACATATTGATCCTGCGCACCAGAGCCAAATCGGCGGTTGGCTGACAGTGACAGCGATCCGCGCGTCCCCAGATCGGTCTGATAGCTGATACCCAGCTGACCAAGCGTGCCTTCTTCCGACCCGCCGGCCGTCAGCGCTGTGGTGGTGCCAAAGATCGACACATCAACCAACTCCGGGCTGTCCACGCTGCGATGCACCGCGTCCAGAGAGAAGCTCATGACACCATTTCCAAGCAATGTGGACAGCGATGCGCCAAGTTGGGCTTCTTCAAACTGGATGTCGCGCGTACCAAAAGTGGCATTGGCTGATGAGCCGGTTTCAGTATAGCCATCAATCTCTTGCTCGCCATAGAGGTAGGACGCACGCGGTGTCAGGGTGAACCGATCCGAGAGCTTGAAGGCGCGAGAGATGCCCACGTAGGCGGATTTGAGCGTGGAGTCATAGTCCCCCACGGCGTCCGCGCTGCCAGCAATCGCGCGGCGGTTCTCATGGTCAAACGCGCCCCAGCCAATACCAATGCTGAGATCGGCAAAACCGAAGTCTCTGGCCAGCATTGCACTCAGGTAGACCCCATCGGTATCCGTGTTGTTGGAAGCCTGGCTGGAATTACCCGAGGCGAAGGAAAGCCCCACGCCATACCGCAGATCTTGCGCCTGTCCCGTTAGCCCTGCTGTGAGGGCGCCAAGATGTGCACGCTCGGCACCCATTGCAGTGGTGCCTTTAGAGCGGCTGTAGCCAAATCGCGCAAAGCTGCTTAGAGGCATATCTGACACGCGCTCGGCTGTCGCATTGCGGCTGACTTGACCACCGCTTTGGACGCCCAGCTCCTGAGACAAGTCATCGGAGAGCCCGCTGAGTTCGAATGGCATCAAAGTGTTCACGGCAAAATCTTCACCCACTGCCGAAGTGTAAACCGGGGCTGATCCGCCTTCGTCGCTTACAAACCAAGCGCCGTTGTCGATGTTCACATCGGTGGTGAAGGTCCCCGCCACGGTGTTGGCGTCTTCAAACTGATAGACACGCGTGTCGCCGGAATGCGTCAACGCCACATCGTGATCGGCCACACGGATTGTCCCATCGATTTCCGCAGAGGTTTCGATATTCAACGCTCCATTGCCGTCGCCAAGATAGATGGCATAGGTGCGCTCCGCCCCTTGCGCTGCGACATCGCCGCTGATGTTGATCTGACCGGACAGGGTCGCAGCATAAATACCGTAGGCTTGGCTGTTTGTGCCACCTGCGCTGGTGACTTCAATTGCGCCTGTGTGATCAAGAGTGCCTGCGACCTCAAGCGCCCCGATCCCCGCAACGAAGGCTGCATCGGCCATTGAAGGCGCTGGCTGGCTGGCGGTTACGCTTATGGTGCCATCGTTGACCAAGCTGCCTTCCATGAGCCCAGAGCCGATCCCCGCTGCGTAAAAGCCTGTTGCGTCCGAATAGTTAGCCGTAACCGTGATGTCACCGCTGTTGGTGATGCTGCCCGCTGTTCCAACGTCTTGGACCGCAATCCCAGTTGCGAGCCCACCAAATTCGGCTGCAGCTGTGACCGAAAGCGTGCCAGTGTTGGTGACGCTTCCGTCAACAGAGCCCACATTCAAGCCAAAGGTGCTTGCTTCGCTTGTCCCGGTTGCTGAGACCTCGACCACGCCAACGTTGAGCACATCTCCTGAAAGACCGAAAAAAGGTCCCTCGTTCTGCCCCGCGCTAATGCCAGCAGCCTCTGAATATTGGCCATTCGCTTGAACAGATACCGTGCCTGAATTCAGCAATGCGCCGCTCATTCCGCCTACAAACATCCCGTTTGCCTGCGCCGAGGAGGCCACCGCATTCACTGACACCGTGATATCGCCAGAATTCTCAATACGCGCCGTATTGTCAGCACTCATCGTCCACATGCCGGTGGCACTCGCGGTGCTGCCACTTGCTGTCGCTTGGAGCGTACCGCTATTGGTGAGCGTTCCCGAAAGGAAAATCGACCGCATACCAGTGGCAGTTACGCTGGAGCCTTGCCCTTGTGCCTCAACGACGATGGAACCGCTGTTGGTGACCTCGCTTGAGGTATCAACACTAAACGTCCTTAGACCCGTCGCGTAGGCATAGCTGGATCCGTTCGCCCGAGCTGTGATGCTGCCGGAGTTGGTGACAGTGCCTGAGACAAAACGTGTTGCGACACCCGTCGCCGAAGCAGAACTCATGCCAGAGGTTTGCACAATCACATTGCCTGAGTTTTCGAGATCACCCGACACACTTGAACTGTTGATGCCTTCACCATAAGCCCAGCTCACCCCGCTCACAGCAACGGAGATGTCGCCGGAATTGCTCAAACTGCCGTCGATAGATTGGACTTCGATGCCACCAGCGCTGCCACTTGAACCGTTCGCTCCGGCGGCGGTCACCTCAATGGTGCCAGAGTTTGATAGAACGCCGCCTGCTTCAATGGTGTCAAAGTCCACCCCATAGGCATTCGGGTTGGTACCCGCAGCCGCAGAAACGTGCACCGTCCCGGTATTTGTCACCACGCCGCTGACATCAAACGCTCGCACGCCGTAGGAGGATGCTTCGCTCCCAGCTGTGCCGCTCACATCAATCGTACCGGAATTCACAAAAGACCCGGAAACGCCGATCATTCGTGCTCCATAGGCGGTCGCTGATGTTCCGGTGCCGTTTGCGGTTGCCGTGATGTTGCCGGTATTTTCGATATCCCCAGAAACGTCGCGAACGTAAATCCCAGCCGCAATCGCAGAGCTGCCATCGGCGTTTGCTGAAATATCGCCGGAGTTGGTGATCGAACCAGAGATTTCGCTGCCGCTGATACCATGTGCGCGCGCATCCGAAGTGACATCGGCCGCGACCGCAATTGTACCGGAGTTGGACACCGCGCCAGACACCAGGTCCAGATCCATGCCTCGCAGATCTGCGGAACTCGCGCCCGCAGCCTGAAGCGTCACATTGCCAGAGTTCGCAACCGTTCCGGACAAGGTGCCATTGATGGCAATAGCCGCATGTGTTCCATCGGTCGCGTTTGAGCTCTCGATGGTTCCTTGATTGGACAGGGTGTTCGTGTAGTCTGTCAGATTGATTTCCACCAAGGCGTTGTCGCTCAAAGGGGTCACCCGGACAGCTCCGGTTTCAGTGATCCTATGGTCTTCGTCGACTGAGGTGACGAACGGCGCGGTGCGTTCCGAATCGACCGTTTCCGCAAGCGCAGCTGGGATCATCAGGGCCGTCGCTGAGACCGGTCCAAGGATCAACGAAGGCGCCAGGCTCGCAGCCTGTCCTTTCCATTTTGTCATACGCCCGCCGCTGCTCGCAAACCGCTGAGTTCTGTCTTCCATGCCCATATGTCCGTCCCTGTAGTCTCGTTGAAATCGCGTGCTAAAGGCGTTGTCTTTGTGCTTCCGCTGCGCGATTTCTGACATCTCTTAACGAGGTCAGATCAGTAGAAAACCCTGAAAAATCAGATTTATAACCTTTGTTTATACGAATTTTGCCCTGCAAATCCGAAAGTCCCAGAAATGCACAGACCCGAGATTGTTCCCTCTCGCCAGCTCGGATAAATCTTGAGTAAGAAAAAGGAACGCACACCATGCCATCAGCCATTTCCAAGGCGTCTCAGACCACGACTCTCACTCCTGAACAGGCCGTACAAATGGCGCTGAGACACTTTGAAAGTGGCGAATATAGTGCCTGCATTTATCTTTGCGGACGCCTATTGGAGGCAGCGCCAAAAAATGCGATGGCGCATCAACTGACAGGTTTAGCCGCATTCCAAACCGGCGACATTGAGCGCGCAGTGACCTCGCTGGAAATGGCTCTTGCGCATGACCCGGCAAACCAGATGCTTTTGGCCAATATGGTGGAAGTTCTGCGCAAGGCAGAGCAGTTGGATCGCGCCATTGAACTCGGCCAGCGCGCCATCGCTCTGCCGTCGCCTTCTGTCCCGGCTTTGGCCAATCTAGCTCTGGCTTACTATGATGATGGGCAACTAGAAGAGGCCAAGGCTATCCATGAGCGCGCGCTGGTGCTTTCCCCCGATCACATCGCGTCACTCAACAACCTCGGCTCAATCGCACGCGACCAAAAGCACACGGATTTGGCCATCAGCCACTACAAGCGTGTGCTGAACCTTGCACCGGCTCATCATGAGAGCCGCAACAACCTTTGCACTGTATTGATCGAGCGGGATCAGCTCTCCGAGGCGCTGGCGGAAGCCGAACAAGTTTTGGCCCACGATCCCAAGAACGCCGAGGCACTGCGAAACATGGGTCGCATCCATCTGCTGCGCCTTGAGCTTGACGAGGCGGAGCGGCATTTCCGCAAGGCGCTTACTTTAGACCCTAGCTTGACCACGGCGCATCTGGGCCTGTCTCAGGTCTTCTTGGAAAAGAACCATCCGCAGCTGGCGCTGACAGTCGCTCAGAAAGCTCTTGATCTAGACGAACAAAACCCCGCCTGCCTGCATCAGATCGGACATGCTCACAGCACCCTGTCAGACGCAGAAACCGCGCGGTGCTACTACCAAAAAGCGCTGGAGATCGACCCTGGCTTCTCTTCCAGCCTCATGGGCCTAGGACATCTCCATATGGAGATGGGCGATATGGAACAGGCGCGCGATGCATTTCAAAAAGTTGCGGCTATTGATCCAGACGACACCTCCGCACTTGTCGCCCTCAGCCGGGTTTCAAAACCCAAAGAGGCAACGAATCCTGTTTTCTTAGCGCTCGAACGCGCGCTGCCCAAAGCCGATCAAATGTCCACATCAAAGCAGATCGCCTATCGCTTTGGCCTCGCAGACTGCTACGACGCGCTTGGCCGTTATGATGAAGCCTGGGCGCAATATGAAGCGGGGGCGGCGCTTAAACGCGCCACCATCCAATATGATGCCGATGCGCGGGATCAGCAGGTTGACGACATCATCAATACATTTGATCAGGAAACCATCGCGGCGCTACGCCCCTTCGCCAACCCTACCGCGACGCCGATTTTTGTGCTTGGCATGCCACGCTCCGGCACCACACTGACCGAGAGCATTCTGGCCAGCCATTCTCAGGTATTCGGCGCAGGGGAACTCAACGATCTGCGCAAACTTTTTGAGACGAGGGCCGATGGAACGTCGGCGGCTTTCCCGAGTTTGCTGAAAGACCCGGGCCAAAAGCTCCTGAAAAACCGCATCGATGCCTATGTCCAAATCCTTGCGCAACTGTCAGACAGTGCTGCGTTTGTGACGGACAAGATGCCGTCAAACTTTGATATGATCGGCCTCATTCACGCGCTGCTCCCAAACGCGAAAATCATTCATGTGGCCCGAGACGGCATGGACAGCTGCCTTTCCGGCTTCACCCGCCTCTTTGAGCGCAGTCAACTCCACAGCTACGACCAAGTCGAAATGGCCCGTTACTACAACGGCTACCGCAAATTGATGCAGCATTGGCAGCAGGTTTTGCCTGCTGGCGCCCTTCACACTGTCGACTACCAAGCGTTAGTCGCTGATCGCGAAACGACGGTGCGCGATCTGCTAAGCCATTGCGGGCTGGATTGGGAAGAGGCTTGCCTGAACTTCCACCAAACCAAACGCCGCGTGCGGACGGCCAGCATCACGCAGGTTCGACAGCCGGTTTACAGCAGTTCCGTGGGGAAATGGCGGCGTTATGAGAAGCATATGTCGCAGATGTCGGAGGCCATCTCACACCAGTGAGACCTCAGAATTGGGCTGCCTCTGCACAATTGACCTTTTGAACGCGCTTGCGTGAGTCGGATCCGTCGGAAGATGTTTGGGCGGAAGCAGAGCGTTATTGTCTTAAGCGGGTGAGTTTGATCGCCAAAAAACTATGCAACCTAGCGCTCTGTGAAAGAAGACCAAGAAAACAAGGCATAAACTAAAGTTCTAAAACGCCACATTTGCTCCAATTCCTAGCTCTGCCCCCCTTTAGGGACAATTTGAACCATGCCAAAAGGCAGGGCGAATAGAATGCACTTTGGGGCAAACCGGAGGCGTTGCTAATGGAAACTTAGCCGGGTGAGGCGGAATTTTATGCTGAGAGAGCAGAACAAACGTGCGGTTGCGCGTGGTGGTCGTTTGACGAAATTTAAGGGCAAGGTCGCCAGCGTCGCGCCATCGCTTTTCTTAGGCACGGTGTCCCTGATGGCGCTCTCCGTTGGTGTTGGTAGCGCTGAGGTTGTCTCAACCGCACGGACAACGCCGTTGGTGAGCAGTGTGGATGAAGACCACACCATCACCAGTACCGGATCGATTGATGTCTCCCCTCTGTCAGGCTCTGGCCTTGTTGTGGTCAACGTCGCGGACTACACCAGCAACCTGACCAACGACGGGCTGTTGTCCTCCGCAGAAGGCATCAACCGAACCCGAGCGGCGGTGGACCTGAATGGCGACCTGTCAGGCTCTGTTGTGAACTCCGGAACGATCACGATGGGCGCTGCGGCAGGAGACTCTGCCAACCTCAATGGCATCGACATTCAGGGAGATGTGCAAGGCGCGCTGGAAAACAGCGGCACCATTACAATCGAAAATTCGGCCCTCACGTTCGGAACGGCGGCGGGCATCAAGACAAACGCCACCTCTGGTACGCTCATCAACTCGGGCACCATTGACGTTGATGTGGACGTGAGCAGCAAGGCGATTGCCGACGGTATTCGCTCGGTCACTGTTGATGGTACGCTTATAAACACGGGCGTCATCTCTGTCGCAATAGAAACATCCTCAGGGAGCACTTTGTCCAATGTCGATGGCATCCAGATCGATACGGTGACAGGGGATGTCGTCAACTCAGGAACGATTGAAATCAGTGCAATAAGCGGCGCAGGAAACGCAACTGGTGATGGGATCGAGATCAGTTATCTTCCGGGACGGCTGACCAACGCCGGCGCGATCCGTATGCAGATTGTTGGTGAGAACGGCGCAACCGCGGATGTTGTCGAAATTTTTGATGTTTCAGGTGATTTTGAAAACAGCGGCGCCCTATCGGTAGACACCACCTCAGCAAAAGGCGGCGCGTTCTTTGACGTGATTGAGGTCGGCGATCTTACCGGGAGCGTGAACAACTCAGGTGCCATATTCGGTGCTGCGAGCGGTACAACCGCTGGGGTAGATGGCCTTGATATCGGGGAGATCTCCAGTTCTGCTACCCTTACCAATAGCGGTACCGTAAGCGTTGAAGCCATTGCCACTGTCGACGGCGCATTTGCTGATGCGTTAGACTTTTATGATATTCTGGGCAATTTCGAAAATTCAGGTGACTTGGAGGTCAAGTCGACCGGCGTCACCCGCGTGGGTGGGCGCGGTATCGAAACGGATGACATTGGCGGTGTTCTGTCAAACACAGGCAGTATTTCTGTCGCAACGGAAGCAACGAGCGGCTCTGCAACGGCCACGGGTCTCCAGCTAGAGGATGTAAGTGGGACCGTCACGCACCAAGGCGCACTGACCGTTTCAGCCCTCTCAACCTCTGGAAGTGAGGCCATCGGCATCGAAGTGGACACCCTGACAGGCGCGCTGCAAAATGATGGGGCGATGGCGATCACAGCGTCCGGAGGAAATCCGACAGCGCAGGGCATTTTGGTGCAGGACATTGGCAGCACGGGCGCCCTGGCCAACACCGGAGACATCGCACTGAACGCCGACAACGCGTCAAGTGGTGAAGCTTATGGTATTTCTGCGCTCAACATCGAAGGTGCGCTGACCAATTCGGGCAATGTGAACCTGTCGCTTGACGCCAATAGCCATGCGACTGCCTACGGGATCGACGCACGGGATGTATCTGGCGTTCTGACCAATTCCGGTACGATCAACATGAACGTACAGGGATCAAGCATTGAGGTTGGCGGCGTCCGGTTGTCAAACATTTCTGGCACTGTCACCAATACCGGCTCGATCCAAATCAACACGGACGGATCGAGTGCACGTGTTGAAGGCATCTCGGCAAATACCGTTTCAGGAACACTGCAAAACCATGGGACCATCGATATCACTGCCACCAATGCGGCACGCGCAAATCTCGCGGCTTTCGGGGTGGGCAACACCTCCGGTGATCTGGTGAACACAGCCGCTCTGACGATTGCTGTAAATGCGACCTCTTTTGCGCGTGCGATTGGCCTTGATGGCAGTGATGTATCCGGCGCGCTCTCAAATTCCGGCACAATTGCGATCACCGCGAGCGGGACCAGCGCGGCCGCCGAAGGCATCAATCTGAACGCAGTCTCAGGCATGCTCGAAAACAGCGGAAGCATTTCCGTGCAGTCCATTGGAGTATCGCCCGCCCATGCAAATGGCATCGACTTGAATGACATTGGCGGGCAGGTGACAAACTCTGGCTCTATCCAAGCTTTGGCGGACGGGGCCTTTGCCTTTGCCGATGGCATCGAGATGGATGACGTCTCCGGTCAATTTGAGAACACAGCAAATCTGACCGTTGCAGCCGTTGGTACGTCGTTGGCCAACGCGGCGGGTCTTGAGGTGGACAACATCAGCGGCCTTGTGAGCAACTCTGGCACGCTTCAGGTCAGTGCGACAAACGCAGGGTTCTCGTCTGCCTACGCTGCTGGCGTTGAAATGCGCGACATCGGAACAGGCGGGGTGTTCTCAAACTCCGGGACGATCAGTGTTGTGCTTGACGCGGGCATGTCGTTTGGGGGCTCTGCATATGGCGTTGACGGCGGGATCATCGATGGCGCGCTGGAAAACACTGGCACCATAAGTGTTGCCACCTCCGGGACTGGGCCTGTGAGCGCAGACGGGCTGCGCGCCGCTCAGGTTTCAACGGGTGGCGCGCTGACCCACAGTGGCACCATTCAAGTGTCTGCCGACGGCGCAGCGAGCGAAGCCTACGGTATTCGCGTCGATGCGCTGCAAGGATCGCTGCTGATCACAGGGGATGTTTCTGCCACCGCTGCGGCAGAGAGCTACGCCGTCTATCTTGGTAACGGGGGTGGGACGCTGAATATCGAAACCTCCGCAAATGTCGATGGCACGATCCGGGTCAGCGATCACGATGTGAACCTGACTAACGTCGGAGGCCGACTGGTCTATCGCTTTGAAGACGCGGACACCGTGCAGGGGGTGTTTACCACTAAGGTCTCGGGAGCGAACGAAGGGTGGTTTGTGGAAGATGAGGGTGGAGCAGCGCCGGTTTACACCTCTTATGACGCAGAAGAAGCGCAGCCAAACACGCATCAGTCCTTTGAAATTGCCAGCCTGTCTTATGGGCTTGCACGCCAACTACAGAGTATAACGGGCCCAAGCGACAGCGGCGTTCAATCCGTGATCAGCACCAAAGGCAGCCTTCCGCTTGAAGAGGGGTTTCGCCCGTATTTTGTGATCAGCGGCAGTCAAAGCGATAGCGATGCAGGATCAAGCGCTGCCGGGCTGTCCTCAAACATGTGGAGCGCCAGCGCGGGGGTGACACGCGATCTCGGCACGGGCCTGCGCTTTGGCCTCGGAGCCAGCTATTTGGAGAACAACGGGACCTTTGGTACGGCGTCATTTGACACAAGCGGCGTGGTCTTGAGTGGCATCTTGGCGAAGGACTACGGGTTTGCCGATCTGAGCTTTGGGCTAGGTTATGGCCACCTCGACCATGAAGAAACGCGCATTGCCAATGGCTCCGAAGTCTCGGCCGGCTATTCAAGTAATATTTTGACCGCCTTGGTTGCCGCGCAGCGGGATCACACCCTGGCTAATGGCGCGGTGTTCACCCCGCAAGCAAGCTTCCTCTATGGCTATCATGATCTTGGCGGCTACACGGAAACCGGCGGCATCACCAACGCCACGGTTGGCGAGCGCAACGTGCAATTCAACGAAACGCGGCTGGGTGGCAGCTATGCGACATCCCTCGCTGGCGGCAAGCTGTCTGCCTCTCTGGCAGCAGTCCACCGCGACGCCGATGCCCCCTCTGCCGTAGACGTGACAATCTTTGGCAACACGCTTGTCTTGGCATCCGGTGGCAGCGAAAGCGAGATTTTCGGCGAAGTTGGCCTCGGCTACCAGCGCGCCTTTGACCATGGCGGCAGCCTAAACCTTGAGGCGCGCTCCACAGTTGGATCGGATGTTTCGACCCAAGCGCTTTGGGCGACGTATGAATGGCGGTTTTAGCGTGTTGGACAGGGGGCGACACGCATGGCCAGAAGAAAAGTGGGAGAAAACCTGATCAACAAAGCAAACGTTGGTTTGACCATAAAACTTAAGGCGATCTGAAGTCGCAACAGCGATCCTATAAATTTGTTTTTAACCGCCGGTCTGATCGGAGGTCGCTACTTTAGAGAGTAGAATTGCTGAGGGCTTTTGCCCCCATCTCCACCTTATTCTGTGTGGTCTTAGCTGCAATATAGTACCCGCGCCTTCGGCGCAGCCAAGCTCGATCACTTTGACTGGCGGAAGTAACCATTTCTGAACACCTTCAGCTAAATCTTAGCTCTTAGAATTTGCGCCCAAGGGCAGAAAATTTGGGTGACCTCAGGATTGGTCTGGCTAGCTGCGCAGCGATTTGCACTATTGGTGGGTTTCCCTGCCGGAGGGCAAAGCCACTAACTCGCTGGATCTGGAGGCTCTTTTAATGCTGTAAGCGCCCGCAGCTAAAAAACCGAAGGTACTAGTTGAGTTGATTGTGTTGAAAAACTCTAATTTCGGGGGTGACTGGCGAACTTTTTCGCCTCATAGGTCGGTTAGTTTGTTCTGGCGAGGGGGCGGTCAAATCCGGTTTCCAGCGCTACCGGTCCAGTTCATCACCTATGACCAAAAAATGCAGACTGACGGTGTTGTCACGTTAACCGGTGATTTACATAGAAATCCGGGTTTTCGGATTTCAAGCGGCCTTTGTGGCAGCATTCCAGGCGTCAAATGCCTCTAGGCGGTGATATCTGATTGTTAGGGCTGAGCGGCGACGTGCGGGGACACTGAAACGATTGCGAACGGCTGAATGGGTGGCCACAAACCTTTGCAACCCGCCGACAGACCGGTGGCCTTGCATTGTTCGTTCTCGCTTTCGGAATGGGAGATGGCTGTTTTCAGCCCGGTTGTTGAGGCCCTTGTGCGACCAGTGATCCAGACTCGGCGCGATCTCCCGTTTGGCAGCACCATATGAGCGCAGCTTGTCTGTGATGATCCGTTTGGGAATAAAACCAAGACGCTTTATCAGGCTGCGCAATAGCCGTTTGGCGGCACGTTTGTTGCGTTTCGGTTGGATGATTTCATCCAGAACGACGCCATGCTGATCGACCGCGCGCCAAAGCCAATACTTGCGGCCAGAAATTCTCACGACAACCTCATCGAGATGCCAGATATCCCCGGGGGTGCCCTGTCGCTGTCGAAATTTGCGCGCGATCTGTGGCCCGAACTTTATGACCCAGCGCCGGACAGTCTCGTAAGACACGTCGATCCCGCGCTTCAGCAGCATCTCTTCAACTTCGCGTAGGCTTAGATTGAAATGGGTGTACAACCACACTGCATGGGCGATGATTTGAGGAGGAAATCGGTGACGCTTGTAGCTGATCGGTGAGGAATTCATCGATGTCACCTATGCCCAAATCCAAACACCAGCAACCGCAGGGAATTTAACGTGACAACACCCCCTGGGGAGATCTATAACAAAGCTGCTCAGATTGCTCACTATGGAACTAGCTCTTCATCGACTACCGGACTGTCAGGCAGAAACGTTTGAGAAAGAGCTGAACACCATTTCACGCTGATGCTTACGCAGTATTTGCTCGCAATATTTCGCCGCTTTAGATATTTCGCCTCGAACGTCGCCAAAGCGCTCTTAGGCGACGTGGAGATAGAACTTACTGACCCGGTCCAGCTACATTCTCTTTGGAGCGAAGTTGGTCTCTAAGAAAGCGCTAGTGACATCTGAGATGCTAGAATTTCAGAAAATCAGCGAATTCTCAATGAGCGCGAGACTCGCGATCCCATCGGAAGCGCCGTCACTTGCATCAAAAGCAGCCAGATTTTCCGCCCCTCCATAGACCAAAAGAGCCTCTCCTCTTGATCCATTCGCTGCGGGAGCCCCAACAACGAAGTCATCGAACCCATCCAAATTAACATCCCCCGCTGTCGATACGTGCCATCCAGTCTGAGTGTTCGGAGCGGTGCCTATGAAAACAAACCCATCCGCGCCATCAAGCTGTGACAAGTCGATTGCCTGATCAAAATCGCCTTCGCTGTTAGTATCCTTACCAAATACTACATATGCAGCTCCGCGATTTGTTCCAGCGGTGTCGTTTAGGAACGCTCCGAGCAGTAAATCATCGACCCCGTCACCATTTACGTCCCCTGCGGTATCAACCGAGAAACCCACCCGAGAAATTGCCTGTCCACCAAACAATACAAACCCGTTGGTACCGTCAATTGACGAGAGGTCAAAATTTTCTGCAAAAGCGTCGGGGCCAGCACTATCTTGGCCAAACACCACATAGGTCTCTCCAATCGCGTTAAGGCCGTCTCGATCTGCCGTGAAAGCGCCGACGATAAAGTCGTCGATGCCATCGCCGTTTACATCGCCTGCAGATTCTACTGAACGCCCAAGCCCGTCACCACCATCAATCGCTGACAAAGTGAACCCGTCCGTACCGTCTAGCGCGCTCAAATCAACAGAGGTTCCGAAATCTTCGCCAATGCTACTATCGCGACCGTAAACAACGTATGCTTGGCCATCAAAACTGACGCCATCAAACCTTTGAAATTGATATTCGCCCAGAATTAGGTCATCTATTCCGTCATTGTTCACATCTCCAGCGGACGCCACCTGCAATGTTGTTTCAGAAGGTGTGGAACTCTCAGCATCAAGCCGGAAACCATCCGCACCCGTCAGATTTGCAAGTTCGAGTGTCGCCGAAAAATCCCCCTGCGTTGCCGTGTTCCGTCCGTAGACAACGTAACCGCCATCGGCTTCGAAGCCACCAATGACAATATCGCTAGCGCCATCATTGTTTACATCGCCTGCTGATGAGACATACAAACCCAGGCCGTCACGAGCATCGACACCGTTAATTACAAAACCATTTGAGCCATCTAGGACGGATAGGTCGAATGTTGCGGGAAGAGTTTCGCCGGCCGGGCCATCCACGCCAAAAACAACCCCAGTCTGTCCAGTCGTGAACTCTCCGTCGTTGTCGGCCAGAAACGCACCGATGAGGAAATCATCTATGCCATCACCATTGACATCACCCGCTTCGGACACATCGTAGCCGGCAAAATCTCCATCCAAAGAGCCGTCTACCCCAACACTTAGAGCGCCATCAATCTGAGAGAATTGTGCGCTTGAAGCGAGGTCATCGCCTCCGAACAGAACCATTGTTCGCCCGACGTTGTTAGCCCCGCCCGGATCCGCCGTCGGAGATCCGATCAACACATCCGCGAATCCATCATTGTTGATGTCTCCGGCGCCAGAAACTGAAAACCCCGCTTGATCATTTAAACCAGCGCCCAAAATACGCACACCGAAGCTCGGAGGAGCGGGTGCAGTGTCGTTGGAACCTTGCACTGTCACAGTGACGTCTACTGGCTCCGAGGCCGCCCCATGACGATCAATCGCGTGCACGCTGACTGTAACGTCACGTGTTTCACCTTCGCTTAGGTCTTGGAAATCTTCTCCGGGATCAAAGGTAAGTGTCGTGCCTGAGATCATTGCCGCTCCTTCCGAGGGAGCCGAAATAATCTCATAAACAAGCGTGCTGCCGTCGTCGTCACTATCCACATCGGCACCTAGCGCAGCCAGATCAATGTCGACAGATGGGCCGTCTTCAGCGGCATTCGCCATTCCGACAGTAAGTGTTGGCGCGTTGTTGGTGCCTGTGATCGTCCAATTCAGGGTTCCTTCGTTGGAGACAGCCCCGTTGCTATCGGTGGCAGTTACCGTTGCCGTGGCTTGAGTGGTTTCACCGAGGGCAAGGTGTTCGTAGTTCCCTGCTATATTGAGCTGCAAACCCGTCGCCGTGACAACAAAATCGCCGTTCACAAAGTCGCCAAACGAGTATGTCAAGCTACCAGCATCATCATCGCTATCCACATCGTCTGCACGGTTGTTCAGAGTGAAGTACAAAGGGGAAACGATACCAGTAAAGCTATCATCCGCACTGTTGGTCTGAACATTGATAACCGATTGAACAGTCGGTGCGTCATTTGTGCCCGAAACCGTGACCGTCACATCATTGACTGCTGTGGCCCCGTGCGCATCTGTTGCCGTAACCTCGATCACCACATCGCGCGTCTCACCCAACGCCAGATCTTGGAAGTCGGAAACCGGGTCAAATTTCAGAGTGGTGCCTATGATCGAAGCGCTGCCTTCGACAGATGCACCCGTTATTGCATAGCTCAGTGTGCTGCCGTCGTCGTCGCTGTCCACATCAGCGCCTAGCACTGACAGATCAATGTCAACAAACGAACCGTCTTCGCTCGCCGAACCCATGCCCTGAACCAATGTCGGTGCATCGTTCTCTCCGCTAACCGTAATTTCGATTTCAGAAGTAGAAGAGGCACCAAAAGGGGTTAGCGCCGTGTAGCTTACGGTAATGGTCGCACTTTCACCGATTGCTAGGCCTTCAAAGGCGTCGTCGGTGTCGAATTGAACGGATCCATCGACCGCGACAAGAATGCGACCGCCGCTTGCCAAGTCTATCCAGGCACCCACGACCGCAGTATCGCCATTGACGGCAGAAACAACCAGAACTTCAGCAGAACTGTCATTGTCGAGGACATTGGCAAGGACAATGCTTGGGTCATTGTTTTCTGCGATGTTTAGGTCGTCGTCATTCGTAAACTGAGTATTCGCCTGTGGTCCAGCATCCAACTGGGAATAGAGCACACCGCAATGAACATTGAAGACATTGACGGCGGTGAATTCTACGCCGGCCTCAGGCACATTGCCAAAAAAAGTAAAGTAATCATCTTGTGACAGATCGTTAGAAAGGCGAGTACCCTCAATTTCAATCAGGTAGTAGTATTGATCGTCACTGCCTTGAAGCAAGAAGACACGTTCCGCATACATATTTCCTGCTGAAACGCCATCAATTGCACCGCTCTGGCGGTCATCCCCGAGCTCATTCCGCCAATAGTCACCAGACAACCAGCGATCATTGTCTAAAATAGAAATCTCTGCATCGGATCCTTGGTAGACAAACGATGATCCTATATCGAAACTCTGCCCAGAGCTTTGAGTAAGAAATTGTTCAGAAATTGCTGTGAACGTATTTGTGGTGCGACCGCGAATGTACGTCATCTAAATAACCCAAAAACTATATAAAAACCGATTCGAATGAAAGCTACTCTACTGTGATGGGAGTAGATGTCACTAGTTCAGATTATGAGGCGTTTGGGTCGCCATCTTGAAAGGCATATGCTTGTCTCACCCAGTTCCTATTCTTTGCCTCCTGATTGGTTTCGTTTCCACTGCTGAATTTCGCTAAAGCAAACGGGTAGCAATCAGCGCCAATTTCTGGGATTTCGGAATTGTATTGCCTCCCCCAGTTTCCCTCATCTCTAACAAGACTGATGCAGGTCCTAAACGACGATTCAGCCAATAATTCTGTCTCTGACCTTCATGCGATCCAGAGCTGAGTCTGCAGTATCTTTCTAGCGGTATTGCCCACTTGTTGGCGCGTGTGTGCGGGAGCACGAGATTTGTACAAAAACCCGACCAAAATGCTGCGCCTGAACGAACACCTGTTCCCGTCTTTGCGCCATGCCTGCAGCATGATCGCGGCATGGCGCGTCGACTACAATCACAACCGGTCTCATTCCAGTCTCGCTGGCCTGACGCCACACGAATATGCTAACCGATCAAATGGAGACCAAAACCTGAACAGAGCTCACCGGAATTAGCGGACCCTGTGGGGAGCAGGTCAACACTAGTTGTGATCGTCTGATCCCACAAGCATTTCAAAAGCGGTTGGGGGAGCAGTCCTTATTTTCTTTGCATCGAACCCCGCACCGATTCAGGCATTTGTCGGCAACACTCCTCATTGAAGAAGGTTTTTACATCCGTTTGCTCCAAAAGTTGTTTGGCCACGCAAGCCTCGAGCCCACGGAGATCTACACCACGGTTTCAGACAACTCTCTAAATTCCGCTATGGCTAAGGCCGATATGACGTAAAATTCGGTAGTCACTGTGTATAGTGCCATTAGATTTGAGATTGGAGAATTTAAAATGACGTATCCGACCTACATTGACGATTTCGAATTGAATGCTCTGGACCTAAAGAAATGACACACCCGCCAAGTACCTAACAAGAAAAGACAAATTTCCTTCTCAACCGATGCACCTAGCGGAAAGCAATCAATCACGGTGCATGTTCGAGACGGCGACGGCGGAGCGAGTTGCAACAATTGCCAACGTGCCGAAATTCGTGCTCATGGGAACCTACGCCCATCCCATGATGAAGAATTCTGGCACGGATTTTCATTCAAAATTACAGGAGATATTCCGAGCTTCGGCAGCGTAAGAACGGTGTTGGGGCAGTGGAAAGCGCCGGGTGACAACAGCCCCTTTCTCGCACAGCGTTTCGACAACGGAGTTTTTCACGTGACCGTTCAGGATGGCCCCAATCGGCGAACTGTCGCCAGCGCGCAGGGTGACCCGGACCTGATCAGCCCCACCTAAGTGGTCCAATTTGATTGTTAGTGCATGACCGGCCTTTGGTCCATCTGGATGATGGTTTCGGGAGCCGGAGGGCGGTAGCCCAGTGCACTATGCGGTCGTTTGGTGTTGTA
>NZ_JAGHRP010000017.1:0-29613 GCF_017743755.1 Shimia sp. R9_3 | reverse complement strand
CGCGACGAATTTCTGAATGGTGAGATATTTTACAGCTTGCGCGAGGCCCAAATCCTGATCGAACAATGGAGAAAGCACTACAACACCAAACGACCGCATAGTGCACTGGGCTACCGCCCTCCGGCTCCCGAAACCATCATCCAGATGGACCAAAGGCCGGTCATGCACTAACAATCAAATTGGACCACTTAGGTGGGGCTGATCATTCCTACTTCGCCTTGGCCCGTGTCTTCCGCTTCGGAGCTGCATTCTTGCCGAGTCCGATTTTCTTGGCGGTCTCTGAGCGACATGCAGAGTAGAACGGGGCGACCATCGGATCGTCTTTGGAAAGGCCCCATTTTTCGCGGTGGTCCTGCGGGGACATGTCAAATGCTGTGCGCAGATGGCGCTTGAGGGTGTTAAAGGATTTGCCGTCCCCCAGACAGATGATCGCGTCTTCGGTAACCGACTGATCGATAGGGACAGCCGGGACAAGCGGGCCGGTGGGTTTTGCTGCTTCTATTTCGTCCGCCTGCGGGGCGTTGCCGCTGATCCCATTGAGTGCCGCATGAGCAGAGCGGATCAGTTCCGGCAGCTCACCCTGCGACATCTGATTGCGTCCGGCATAGGCCGAGACAATCGTTGAGGTCAGGGACAGTGTCTCATTTACCGGAGATGTGGGATCAGCCATGGAAGGGCGCCGTTCTCATGATCTAGCGGAAGCATCGGCGCTCTCTACAGGATATGCCGACCTGCATGCACTTTGGATGTTGTTTGCCTGGTCATTGAGATGGGCGCCGCCCTCCGGGCCCGGGCCTTCGTGAACCAAACTCGCTCGGGAGCGGAGCGGGTTCGGCCATACGGCATCAGTCCCTGGCGCAAGTGATCAGTGGGAGCGGCGTTGCCGCTACTTGGTTGTTGGCGTGCTGATGCACGCTGGAACCTGTCCTTCCAGCTTACATCAAATCCGGGGATGCCTCCGGCGGCGGGGCAACAGGTTTTACCCACAAGGCGTTTTCACCAAAACCTGTGCAGTTTTGGAAACGCCTAAGCGGTCCCCCACAAAACCTGTTGCCCCGTCCCCGGCCTTTGATCGAGCGCCGGGAAGATCTGCTCCTTACCGGATAGGATCTTCTCTTGGGTTTTTCCGGACGCTCGCCGCTGGGCAGAGGTTCAAGCGCGGCCTTTCAAATGAAGGTTTGCCGAACACCTCAAGCGAAAGGAACGACCAATGCCACACTTACATGCCCAACCCTACGATATCTCAGCCACAGGCTTTTTCTTTGAGACGATAGAAGACTACCGCGCCAAGGCTTCGGCCCTCAGGAACGCCCACGGCGATCCGGTCGAAGAGTTCGAAATCCAGTTCATCGACGGGGCGGAGTATGACTGTGCGCTGGCCGCAGCCATCGGACTCAATCAGGCCAACCTCGCGCGCTATCTGGAGTGTTGCGAGCGGTGGGAAGACTGGGAAAAGTTGCTGGTTATCATCGCCGTTGGCGAGTGCGGCTATGACGTCGATCCGAATGCCAGCCCTGAACAATACGAAATCGACATCTACCATGTGGAGAGCATGCGGGCGCTGGCGGAACAATTCGTCGAAGACGGGCTAATCGGCGACATCCCCGAAAATCTCCTGATCTACTTCGACTATGACGCCTTAGCCCGTGAGCTGAGCGTTGATTATTCCGAATTCGAGATTGGCGGCGAGCGCTTGATTTACTGCGCCTCCTGAGGCGGGCGCGTAGCCCCAAGCCTTGCCGCACGCGCAGCGCTTCGGGGTGCGCACCCGCACCAATCAACCTTCACCCGCCTGCAAAAGCTCAGCGACGACGAGGTGCTCGTCATTCTGACATTCGTTACCGCCGAGTGCTTGCCGCTCGGGAGCGAGATGGTCGAGACGCTCGGAACAGACATGCAGGTCTCGCTGTTGGATGATGGACGCCAGACCAAGCATTCTTCGATCTGCTGCGCGACAAGGCCGTGATTAATCAGATGGTCGCCGAGGTTGCGGGCGCGGAAGTGGCTGCGCAGCACACCGCCTCTACAGGCAAAATGCAAAAGGCTGTCATTCAAGCCTGTCTCTCAGGCGAACGCGAGGCCAAAGACCCGCTCTGGCAACCGAGATACATGGGGTTTCCGTTTGCGGGGTACAAAGACGTGGCGCCTGATGACGAGTCAAAGGCACAGGACGAAGTTGCGTAAGAAAAGCAGTGCGCCTGCCAGGCTGGTGGGCGCAGGTTTCAACACCCCAAAACAACGCGCGCGACCCGGTGCCCGGGCCGCGCAGGTCAATACTTCAAACAACACGTCAACACGCACAAGCGGGCATTCGGTTAAGGCGCGACGAACGAGCAAGTCGCGGACAAAACGGCCTTTACTTTTCAGGTGCTTGCAGAAGCAGCATGCGTTCGCGGGTGCAGCATAGTCTTTGTTGATTGCAGTCGATGTTGTCGAACAGGTCATTCAAGCCCAGTGTGAGGGTTCGCATTCAGACCGACCATTCGACGTGCTCAGGTCAGATTATCGAAATACTTACAAAACCTCGGTGCGCCACGCATAATGACCTCGTGCAGCGGGTCTATTGTTCGCGTCGCTTACAGCGGTTGGAAAGAGCGAATTGCGAAACATGGTTAGAAATCTTCCACCCACGGCCGCAGCTCCAGTTCCCATGACCACGCAGACCGGTCCTGTTGCAGGAAATGCCAATAGCTCTCGGCGATTGCATCTGGCGACAATCGCGAATCCGGGTTGTTGGGTTCATCCATATAGCCTGGCCGGTCAGCGCTGCGGATACGGCCGTCCACAACCATGTGCCCGATATGGATGCCTTGGGGATGGAGTTCGCGTGCCAGCGATTGGGCCAGCCCGCGCAGGGCGAATTTACCCATGGCGAAGGTGGCCGATTCTGGATAGCCCTTCACCCCCGCCGAGGCTCCGGTGAAGAGAATTGCGCCGTGGTTATGCGGGAGCATGCGCTTGGCGGCTTCCTGGGCTGCATAAAAGGCGCCCATGGCGTTAACTTGCATTGCGCTTTCAACGCGGGCGGGGTCCAGCTGGACAAAGGGCATGCGAATGGCCAGTGAAGGATTGTAAACCAACACATCCGGCGCCTGGCGGCCATCCAGTTCCGCAAAAAGCCTGACCACGTCATCGCGCCTACCTGCATTGCAAGAATAGGTGGTTGCCTGAATCTCTTCGGCCAGATCAGACAGACCGGATGGCTTACGCGCTACCAGACTCACACGAAGCCCGTTGGCATGAAACAGGCGGGCAAGAGATGCGGACAATCCCGGACCTGCGCCAATGATCAATGCATGTTTATAGGTCGACTTCATGGTGCTGACTCCTTAGTTTCCTGGGGCAATCACGGTAGTTTCATAGGGCTGTGGCTGTTGCCCAATGGTGTTGGGGTTCGCGTCAAAAGGCGCCCTTAGCGAGTTGCCCGAAATGTCCTCGAGGTCCGGGTCGATCCTTAGGCGGACTGTGGCGGGCCAGGGTGCCTTGGGTGCGAAACGCCATGTCAGGTCATCGGTTGTGACTGTGCCCGGAATGACTGTTCCCGAACCATCCAGAACCTTTATCAATCGGGCAGAGGCACCACGGTCCATCACCCGGTCAAAGGTGATGAGCATTGGGATCTTGGCGCCTGTTTCGGGGCGGTTGATCCGCCAGTCATCTGGTCTGACGGCGGATCTTGTCGCGGGGCCTACCTTGAAAGGAAGCACCTGATGGCCGCCAATAGCAGCACCCCGCGCGCTTTGCATCGTGCCCGCAACGACAAGCCGATAGCTTTCCCCAAACTCAAGCGGTGCGCCATCCGTCTGATTTGGGCCGACACCCTGTTTGATCCGACCTGGGTCAAAGAGCAGTGTCAGGCGACGTTGATCTCGGTCCCAAAGCTCGGCGTTCAAGTTCAAGAAGGGGCTGTCGACACGGCGTCCATCGGCACGTTCCAACCATATGTTGGCACCGATCTGCCCGCGCGCCATTGGCTCGGAAAACATCAGGTAAAACCGCAGAGTATTGGCGGGAATTTCAGCGCTTGCTGGCGCATGCCAGACAAGTTCAGGCGCTTTGATTTCATCGCCTGGCAGCGCGATTTTGGCTTCATAGTCACCGAGTCCAACGATGTACTCCGACCCCGGCCGCAGATCGAAACGGGGATCGAGAACCAGTGAGTCACCCGCTGTACCAAGCGTCAATGCCATGCTCCGGCTGCTGTTGGCCTCGGCGTATTGCAGATAAACTGCTGACGGGTTCTCCAATAGATCTTTGCATTCCTTCTCATCCAGTCCTGACACAATCACGGAACCGCTGGCTGCGTCGAATTCCGTACGAACCTCTGCCGCCCCTTCGAAGGGCGACAGGAGGAGGGCGGCAAGCATTGCCTGCCGCACCACGAAGCGTTTCACAAACATCAGTTGAACTGCAGCGGGGGATCAACGTGGAACCCAAACGGGTCCGGCGCGCCGTCCCAGTTCATTTCGACAACGTGGTCCGAGCGCTCAAAGAACATCGGCATCGCGAGCGTGTGCATCTCGAGGCTACGCGGATCTTCCGGGTTTTCACGCACGGTCACGGCCCAGGTTTCGTCAACGGTGTCGATATGGACCACGCCGCTGATTGGGATCGGAGTGTATTCAGCACCGCCAATGCCAAAGAGAGGTTGAACACCTTCGCCCGTCGGCATTTCTTCTGCGGTTGCCAAAGTATCAAGCGCATAAGAGGCCGCGCTGCGGTGGGTGTTGGTCACCAGAACATTCTGCTGACCGGTCCACGCGTTGGTATAGGCAATCGTATCGATCGGAGAGTTGCCGTAGCCCAACTCTGCAATCATCTCGCCGCGCACCTGTTTGCCGTCTTCCAGATCGGCCAGCGGGATACGCACCACAGGCGTGCAGCCATAAAGCGCGATCATGGTCGCCTCACCCTCAAGTTCGACAATGGTCTGGGTGATGATGGGCGCGCGGGTTTCCCATTGCGCATGTACCGCATGCCAAATCTCGATTTTGGAGGTCTCGGCAGTGCCGTCAAAAGGATAGCTGATCCGGCGCAGGGTCGAGTCAAATTCTTCGTTCGACACGCCAGCAACAAAAATCTCGTCGTTGTAATAGTCGATATCCGTGATCGCGAGCTGGTACAGCGGGCGGTCGAACTCGATGGTTTCGTTCGCCGGAAGCGCGCCCAGATCTTGGGTCGAGTGGTTTGCCTTGGTCAGATCAACCAGCTCGATCTTGCCTTGGTTTACCTTGACGATCAGCGCCTCGGCATCCGGGCCCAGGCCGCGATGAACCGACAGGAAGATCTGTTTGCTTGGCTTGTGCACGACCATGTCGTTAATTTCGACCTGATCCGCCGGAACGCCAAGAAGCGCGCCAATGTCGGCGTTGATGTTTTCAAAGATCGTGCGCCCTTCAAAGGTTTTGGCGCGGCCAAGTGCATAGGCGCTTTGGTCGGCGATCTGACCGTCGCCAAGGTCGAAGGCATGCACAACACCGGCGCGGCCATCGCCTACGAAAAGCGTATTGGCGTCGTTGAAGGCAAGCGCGCCTGCGGATTGCAGAATAGGCGTGTCGGCAAAGGCAGCGGTCGCCGCCGCGAAGGTCAGTACGATGGCGCTGGAGGTCTTGAACAAGTGTGACATTGGGCTCTCCGTTGTTGTCATGAACCCAAAGATAGAAGGGTGCAAAAACCACAACAGATGGAAAAATTGGAACCCGATGTTCTGAATTTTAGAACTAACTCAGGACGTCTTTTCTGTTCAAAAGGCCGGGGATGACCTCTTCGGACAGTTTGATCGTGGCGTCAATGCGGGCGACCCGGCGTGCGCCTTGCCGGTAGGTGAGGAAAACCGGATGGGGCCGCACGCGAAAGCCAGGCAGGCATCGTACCAACTTGCCCGAGGTTACAAGATCGCCAAGCATGAATTCGGGTACCAGCGCAAAGCCCAAACCCGCCAGAGCGAGATCCAGAAGGATGTAAAAACTCATCACAGCCAGGGGGCCGGACACCGAAACGGCGGTCTCTTCTGCTGCTGATTCAAACTCCCAAACGGCTCCGGGACGGCCCCCCCGAAAGGTCAGGCAGGGCGCGTTGGCAAGATCCCTTGGATGCTTCAGCCTGTGTTCGGCACATAGTTCAGGCGTTGCAACAAGGATACGTCGGAACGACCCCATTTCGCGCGCGATCAGGCGGTCATCATGGACCATGCCAATCCGGAACGCGATATCGGTGCCGGGGTCCTGCATATCGGCAAAGCCATAATCAGGCCGCATCACCAGGGTCAGGTCCGGGTGCCGCTCACGGGCAAGGGGAAAGAGTTTTGACGCGACAAGCCCGCCAAATTCATGCGTCGCCGCCAGATTGACCTGCCCTGAAATACCAACGCTTTCCTCGCGGGCGATGTCTTCGATCAGGTCAATTTCCGCCAACACCGAAGCGATGCGATGTTCAAGACGCTCACCAATTGGCGTCAGCTTGACTGACCGCGCTCCGCGCTCCAAAAGCTTTACGCCCAGTTGGTCTTCGAGCTGCGCGACGTGCCGACTAACGCCGGACTTGGCAATGCCCAACTGCTCTGCCGCCGCACTTATGCCACCGGCCTTGGCGACTGTGTGAAAGCTGATGAGCGTGGGTAATCCCAGTGTTCTGATATCTTGAACCATGAGTTCAATTTTATCCCACTGTTCTGAATTTTTGGCAACACGTATCTGTATCTCATCAAAGGCCCAATGCGGGCAAACATGGAGATGAGAAAATGAATATCCTGATTACAGGTGCAAGCAGCGGCTTTGGCAAACTGATCGTAGCGGAGCTGCTCAAGGCCGGTCACCAAGTGGCGGGCACTGTCCGCGATCCGAAAGGACGCAATGCCGAAGCGGCAGATCTGCTGCGGGACCTGGGCGCTGAAATTGTCGACATCGATGTCACCAATGACGCTTCGGTCGAGGCCGGGGTCGCGGCGGCAAGCGACCGTCTGGGCGGTATTGACGTTTTGATCAACAACGCAGGTGTTGGCGTTTACGGCCTGCAAGAGAACTTCTCGGCGGCGGATTTCCAGCGTGTGTTCGACATCAACGTCTTTGGTCCGCAACGCCTGACACGCGCTGTTCTACCGCAAATGCGCGAACGGGGAGAGGGCCTTATCCTGAACATCACCAGCGTTCTGGGCCGCATCACCCTTCCATTCTATGGACCCTACAACGCGACCAAATGGGCGTTGGAGGCCGTCAGCGAGAATTATCGCGCAGAGCTGAGCCAGTTTGGTGTTGATGTCGCAATCATTGAACCCGGCGGTTTCCCGACGGAATTCCATGGCAACCTGATCCTGCCGACCTCGACCGACCGCAATGAGGGTTATGGTGAGATGGCAGACGCTCCGGTGGCTGCACGCCAGCAGATGAATGAGTTCCTTGCGGCCAATCCACAGCAAAACCCGTCTTTGGTGGCGGAGGCTGTTGTATCCGTCGTTGACGCGGCGCCCGGCACGCGCCCGTTTCGCACCGAAGTGGATACGGTCGGCATGGGAGACCTTGTCAAACCAATGAACGATCTGGCGGCGACCAGTACCCAAGCGCTCTTCACAAACTTCGGTATGGCAGACATGCTGAAACTGAACGTGACGCCCAAGAAAGCCGCCTGACCCAAAAGGCTGGCGGGATTTGTTCTGGCCAGCCGCCAAGCCAACAATAGCACCCCTGTTTTCCTGAAAAGGACGATCAACATGACACACCCCGCGTTTCAATCTTCCTCTGTTGCCGTTGTCACTGGCGGC
The DNA here is from genome assembly GCF_017743755.1 of Shimia sp. R9_3. Classification (NCBI taxonomy): domain Bacteria; kingdom Pseudomonadati; phylum Pseudomonadota; class Alphaproteobacteria; order Rhodobacterales; family Roseobacteraceae; genus Shimia; species Shimia sp. R9_3. The sequence continues at coordinate 21,857 of NZ_JAGHRP010000017.1, read as the reverse complement.
GCTTCGGGCATAGGTCTTGCCGCTGCGGCCAAGTTTGCGGGCATGGGCATGAAAGTCGTTGCCGTCGACCGTGATGCCGACAAACTGGCCGAAGCCGAAAAGGCGCTGCGTGCGGCGGGCGCGGCCGATGTCATGACGGCCGCCACCGATGTTTCTGATCGCGCGCAGCTGGAAACGCTTGAACAAGAGGTCACAGCTCGGTTCGGCGGCGCGGATATCCTGATGAACAATGCTGGGGTCGGCGGGCGCACCTCATGCCTGACCGCGCTTGATGTCTGGGAGAAGATACTGGGCGTCAATCTTTGGGGCGCTATCCACGGCACGCAAGTGTTCGCCCCGGGCATGATCGAACGGGGTCGACCCGGCGCAATCATCAACACCGGGTCCAAACAGGGGATTACAACACCGCCCGGCAACCCGGCCTACAATGTTTCCAAGGCGGGTCTGAAAGTGTTCACCGAGGCACTGGCGCACGAGCTGCGCAATACCGAAGGCTGCCGGATTTCCGCACATCTGTTGGTGCCCGGCTTTGTTCACACGGCAATGATCGGTGCTGCCAAAAAGCCCGGAGCAGCATGGACGGCAGAGCAAACGGTCGATTTCTTCGTCGAAAGCGTAAACCACGGCGATTTCTACATTCTATGCCCGGACAACGATGTGCCCCGCGCGCTGGACGAAAAACGCATCGCTTGGGCCGTTGGCGACATGATCGAAAACCGCCCGCCCCTCAGCCGCTGGCATCCGGATTATGCGGACGCTTACGCAGCTTTCATTGCGCAGGAGACCTGAAATCAAGCGATGCGCGCGCTGAAAACCGGTAACGTGAACCGGCGCCGGCCACCCAGATACAATAGCTGGAGAGACAGATGACAACACGAGGGTTTTGCCTGTGCAAAAAAACGCAATGGGAGTTTGAAGGCGAAGTAACCTGGGCCTGCTACTGCCATTGCGACGATTGCCGCAGAAACTGCGCCGCGCCAGTCGTCGCTTGGCTGGGGGCGCCGATCAGGAACTTCAAGTGGACCGGAAATGCGCCGAAGACCATCGAAAGCTCGAAAGGCGTTTTCAGACATTTCTGCGCGCATTGCGGATCGCCGGTTGGCTTTGAGGCTGATCACTATGCAGGAGGGATGCACCTATACGCAGCGTCCCTGGAAAACCCTGCGGATTTCAAACCAACCTTCCATGTGAACTATCAAAGCAAACTGCCGTGGCTTCAGATGAACGATGACCTTACAAAATACGATGGGACTTTGCTGCATGCGCCCGAGGATCTGAGCGACTACGATCCATAGCCTGATGCTACGCTGCCACAATGCAGCCTACTGTGCGTTGGACGATCGCTTGCTTGCTCACTATGCTGCTTGTGCAGCAAAATCTGCGTTGCTTGCAGTTGCAGCAACAAAAGTGAACTCACAGATTGGGCTCAGAGCGGCCTAATGCTCGCGCGGCGACGCTATCGCAGAGCGCTGATCTACACCAGCCATCCGGTCATCGAGCCAAGTCATTGATCTGGATTGATCCCACGAAACGAGCTGCCCTTGGCAGATCAGGAGCCTTGGTTTGCCCGCCGCGCAACGAAAACTGACTGCGAGCCCACAGCGGAACTGTCAAAGACTTACTGCGCGTGCATACAACGTGCCAATCCGCTGCGCTGCCGAAAAACTCCCCCTTAAAGGCAGCGGGAAAACCGGTCGTTCAGGCAGCGTGCAGATAATTCTGGACTATGCACTCACGCTGTGCGGACTTTTTCGACTTTCTGCGGGATCCGAAGCAAGGGTCCACAGTGGCAGGCATTCCCGAAACTTGCATCATTGGTCAACGAGGTTTGGTACTGACAGCGGCGCAGTCAAGGCGTCTTTTCAACTGCCGCACTTCACTCAGGTGTGGATCGGCCCAGAGGGTTGTGTGGTCAGGCATTTCTCCGAAGTCAGTGTCAGCAACGCTAAGCGGATTTTGGCGGGCGGGCTCGTAAGAAGGGTGCCTTTCCAGCGGTCAGAGGCTTTACATTTTCACGTGGTGAAACTTGGACCGGACCAATCGGAATATCGAGGCTCTTCCTTGAAATGAAATAAATTTCGCTACAAGGTAGAAAAATCATTTCTTTGTTGACGTACCTTTGACTGGCTCCCTATAACTCAAAGCGTGCAATAAAAAGCACCATATGAAAATACTTGCAGTAGGTTGCTTTGGAGGATGAGAGCGGCGCAAATGCAAGAAAGCGCTCTTGGGAGGAGTTCAATGAAGTTCATGAAAACCAACGGAATTATTGCATCTGCCGCGATCGCGATGGTCGGCGTCACATCTGTACCGGCATCTGCCGAAGGCATCATGTGCGAGCCGGGCGAGACGTATATCATGAACGTCATGGTCTCGGGTCACCCCTATTGGGTGCCGGTCTATCAGGGCTTCAAACAGGCGGCCGAGGCATTTGGGTGCGAAACCGTGTTCTCGGGCACACCGGATTATGACATCACCAAACAGATCGCCTCGTTCGAGCAGGATCTGGTGAAATCGCCCGCCGGTGTTCTGCTGCATCCGATGCAGTCGGACCCGTTTATCGAGCCGATCAACCGCGCCATCGACAACGGCACCGAGATCGTGACCTTCGCAGCTGACAGCCCGAATTCCAAACGCACCGGCTATATCACTTCGGACAACCATGCCGAGGCGAAATTCGCTGCAGAAGAGATCGTCAAACAGGTGGGTGACAGCGCCGAATACGCGGTACTGGAGAACCCCGGTCAATCGAACCACGACCTGCGTGTGACCTCTCTGATCGCGTATATGGAAGATAACTATCCGAACATGAAACTGGTCGGGCGTCAGGCCACGAACCAGGACAGCAACGCGGCGTATCGCGCGACGGCCTCGATCATTCAGGCCAACCCGAATGTGGCCGCGATTTGGATCCCCGAGGCGGGCTCGGCCGAAGGTGCGGTTGCGGCCAAGCTGGAGGCCAATTCGGACATCCTGATCATGCATGCCGATGTCACCCCAACCACGCTAGAACATATCCGCGCGGGCAACATCCATATGTCGCTGAACCCAAATCAGGGCGTGCAGGGTTTCATGGGCTTTATGGCGGTTCATCTGGCGAACCGTGCAGACATCTTTGACCCGTTCAACGACTGGAAAACCAGCGGTTTCAACCCGGTGCAGATCCCGTTCATGGACAATGGCTTTGCAGTCATCACCAAGGACAATGCCGACAGCTTTGATCTGAACGTCTACATGGAAGGCCGCGATCCGGCCTGATCGGGGATCTCCTCGATGAGCCGCCCGCGCAGTTCCGATTTTCGCGGGCGGTTCCAGCAATGAATAAGAGACACCCCAGAAGGTGCTGCCATGCAAGATGACGTGATCCTTCAGATATCGAACCTCAGCAAATCCTTTGGCCCTGTCAAAGCGCTGCGCGGGATCGACTTTGAACTCTGCAAAGGGGAAATCCACGCGATTGCAGGGGAAAACGGCGCAGGCAAATCGACCTTGATGAACGTGATCGACGGGATTTTGAAGCCGGACAGCGGTGAGATCGTTCTGGACGGAAAACCGGTCAAAATCTCGTCGCCCACAATGGCGCAGAAACTGGGCATCGGCTTTGTGCATCAGGAAATCGCGCTGTGCCCGGATGTGTCGGTGGCCGAGAATATCTTTATGGCCAAGACCAATGTCAGCCGCTCGTGGCTGATGGACTACAAAAAGCTGGAACGTGAGGCCGTCGACGTATTCCGGCAGCTCAGCGACATTGATCCATCGGTTCTGGTGAAGAACCTATCGATCTCGAACCAGCAACTTGTCGAGATTGCCAAGGCCCTGACGTTGGATTGTCGCATTCTGATCCTGGATGAACCCACAGCCGCGCTCACGGAAACCGAGGCGCAGACCCTCTTTGGGATCATGCGGAAACTGGCGGATCAGGGGATTTCGATCATCTATATCTCGCACCGTATGGTCGAGATTTTCGACAATTGCGACCGGGTGTCGGTGTTCCGCGATGGTCAGCATATCGTCACCAATAATGTAGCCGATATTCAGCCCAGCGATGTGGTGAACGCGATGGTCGGGCGGGTGATCGATAACCTCTACCCCGAGAAACAAGATACGCCATCGGACGAGATCATCCTCGACGTGCGCAACCTGACCGAGGCGACGCGATTTCGCGATGTGAATTTCATGCTGAAGAAGGGTGAAATTCTGGGCATTGCGGGTCTGATCGGCGCTGGTCGCAGCGAAATCGTCAAGGGCATCTGCCGGCTTGAGGGCGAGGTGACCGGGCAGGTTTGCCTGAACGGCGAGGAACTGAACTTGCGCAACTACCAGGACAGTATCGCCAAAGGCATGGTGTATCTGTCTGAGGATCGCAAAGGGGATGGGGTGTTCCTGGAGCTACCTATTGCAGCCAACGTCTCGGCGCTAAAGCTGGAACAGGTGGCAAACGGGATCGGTTTGATCCAGCCAGACACCGAAGAGGCGCAGGCCGAAGCGTTGGGGCGCAAACTGAATCTGAAATGCGGGTCGCTGAGTGATCCGGTCTCCTCTTTGTCTGGGGGCAACCAGCAAAAGGTGGCGCTGGCCAAGATGCTCTCGGTCAATCCGCGCCTGATCTTTCTTGATGAGCCGACCCGAGGGGTCGACGTGGGCGCGAAATCCGAGATCCACCGCATTCTGCGCGATCTGGCCGAGGACGGCGTGGGTATCGTGGTGATTTCGTCCGAGTTGCCCGAACTGATCGGTGTCTGCGACCGGGTGCTGGTGGTGCGCGAAGGGCGCATCAGCGGGCAGGTCACGGGCGATGAGATGACAGAAGAAAACATCATGCACCTGGCCTCGGTCATGGACGCGCAGGCCTCGGTCGCATGAGCGGAGAGACGAATATGGACAACACCGTAAATCTGGCCCAGGCGGGCGCGACCGACAACACGCCCCTGCTGAAGCGCCTGTTTCGGATGCGCGAGACCGGGCTGATCGTCATCATTCTGGCGCTGTTCCTGATTATGTCCTTTGCCTCGCCCTATTTTCTGACCTGGGCGAACATGCGCGCCATGTCGATGGCCTTTGCCGTCGATGGCCTGCTGGTGATCGGCATGACGATCCTGCTGATTTCGGGTGGCATTGACCTGTCGGTGGGGTCGGTGACGGCTTTGGCGATGGTGATCGCGGGGTGGCTGTTCCTCAGCGGGATTGACCCGTGGGTGGCCTCAGCCATGGCGATTGCACTATGCACGGGGATCGGGGCCTTCATGGGGTTCTTTGTGACCCGCGTCGGACTGCATCACTTCATCGTCTCACTGGCGATCATGGTGATTGCACGGGGCGCCTGCCTGCTGTTCACCGGGGGGCGTCCGCTGGGCCTCTATACCCTGCCGCCCGAGTTCAAATTCATCGGTCAGGGCACAATCGGGCCAATTCCGATCGTGATCGTCATCTTTCTGATCTTTGTGGTCGCCTTTGATTTCATGCTGCGCCGCACGACCATGTTCCGCAAAGTGTTCTACACCGGCAGCAACGAGAAAGCCGCCGCCTATTCGGGCATCCGCACCAAAAAGGTGATCTTCCTGACCACCACCCTGTGTTCGACGCTCTGCGGTATTGCGGGTATCATCTACATGGCACGTTTTGGTTCGGCCCAACCGACCTTTGGATTGGGGTTGGAGCTGACAATCATCGCAGCAGCCGTTATCGGCGGGGCCAGCCTGAATGGCGGCTCGGGCTCAATCCTTGGTGCAATTCTGGGCGTGATCCTGCTGTCATTGGTCTCCAGCTCATTGGCGCTGCTGGATGTGTCTGTATACTGGCAGGACATCATTCGCGGTTCGATCCTGCTGGCGGCGGTGACCATCGACCATTACCTCAACAAAAGGCGCGGGTGATGGTCGACAAGAAAAAAGACTTTGAACTGATCCGGCAGATCCACACCGTTCTGGTCCTGCACTACCTTGAGGGCAAGAAACAGGCCGAGATCGCGCGCGATCTGAACCTGTCGAATTCCAAGGTCAATCGCTTGATTACGCAGGGCCGCAAGATGGGCATGGTCAAGATTGATATCGAAAGCCCGTTCGAAACCTTGATGAATATCGAACACAGCCTGACCCGGTCGTCCAGCCTGTCCGAAGCTATCGTGACACCCTCGGTCGCGGGCAGTACCGAAACAACGTTGCAACAGGTCGGTCGCGCTGCTGCGAGCCACCTGCTTGAGACCCTGCGCGATGGAGACGTCATCGCGATCACTGGCGGTAAGGCGGTCAGCGCCACGGTCGAGGCATTGGAGGCCGAGCGCGCCTTTGACGTCACCGTGGTTCCGCTGACCGGGGGCATTCAGGGCAAGTACTATACGGACGTGAACCATCTGGCGACGCAGATGGCGGACCGTCTGGGCGGCAAGACCATGCTGCTGCACGCGCCCCTGTTCGCCGAAAGCCGCGAACAGCGCGAGATGCTGGAACAGGTATCCTCGATCCGAGAAGTTTTGGATCTTGCCCGCCGCGCAGATTTGGCTGTGGTAGGGATCGGATCTATCGAGCCCGAAGGCTCCAGCTATTATGACCTGCATCCGGTGCCCGAGGCTGATCGCAAGATGCTGATGGGTATGGGTGTGACCGGAGAGTTTCTGGCCCATCTGATCCATATTGATGGATCGCTGTCGAATTATGCGCTGAACTCGCGGCTGGTTTCGGTGTCACCCCCTGATCTAGCCCAAAGCACACGAGTGATCGGTGTCAGTGCAGGCGCGCAAAAGGTGCTGCCGATCAGGGCGGTGCTAAATGGAAAGTTTCTCAATTCGCTGATCCTGGACGAAGATACAGCGACCGCAGTCATACAGGAAATGGAAGGAACACGAGATGTCGCATGAGATGCTGACACGCGAAATCGGAGCATCCGGGATTGAGGCCTCGGTCATCGGCCTGGGCACCTGGGCCATTGGCGGCTGGATGTGGGGTGGCACGGACGAGGCCAAATCCATCGCCGCCATTCAAGCCTCGGTCGATGCGGGCGTGACGCTGATCGATACAGCCCCCGCCTATGGGCAGGGTGTGGCCGAGGATATTGTGGGCAAGGCGTTGAAAGGTCGGCGCGACAAGGTCGTGTTGGCCACCAAATGCGGGCTAGTCTGGCATACGCAGAAGGGCAACCATTTCTTCGACTATGACGGCAAGCCGGTGCATCGCTATCTGGGCAAGGATGCGATCATCCATGAGGTTGAACAAAGCCTGACCCGTCTGGGCACGGATTACATCGACCACTACATCACCCACTGGCAGGACCCGACCACCCCCATCGCCGAAACGATGGAGGCGTTGGAGACCCTGAAACAGCAGGGCAAAATCCGGTCTATCGGGGCAAGTAACACCTCGGTCGATGAGGTCAAAGCCTATGTGGCCGCGGGTCAGCTGGATGCGATTCAGGAAGAATATTCGATGGTCAAACGCGACATCGAAGGCACGCTGCTGCCCGTTTGTCGTGAGAATGGCGTGTCGGTCCTCAGCTACTCCTCGCTGGCTTTGGGGCTGCTCAGCGGCAAGATCGGGCCGGACCGAGAGTTCACGGGCGACGATCAGCGCAAGGACAATCCACGGTTCTCCATGGCGAACCGGCAGAAAGTGGCGGATCTGATGCAGACCATCGCCCCCATTGCCGAGGCGCATGGCGCGACGCTGGCGCAGACGGTCATCGCGTGGACGGTGCAGCAGCCGGGGATCACCTTCTCGCTCTGTGGCGCGCGCGATGCGACGCAGGCGGTCGAGAACGCAAAGGCCGGTCAATTGCGTCTGACCGAAGCCGAGATCGCCGAAATCGACAGCCAGGCCCGCGCGCATCTGAGCGATCTGGACAGTTAAGCCCTGAACCCCGCGAGAAACAGGACCACCATGTCAGAACCACGACAACAAAACCTGACAAATCTGCGCAAAAACGCCACGTTTGACGTGGTGGTTGTCGGCGGCGGCGTCAACGGCATTGGGGTCTATCGCGAGCTGGCTCTGCAGGGCCTTCGGGTGCTGCTGGTTGAACGGAATGATTTTGCCTCGGGCTGCAGCGCTGCGCCCTCGCGGATGATCCACGGCGGGCTGCGCTATCTGGAGAATGGTGAGTTCGATTTGGTGCGGGAATCCCTGCAGGAACGCGATGCCTTGTTGCTGAACGCGCCGCATATGGTGCGGCCCTTGCCGACGGTTATTCCCATCACCTCGGTGTTTTCGGGTATGTTCAACGCGGCGGCCAGCTTTGTTGGCTGGCAGGGCAAGCCCTCGAGCCGTGGCGCGGTGCCCATCAAGCTGGGCCTGTCGCTCTACGATTGGGTGACGCGCAAGCGCCGCATCCTGCCCAGGCATCATTTCAACAGCGCTGGCCGGACCCGCAAGAACTGGCCCGCGTTGACCCCAAAGGCCACTCGGTCTGCGGTGTATTATGACGCGCAGATCACCCATCCCGAGCGGCTGTGCGTTGAGATGATCCGCGATGTCGCGGCTGAGGCCCCGGACTGTATCGCGTTGAACTATGCGGAAATGACGCGGGATGGAGACAGCTTTGCCGTCACCGACCGGCGCAGCGGTGCCTCTGTGCCAGTGATACCGAAAGTGATCGTCAACGCCACCGGAGCGTGGCTGGATGACACGGTCAATGGGCTGGGCGGCCGGGTCAATGAACGGATGGTCTCGGGCACCAAGGGGTCGCATCTGATCATCGACAACCCGGCGCTGTACCAGGCGCTTGGCGGTCATATGGTCTATTTTGAAAACACTGACGGGCGAGTCTGCATCGTCTTTCCCTATCAGGGCAAGGTGCTGGCCGGATCAACCGATATCCGCGTCGACAAGGCCGAACATGTGCGGTGTGAACCCGACGAGCTGGACTATATCCTAGGTTCGCTGCGTCTGGTGTTTCCGGGGGTCGAGATTGCCTCGGATCAGGTGGTGTTCAGCTATAGCGGCATCCGCCCGCTGCCACGCAGTGATCAGGATTTCACCGGGCGCATCTCGCGCGGGCATGATACGCGGCGGCTGGACGGGGATGTGCCGCAATTCTGCATGGTCGGCGGCAAATGGACCACGTTCCGCGCCTTTGGTGAGCAAACCGCAGATGAGGTGATGGGCGAGTTGGGGCATTCACGCCGGGCCTCGACCCTTGGGCTGTCTATTGGCGGGGGTGCGCAATTCCCCGACGATCCTGAGCGCTTGAAAACCCGTCTGGTTGCGGATTTTCGCATCGCACCCGAGCGCGCGCATCACCTGATGGAGCACTATGGGACACAGGCGGATGACGTGGCGCAGTTCTGTCGGTCGGGTCAGGACGCACCGCTCACGGATGGGTGCCTCTATACGCGCGCCGAAATCATCTGGCTCATGCGCACCGAATATGTCGAGACCCTATCCGACATCGTGCTGCGCCGGACCGCGCTGGCGATCACGGGGCAAATCTCGGACGCGCTGCTGGCACAGCTTGCCGAGATCTTTGCCCATGAGCGCGGTATTAGTCCGCAAGAGATCAATAACCAAAAACAAACACTCATTCACGAATTGTCCGAGTTCTATGGCGTCACCGCCGAGGCTCTGACTGCACGAAACAAGGAACGGAGAACAGAATGCGCGTAAGCACCAAAGCCCGGATGAACCGCATGTTTACCAATGGGGGCTGTCTGGACGTGGCGATTGACCATGGGGTCTGCAACGAGCCCAGCTTCATGGTCGGGCTTGAGGATATGGCCGGCGTTATGGATACCCTGATCGGGGCCAAGCCGGATGCGATCCAATGCGCTTATGGTCAGGCGGATCTGCTGCAATCGCGGCCCGAAAAAGACAAGCCCGCGCTGGTGATGCGGATCGACATGGGCAACCCCTATAACGATCAGCGCCACCGGGTGATGTGGTCGATGCTGCAAAACGCCGACGAGCCGATCATCGGCGCGCTTGAGATGGACGCCGCCGCCGTCGTGGTGAACCTCTTCATGCTGCCCGACGAGCCCGAGCTGTTTCGTCAATGCGTCGAAAACATCAGCAAGGTGCGCGCGGCCTGCCACAAATACGGGATGCCGCTGATGATCGAGCCTCTGGTTATGCTGCCCAATGATGTGCGCGGTGGCTATCAGGTGGATGGCAATGCCGAAAAGATCGTGACGCTGGTACGTCTGGCCTCGGAAATGGGGGCGGATATCATCAAGGCCGATCCGACCGAAAACCCTGAGGATTTCCACCGCGTGATCGAGGCCGCGCGCGTGCCGGTTCTGGTGCGTGGCGGTGGCAAAGAGGACCTCAAGAATGTGCTGATGAAATCCGCCGCTCTGATGGCGCAAGGCGCGCAGGGGATGGTCTATGGCCGCAACATCTATCAGCATGACAACCCCAAGGCCGTTGTGGCGGCGTTGATGGCGATGATCCACAATAAGGCCAGCGGCGAAGAAGCATGGGATATCTACAACCGTGGCTAAGGACGGTTACATATTGGGGCTGGATGCGGGGAATACGGTCATCAAGGCCGTACTCTTCGACCTGAGCGGGCGTCCGGTGGCGATGCAGGCGTTGGACGGGCAGTCCTCGACCCCGCAGCCGGGGCATGTTGAGCGTGACCTGAACGAGCTTTGGGCCAATGCCCGGCAGGTGATTGCCGGATGTATCGAAAAGGCCGGGATTGCGTCCGATCAGATCATCGGGGTCGGCTGTGCAGGCCATGGCAACGGGCTGTACCTGCTGGATAAGGCGGGCGAGCCTTTGGTGGGAATTCAGTCTCTGGATACCCGCGCCGCTGGTCTGGCCGAGGAATTGTCCGAAGCCGCAGGCGACGCGCTGCATGCGCTTTGTCTGCAAAAACCGTGGCCGTCGCAGACTCCGGTTTTGCTGGCGTGGATCAAACGACACCGGCCCGAGAATTACGCCCAGACCGGTACGGTTATGCTGTGCAAGGATTTCATCACCTACAAACTGACCGGAGAGCGGGTCAGTGACATCTCGGACATGTCCGGGTGCGGCCTGACCCGGATGCCCGAATGTTCCTATGATGATGGCCTGCTGGCACTCTACGGTTTGGGCGATGCACGCGATATGCTGCCGCGCCTGATCGACCCGGCAGAGGTTGCTGGAACCGTCAGCGCCGAGGCCGCCGCCGCAACCGGTTTGGCCGCAGGCACGCCTGTGAGCGGCGGCTATTTCGACGTGATTTCCAGCGCCATGGGTTCAGGCGTTGTGCGCGCGGGCGAGGCCTCGATCATCGCAGGTACGTGGAGCATCAATCAGGTGTTCTCGGATAAACCAGCGGTCAATGACGATCTGTTCATGGTTTCAGGCTTCGGGCCAAACCGGTTTGTGAATATCGAGGCCAGCGCCACCTCGGCGGCCAATCTGGAATGGTATGTGCGCGAGTTTGTCGAACGCGGTTCGCATCACGATGACCCGTTCGGATACTGCAACGCCAAAGTGGCCGAGGTCATACCCGCATCGGATGATCCGTTTTTTCACCCGTTCCTTTATGGCTCCGGGCAGGGGGCTTCTTTCCGGGGCGGGTTCTATGGCGTTGCGGGCTGGCATGGCGAAGGTCATATGCTGCGCGCCTTGTTTGAGGGCGTGCTGTTCGAACACCGGCGCCACATCGAAGTTCTGAAATCCGCAGGGGTCAGTTTCGACCAGGCGGTTCTGTCCGGCGGCGGCTCACGCAGCCCGGTCTGGCCGCAGATGTTCGCCGATTGCCTGGGGGTTCCGATCTATGTGGCCGAGGCGCAGGAAACCGGCGCATTGGGCGCGGCGATCGGCGTATCGGTGGCAACTGGAACTTTTGCCTCATACGAAGACGCGATCGGCCAGATGACCCGCCGCAAGTCCGAGTTCCAGCCGAACCCCGCAATGCGGGCCCATTACGACAGCCGCTATGCGCAATATCTCGCTTTGATCAGCGCGATGCGTGGCTTCTGGAACGCGGTGCAGACAGCGGGGGAAGGGTAGTCAGATGAAAGCTGTAGGATTTCTGAAATCACTGCCGATTGATGCGCCGGACAGCCTGTTGGACGTGGACCTGCCCGAACCCGAGCTGCGCTCCCACGATCTGCTGGTCGAAGTCAAAGCGATCTCGGTCAATCCCGCAGATGCCAAGCGCCGCATAAGAACTGCGGCCGAACAAGACCATCCAGAGCCGTTCATCCTGGGATATGATGCCGTGGGGATCGTCCGCGATCTCGGGCCTGAAGTCACAGGCTTCGCCAAAGGCGATCGGGTATGGTATGCGGGCGACGCCAATCGCTCTGGCTCATATGCCGAAAGGCAGGCCGTCGATCATCGTATTGTGTCACGAGCACCGGCTTCGGTCAGTCCCGAGGCGGCGGCTTCGTTGCCGCTGGTTTCCTTGACTGCATGGGAAATGTTGTTTGACCGGTTGCAAGTGCCCACGAACGAAACGCCCGCCAGCCTGCTGGTTATCGGCGGGGCCGGAGGGGTCGGCTCGATCACTTTGCAACTGGCGCGCCAGTTGACCGGGCTGCACCTGATCGCAACCGCTTCTCGCCCGGAAACCGCTGATTGGTGTCGGGGCATGGGCGCACATCAGGTGGTGAACCATCACAATCTGACCGCCGAGGTTCAGGCGGCCGGTCACGAAACGGTCAGCTATATCACCCAATATGCCGATACCGCACAACACTGGGACGCCATGTGTAAACTGATTGCGCCACAAGGCCGCATAGGCACCATCGTCGAGACGCCGGAAAAGCTGGACATCTCGGCACTGCAAGGCAAGTCCGCCGCCCTGATGTGGGAGCTGATGTTCACGCGATCCCTGTTCGGAACCGCCGACATGGCGCGGCAGGGGCAGATTCTCGCGCGCGTCGCCCGTCTGGTTGATGACGGGATCATCCGCACGACTGAGCAGAAAACGCTGCACGGCTTGACAGCTGCCACGCTGAAAGAGGCGCATGCAACTATTGAAACGGGTCGCATGATCGGCAAACTCGTCGTTGCGTATTAAGTAGAAAGACCAAAACTCCATGACAGACGCCCGGAAACTCGAAGGGGAGTATGACTATATCATCGTCGGCGCAGGCACGGCGGGGTGTGTGCTGGCCAACCGCCTGACCGAGGACCCCAAGACCCGCGTACTGCTGCTGGAGGCGGGCGGGTCGGACAATTACCACTGGGTGCATATCCCAGTGGGGTACCTCTATTGCATCGGCAATCCGCGCACCGACTGGATGATGAAAACCGCGCCCGAGCCGGGGTTGAACGGGCGGTCTCTTGTCTATCCGCGCGGCAAGGTGCTGGGGGGCTGCACCTCGGTCAATGGCATGATCTACATGCGGGGTCAGGCGGCGGATTACGATCACTGGCGGCAGCTGGGCAATGCCGGCTGGGGCTGGGACGACGTGCTGCCCTATTTCCTGAAATCCGAAGATCACCACGCCGGACGCTCGGATATGCACGGGCAGGGGGGTGAGTGGAAGGTCTCGAAACAGCGTCTGGAATGGGACATCTTGAAGGCCGTGCAAGACGGGGCCAGGGAATTCGGCATTCAGCCTCGTGCGGATTTCAATGATGGCACCAACGAAGGCACCGGCTTCTTCGAGGTCAATCAGCGCAACGGAGTACGCTGGAATACGGCCAAAGGGTTCTTGCGCCCGGCGATGAAACGCCCCAACTTGCGCGTCATGACCCATGCCGAGACAGAGACGCTGCTGTTTGACGGCAAGCAGGTGACGGGCGTGCGTTTTGCGCACAAAGGCGTGCGGCACGACGCGTTTGCCAAGGCCGAGGTCCTGCTGGCGGCGGGTGCGATCAACTCGCCCAAGATATTGGAGCTGTCAGGCGTCGGCCCGGGCGATGTGTTGGCCGAACACGGCATCGCCCTGCACCACGAAAGCCCCGGAGTGGGCGAAAACCTGCAGGATCACCTGCAGATCCGTACCGTGTTCAAGGTTCAGAATGCAAAAACCTTGAACACGATGGCGAACTCGGTGCTGGGCAAAGCAAAGATCGCGTTGCAATACGGGTTGACGCAATCCGGACCGATGTCTATGGCCCCCAGTCAATTCGGCATGTTCACCAAATCCAACCCCGATCTGGCGACGCCCGACCTGGAATATCACGTGCAACCCTTGTCGACAGACAAGCTGGGCGATCCGCTGCACCCGTTCCCGGCGATTACCGTTTCGGTCTGCAATCTGCGTCCTGAAAGTGTCGGGACCTGTCACATTCGGGCGAAGGATACCGCCTCTCAGCCCGATATTCGCCTGAACTACCTGTCGACGGCGAATGACAGAAACGTGGCTGTGACATCTGTCCGCCAAGCGCGACAGATCATGACCGCGAATGCACTGAAACCCTATCAGCCCGAAGAGATCCTGCCGGGTCCGGCGATGGAATCCGAAGAGGATTTGGTAAAGGGCGTGGGCGACATTGCCACTACCATTTTCCACCCCGTTGGCACCTGCAAGATGGGCTCGGATAGTGCTGCCGTGGTCGGCACCGACCTCAGGGTGCATGGATTGGGCGGGCTTCGGGTGATTGATGCATCGATCATGCCGAAAATCGTCTCGGGCAACACCGCCTCACCCGTTGTGATGATTGCCGAGAAAGCGGCTGACATGATCCGGAAGGGGGCCTGATCCATGACGGAAATCGTGATTATCGCACGGATCGTACCGGAGGAGGGTCAGACGGATACGGTCCACGCGGCGATCGATGCTCTGGCATCGGCCAGCCGCGAAGAGGCGGGAAACAAAGGGTACAGCGTCTTTCTCTCCGACGCCGCACCCGCCGAATTTCTGATCCATGAGATCTGGGCGGATGCAGAGGCCGTGATCAATCATGGACGCATGCCGCATATGAGCACGTTCAAAAAAAGCGTCCAGGGAAAAGCGCGGATTTCCGTTCAAAAACTAACGGAACTGTAGAGGCTGCGGATTCGCAATTTCGAATGCGCAAAGAGGTTTTGCACACAACACTCCAGATCGTGGTACAGCGATCAATGGGGTGTTTCGTGATGTGGGCTCACGAATATAAAAGCAAAATAAAAACAAATACTTAAATTGATAGTGCCTTTGGGGTTTTCATCAAAATTCCTGCCTTAAAACGCGCCAAAAAAGTTGACTCGAAAGCCTGATTCGAGAATAATAACATTCACTGCAATATATTTCAGTTACAGTTCCTGAGGAGGGGCGCTGACTGGGATCGCGGCTATGATGCTCACTGGGCAGGAACGGTCGCACTCTGGAGAAAACAATAGGGAAGAGAAGAATATGCAGCGGAGGAATGTAATAAAGGCGGGCTTGCTGGCGACGACAATGACATTTGTCGGTGGGGCTGGCGCATTCGCTGATGATGGCAAGCGGATCGCGTTCTTTGTGTCGGATCTGTCGAATGTGTTTCACCAGTCTCAGGCAACCGAGGCAGAGCGCTATGCCAAGGAAAAATACGGTGCCGAGGTTGTGGTGTTTGACGGGCAGGCAGATTCCGCTGTCATGACGCAAAACGTCGATCAGGTTCTGGCGGGCGGCTTTGATGCGGCCACGCTGCATATCTGGGACGCCGAGGCCGCCACGCCCGGCGTCGAGGATGCGTTGGCTGATGACATCGTCATGACCTCGTTCTTCAGCCCGATCACCGATACGGGCATCCCGACCGCCCGCAGTGATGAGGCCGCTGTGTCCTTTGAAATGGGCGCACAGATGGCGAAAGCGTGGAAAGAGGCGCATCCCGACAAGCCCATCGTCATGGTGCAGCTGGGCTGGCCGAACCATACCGAGGTGAACTCGGGCCGGACCGCGCCCTTTGCCGAAGGTGTGTTGTCGGTTGAGCCGGATGCGGAAAACCTGGGCGCGCTGGATTCCAGCAAGGGCCAGGAAGCGGCCAAACAGATCATCGTCGACCTGTTGACCCAACGGCCCGAGGTGAACCTGATCTATTCCGAAGCCTCCAACCTGACCGTTGGCACCATGGCCGGTCTGGCGCAACTGGGTCGCGGAAAGTTCGACAACGGAAAACCGCTGACCGAAATCGTCGCAAGCGTCGACTTCGACTCGGTTGAATTCGAACAGGTCTATGATCCGAACTCCAGCCTCAAGGTCTCGATGGGTCTGCCGCCGGTTGAAACCGCGCAGGGGCGTATCGACCTGATCATGGATGTGCTGGACGGCAAGGTTGAGCGGACCTCGGACACGGCGGAGGAGTTCTTTTACAAGGCTTACACCGTCTCTTACTGGTCGATGCCGAAAGAAGAGGCCGAGCAGTGGCTGAAGGATCAGTTCGGCGGCTAACCTGCTGATCTGTCGTTTCTCCAACGTCTGGGTCTGCTGATAGATCCCGGCGTTGGTGGCAAAACTTTCAAACTTGGATAAGCTGATATCAGGGTGCAGCGCAGTCTGCGCCTTGTGGAACGGCGCGAGCGCAAAGGGGATGATCGTGCAGGTAGCTTTTGCCGAAAAAGCACAGGAAAAGGCGCTGTCCGTCAGAGAATTGACCAAGGATTACCCCGGCGTGCGCGCCGTGGATACCGTCTCTTTCGACATTGAGCGCAATACGGTGCATTGCCTTGTCGGTGAGAATGGCGCAGGAAAATCCACCATCGTCAAAATGCTGACTGGCGCTCTGGCTCCGACCAGCGGGTCGATGGCCATTCTGGGCCGCAGCTATGCGCCCGGCAACACGCAGGACGCCCGCGAAAGCGGCGTAGGCACCTTGTTTCAGGAGCTGCATGTGGTCGATCAACTGACCGTGCTGGAAAACCTGACCTTGGGGATGGAGGCCAGCCGGTTCGGCTTTCTGGTCAAGTCCGATCTTGAGGACCGCGTGGTAAAAACCCTTGCCGCGATTGAGCCGACGATTGATCCCAAAGTGCAGGTCTCGACGCTGAGCGTGGCGCAGAAGCAGATTGTCGAAATTGCCCGCGCGGCCTCTTCCGGAGCCAGTATCATCATCATGGATGAACCGACCGCCGCGTTGTCGGAGCGCGAGGTCGAGCGCCTGTTCGGGGTGATCCGTCGCCTGCGGGATTCGGATGTGACGGTCATCTATATCTCGCACAAGCTGGATGAGATCTTTGAGCTGGGCGACAACGTCACCGTCCTGCGCGA
This sequence comes from Shimia sp. R9_3, assembly GCF_017743755.1. NCBI lineage: Bacteria > Pseudomonadati > Pseudomonadota > Alphaproteobacteria > Rhodobacterales > Roseobacteraceae > Shimia > Shimia sp. R9_3. The sequence goes on along the minus strand of NZ_JAGHRP010000017.1, from coordinate 4,816 downwards.
TGGCAAGCACATCGCCACCAAACCTCTGGCGGATGTGAATGGTCGCCCCGAATTGATCGAGATGATGGTTGGCCGTGCGATTTCCCATGATTATCAACCGCGTGGTGAGATTGCCGACAAACCGGTGCTGACGGTCAAGGGCCTCAGCAACCATTTGTTGAAATACGTTTCTTTCCATGTGAATGAAGGCGAGATTGTCGGTTTCTACGGTCTGGTCGGCGCAGGCAAGACCGAAGTCGCGCGCGCCATCTATGGCGCCGACAAGGCCGAGGGCCAGATTGATTTTCAGGGCCGGGCGCGTGCAGCGTCACCCAAAGACGCAATCGCGGCGGGGATCGCCTTGGTGCCCGAGGAACGGCGCACCCAGGGTCTATTCACCGAACTTACGATCCGGCGCAACATTCCGATCATGAACATCCGTAAATTGGCCCGTTTCGGCATCTTCCAGGACGACCGTGAGAAAGAAGTCGCCCGTGAATATGTCGGCAAGCTGGGTATCGCGACCAATTCGATTGAGAAATACGCCGAGAAACTCTCGGGCGGGAACCAGCAGAAGGTCGTTCTGTCGAAATGTCTGTTCGCGGATGCGGATATGCTGCTGTTGGATGAGCCCACGCGCGGTGTCGATGTGGGCGCAAAGTCCGAGATCTATGAAGTCATCCGTGATCTGGCGAATAATGGCCGCGCGATCTGTGTCTTTTCATCGGAACTGGAAGAGGTGCTGGGCCTCTGTGACCGGGTGTTCCTGATGTATGACGGTCGCATCGAGGCCGAGATCCATAACGGGCCCGAGGTCGATATCCCTCGGATCCTGAATGTTGTAACCGGCGGGGGTGGTGAGAACACATGACCGATCAGGCAGTTGCAGGCCGCAGGCTGGCCGAGCGGGACAACAGGCTGAGTGATGAGATGTTCATCACGTCTCTGGTGGCGGGGGCCGCCGTGGCGTTGTTCCTGCTGGCATCCCTTCTGGTGCCAAATTTCTTTCAGTTTCAGAACGTTGTGAATCTGGTAACCAACAACTGGGCGGTGATCTCGCTTGGGGTTGGGGTCACATTCCTGCTGGTTTCGGGCAATTTCGACCTGTCGGTTGGCGGTATCGTTGCCTTGTCCGGCGTGTTAGCCGTGTGGTTCGCGCAGGCGGCGGATGGGGCTAATGCGCTGTCCTCGGGCTGGGGGATGCCAACGTGGCTGGCGATGGTTTGCGCGCTGATCGGGGCGATGCTGATCGGGGCCATCAACGCCGCCTTTGTGGTCGCGCTGCGGGTGCCTTCAATCATTGTCACCCTGGGCACGATGATGCTGGCGCGCGGGATTGCTCAGGTGGTCACGCAAGGGTCGCAGCGCAACACCAACCTGCCGTCTGATTTCGGGAGCTTGGGCAACATGACCATGTTCGGCACCTCGATCAAGCTGCCGGTGGTGCTGATGGCGATTCTGATCCTTGTGGCGGTGTTTGTCGAACGTAAGACGGTCTTCGGGCGGCTGACTTATCTGATCGGCGCGAACCCCGTCGCCTCGCGCCTGTCGGGGGTCGATAACGCGCGGCATGTGGTCAAGCTGTACCTGTTCAGCGCCGCGATGGCCGGAGTGGTGGGTATTCTGCTCGCCTCGGAGTTCAAATCCGGGTTTTCAAACCGTGGCACGTTGATGGAGTTCGACGCGCTGGTCATCTCGCTGCTTGGCGGAGTTGCCATCGCGGGCGGGTTCGGCTCGGTCATCGGGATGTTCTTCGGTGCGATCATATTGGCGACCGTGACCTCGGCCGCTACCGGGCTGGTGCTGTCGCCGGATTGGCAGTTCACCCTCAAGGCGATTGCCGTGTTCATTGCGATTATGGCGCAGACATGGGCGCTGGCCCGGAGGCATGCAGGATGACTGAGCTGACCCAAACCGCTACATCCGGAGACCGCGTAAAGCGGTTCCTCAAGGACTACTACATCTATCTTGTTCTGATCCTTGTGGTCGTGGTGCTCAGCACTGCCAATCTGGACAAGTTCCCGCTGTTTGAACGCGGAAATTTCCTGAGCGAGCGCAATATCATCAACATCCTGCGTGTCTCGGCCCCGATCCTGACATTGGCGGGGGCATTCACGCTGCTGATGATCTCGGGCTATATCGACCTGTCCGTGGGCAGCGCCATGAGCCTGAGCGCGGTGGTTTATGCCATGCTTGCCATCAACGGCGTGCCCTTCCTGCCCGCCTTTCTGGCGACGGTTTTGGTGGGTGTTCTGCTAGGCGCGATCAACGGCTTTCTGGTGATCCGATTAAAAATCACACCTGTCATTGCCACCCTGATCACCTTGAGCCTTTATAAAGGCATCGCTCTGCTGCTGGTCGAGGACGGAGTATCCGCGATCAAGTCCGGCGGCGGGCTGAAAATGCCAAGCTGGTTCAACGACTATGGGCGGGACGGAGTTATGCTCGGTCTCCCCTGGGCCTTCTGGGTTGCCATTCTGGTGACCATTGCGATGATCATCGTTCAGGATCGTATGAAGCTGGGCAAATACGCCGCTGCGACCGGAGGAAACCCGACCGCGGCCAAGCTCTCGGGGATCAACACGGCGCGCACGGTGATCATCCTTTATGTGCTGATGGGCGTCTGCGCCGCGCTGGCGGGGATCGCGCGGTCCAGTTTCATGTCGCTGGGCGACCCGCTCTCTGGTGACGGGATGGAATTAACCGCTATACTTGTGGTTCTGTTGGGTGGTACAGCCTTCAGCGGCGGCGAGGGGCGTGTGCTGAAATCTTTTTTCGGGGCGCTGATCATCATGTCTCTGACTGTGGGCATGTTGACACTGGTGCCCGCCTATTTCCAAACTCTGGTCGTGGGCACTGCACTGTTGCTGGCGGCGGCGTCGAACCATTTGGTAAGCAGAAAGGACAGCGAGAGTTGAACGCATCCGGACCCGATCCCGACACTTTACGCCTGATCGCTCGTGTTCTGACCCTGCATTTTCAGGAAGGCTGGCTGCAGGCCGAGATCGCCAGCAGCCTGAACCTGTCGACCGCCAAGGTGAACCGCTTGATCAAACAGGGCCGCGAGATGGGAATGGTCGAGTTCCGTATTCACAGTCCGTTCCAGCGCCTGTTCGATCTGGAACGCCTGATGAAGGAACGCTGGCCGCTGACTGAATGTCTGGTCGTCGACACCGTCACCGAAAACGCCGACACCACGCTGGATCTGGTCGGCAAAACGGCAGCACAACATTTGCAGCATATTCTTGGCGCCGAGGATGTCCTTGCGATCTCGGGCGGCAAGACACTCAGCGCCGTTGCCGATCACCTAAAACCCTCAGGGACAAGCGCCAACGTCGTGGTGCCGATGACCGGAGGGGTACAGGGCCAGCACTATACGGATGTAAACCACATCGCGACACGCATCGCCGACGGCCTTGGCGGTTCTGCAACCCTGATACACGCCCCTCTGCATGCAGATACTTCTGCGGAACGCGACATGCTGCTTTCGGTCCGCGCGGTGGGTTACGTAATGGATCGGGCGCGTGCGGCGAATGTCTCGCTACTCGGTCTTGGGGCGGTTGCCGGGGAAGGAGCCACCTACTACCGCGCCCATCCGCTTTCCGAAGATCACCGGGCCCAGTTGTTCAAGGACGGAGTCCGGGCCGAACTGCTGGGCCATCTGGTCGATGCGCAGGGTTCGCTGTGCGACAACGCCCTGAACTCGCGCTTGGTCAGCCTTCCTTTGGAAGAGGCCAGACAAATTCCTGTTCGGATCGGTGTAGCAACCGGCAAAGACAAAGTTGAACCCGTGCGCGCCGCTTTGAATGGCGGGCACATCAGTACGCTGGTTATTGATGATGTGACCGCGCAAGCGGTACTAACCGAAATCAACCAGTAGGAGATTTGCGGTAATCCATATAAGACTGTCTTTGCTGCAAGCCTGAATTTGACCGTACCAGCGAAAAGTAGCTGTGCGGCTCTTTCAAATTGGTTTTGTGGCTTGGTTGGCCAGTCACCAGCAAATCATTGAGCCTACGGCAACTTTGTCCGCTCCTCGTTTGCCGGCCCCGAATACGGTGAAATGGTGGGTTGGGTTTCGCCCTCCAAACTGGGTTTCAATGATCGCTCTGACGACACACGCTGCTTCACAGCGAAAACCATGACGCGCCCGCGAGCACTTTCTGCGTCGGCAATAGCCGCACCGGCAAAAAGCTGCTTTGTCCGCGACCTGTGAGTTGCCCTTAATACTCTCGCTGCGCGATGTTCAAATGGCCGAGTTTGCAGCCGCACTGCGGCACGGCGAACCGGGCACCTGCAGCAATTCTTGTGCTGCGTGCGCGCGCAGCGAGAAAAATCGATGGCCGGGTTGGGCTCAGCACCGACCAACGCCGCACAGAGGACAAAGACCCGCATTGAAATGGCGAACGGCAGGACCGTCCGCCAAGTTAGCTCAGATATCGATGCGCTCAGCGATGCTCAGAGCATCTTCGAGTTCAACGCCAAGGTAGCGCACTGTGCTGTCCACCTTTGTGTGACCTAACAGCAGTTGCACTGCGCGGAGGTTGCCGGTCTTTCGGTAGATCTCCGCTGCCTTTGTCCGGCGGAGCGAATGGGTGCCATATCCACTTGGCTCCAACCCAATCGCCGCGACCCAATCACGAACAAGCCGTCCATACTGGCGGGTCGAGATGTGTGGGCGGTCATGGAAGCGGCTTGGGAACATAAATCTGGTCTTCCCCCAGTGAAGTGGTCCTCCACTATGTTTAGTAGAACGGAGGAATCACATGGGCAACAAGCGACCCAAGCCAGAGGAAATTGTCACGAAGTTACGACAGGTTGAGGTCCTTACTGGGCA
>NZ_JAGHRP010000016.1:0-32410 GCF_017743755.1 Shimia sp. R9_3 | reverse complement strand
TGGTGATGCCTGGCGACAACCTGAAGTTCAACGTTGAGCTGATCGCACCGATCGCAATGGAAGCCGGCCTGCGCTTCGCGATCCGTGAAGGCGGCCGCACCGTTGGTTCCGGTGTTGTGTCCAAAATTGTCGAATAATCAGTTCTGCTGATTTTTGACACGGAAGGGGGTGCCATTTGGCGCCCCCTTTTGCTTTGGCGCGTGCATGACCGGCCTGATTTTGCCCGCTGCCTCCTGTTTGCGCGCCTGTGCGGATTGCGGGTTTTTCTCGATTTAACAAGTTCATAAATTTCGCTGCCCTCTTGCTTTCACCCCCGCTCTGGGGTGAGACTTCCAAACAGGCTCGCCGGTGTAAGGCGAGAGGAAAAACAGGGGACTATTATGAAACGCGTCTTTTCAGCGGCTCTGGCTGCGGCGGTCTGCGCTGCGCCTGCTATGGCCGAGACTTTTAAATGGGCGGGCACAACCGACCCGCAAACCATGGACCCGCATGCGGTGAACTCCGCGCCGGTTCTGGGTTTTCTGAACAACGTTTATGAAGGGCTTGTGCGGCGCGACAAGGATATGTCCGTGCAACCTGCGCTGGCCACCAGTTGGGAGCCGATCGGTGAGGGTGCAGGCTGGCGCTTCCATCTGCGCGAAGGGGTGACCTTCCATGACGGCGCGAGCTTTGACGCTGAGGATGTGCTGTTCTCCTATCAGCGCGCCTCCAATGAGGCATCCGACACCCGCAGCTGGTTTGCGCCGGTGTCCGAGGTCAAAGTGGTCGATGACTACACCGTCGACATCCTGACCAGCGCCCCGAACCCGATCTTCCCGGACAGCATTGCCAACTGGATGATCATGGACAAAGGCTGGGCGGAGGCCAACAGCGCCGCGCTGCCTGACAAGGAAAACGGCAACTACGCCACGCTCAACGCCAATGGCACCGGGGCCTTCAAGGTCACCGCGCGTGAGCCCGGTCTGCGCACCGAGCTGGCGCCGCATGACGGCTGGTGGGACGAGGCCACCCACAACATCACCAAAGCGGAATTCACCCCGATCCAGAACGCCGCCACCGCTGTGGCTGCGCTGCTGTCTGGCGAGGTCGACATGATCAATCCCGTGCCAATCCAAGACGCCGCGCGTCTTCAGGGGCAGGACGGTGTGCAGATCATTCAGGGCATCGAAGCCCGCGTGATCATGCTGGGCTTTGCGCAGGATGCGGACGAGCTGAAATACGGTGCGGATGCGGGCAAGCCTAACCCGTTCAAAGATGCGCGCGTGCGCGAAGCCGTGGCCAAAGCGGTGAATGTGGACGCGATCTTGCAAACCATCATGCGCGGCAATGCCGAACCTGCCAGCCAGCTCGTGAGCCCCGCGATGCGCGGCTTCTCCGGCGCCAACTCGGAACGCCCGGCCTTTGACGTGGACGGCGCCAAGGCGCTGCTTGCAGAAGCCGGCTATGCGGACGGTTTTGAGTTTGGCCTGAAATGCCCCAACAACCGCTATCTGAACGATGAGGCGGTCTGTCAGGCGGTGACCTCCATGCTGGCCAAGGTGGGTGTGACGGCGCAACTCGACGCCATGCCGGTGCAGAACTACTGGCCCGAGCTGCGCGCCGATAACTTTGACATGTATCTCTTGGGCTGGTCCCCGGGCACCTTTGATGCAGAGCACCCGATCCGCTTCCTGGCTTCCACACCAAATGCAGAGAAGAAGCTCGGCAGCTGGAATTTCGGCGGCTACTCCAATGCCCGCATTGATGAGCTTCTGCCGATGATCCAATCGGAGATTGATGACGGCAAACGCCAGATGATGCTCGATGAATCAGCCAAGATTCTACAGGACGAAACCGCCTATGTGCCGATGTATGTGCAACCTCTGGTTTGGGGCGCGCGCGACAACGTCACGCTGACCCAACGGCCGGATAACTTCTTTATTCTGCGCTGGGTAAACGTGCAATAAAACTGCTGAAAAATGAGGCGTCGGGCAACACTCCGACGCCTCATTTGCTTTGCTTGACCCCATCTGAAGAAGGGCGCAAGGAACCCCCATAAAAACAAAGGGACGCAGTGATGCTGACGTATGTCATTAAACGAGTGTTACAGTCCGCGCTTGTGCTTCTGATCGTGGGGCTTGTTGCTTTCAGCATGTTCCGTTTTGTCGGTGATCCCATCGACAACATGCTGGGTCAGGAACGCACGGACGCCGACATCTCCCGCCTGCGGGCGGAACTGGGATTGGATGAGCCATTCCCCGTGCAATATTACAAATTCCTCGAAGGGGCCGTGCAGGGCGATTTTGGCGTGAGCTATCGTCAGGGCCGTCCCGTGGGGGAGATCCTTCTGGAGCGCGCGCCTGCCACGCTGGAGCTGGCGGCTGTGAGCGGCTTTCTGGCGATCTCCATCGGCATTGGTTTGGGCGTGTTCACCGCCATCCGGCGCGACGGGTTCATGGCCAATGCGATCATGTCGGTCTCGCTGATCGGGGTTTCGCTGCCCACCTTCCTGATCGGTATTCTGCTGATCTATCTCTTCTCGGTGGAGCTCGGCTGGCTGCCGTCCTTCGGGCGTGGGGATGTTGTGAAAATAGGGTGGTGGAGCACCGGCCTTTTGACTGCAACAGGCCTGAAAGCCATCATTCTGCCCGCGATCACGCTGGGGCTTTACCAGATGACGCTGATCATGCGTCTGGTGCGCTCTGAGATGCTTGAGGTGCTGCGTCAGGATTACGTGCGCTTTGCCCGTGCCCGTGGCCTGAAGGCCCGCACGGTGAACTTCCGCCATGCGCTGAAAAACACGCTGGTGCCGGTGATCACCGTCACAGGCCTGCAGCTTGGCTCGATCATCGCCTTTGCGATCATCACCGAAACGGTCTTCCAGTGGCCCGGTGTTGGCCTGCTGTTCATCAACGCGATCCAGTTTGTCGACATCCCGGTGATGGCGGCTTACCTCATGCTGATCTCGGTGATGTTTGTGGCCATCAACCTGATCGTTGACCTTCTTTATTTTGCAATTGATCCGCGCCTGCGCACGGATGGTAAGGGGGCGCACTGATGTCTGACCAAACCTCAACCGCGCCGCAGTCCCGACTGGCGAAAGCCTGGGACAGCGACTTCGCTTACAACTTCCGCCGCTCGCCAGTGGCTGTGGTGTCTTTCCTTGTGGTGATGCTCTTGGTGCTGAGCGCCATCTTCGCCCCGCTGATTGCGCCTTATGACCCGTTTGATCCGGCCTCGCTGGATCTGATGAACGGCTTCACCGCGCCGATGGCGCCCAATGATTTCACCGGTGACACCTTCTGGCTGGGCACCGATGATCAGGGGCGCGATGTGTTCTCCACCATCCTCTACGGCATGCGGATTTCGCTGTTTGTGGGCTTCTCTGCTGTGCTGTTTGCCATGGTGCTGGGCATCACGCTGGGCCTGATCGCGGGCTATGTCGGCGGCTGGGTGGAAACCATCATCATGCGCGCCGCTGACGTGCAGCTCACTTTCCCCGCCATTCTGGTGGCCATGCTGATCTTTGGCATCGCCAAAGGCATCACCCCGATTGAGCATCAGGACACGATGGCGATCTGGGTGCTGATCCTCGCGATTGGTCTGTCCGACTGGGTGCAGTTTGCCCGCGTTGTGCGCGGCGCAACATTGGTGGAGAAGGACAAAGAGTATGTGCAGGCCGCACGTATGATTGGCCGGGGCCGTGGCATCATCATGCTGCGTCACATCCTGCCAAATGTGCTGTCGCCTGTGCTGGTGATCGCAACCATCTCTCTGGCGCTGGCCATCATCGCAGAGGCGACGCTGTCCTTCCTGGGTGTGGGCGCGCCGCCAACTCAACCGTCGCTGGGTACGCTGATCCGCATCGGGCAACAGTTCCTGTTCTCCGGCGAATGGTGGATCATCCTCTTCCCCTCCGCCACGCTTCTGGCGCTGGCGCTGTCTGTGAACCTGCTGGGCGACTGGCTGCGTGATGCATTGAACCCGAGGCTGCAGTGATGAGCGATACACTTCTTGATATCGAGGGCCTCTCGGTCCACTTCCCGACCCGTCGCAAGCTCTTTGTGGCGGTGAACAAAGCCAATCTCGCGGTGGAGCCCGGTGAAATCCACGGTCTTGTGGGCGAATCCGGTGCCGGTAAATCCACCATCGGTGCGGCTGTGATGGGCCTGCTGGAACGTCCCGGTCATATCGCGGGCGGCACGGTCAGCTTCAAAGGGGAAGCGATCAGCGGGCGGGATGCCGAAGGCATGCGCGCCCTGCGCGGGGCCAAGATCTCCATGATCTTCCAGGATCCGCTGACCTCGCTGAACCCGCTTCTGACCGTTGGCCAGCAATTGGTGGAAACCATCCAGTTCCACCTCAAGCTTTCCGACGCCGACAGTAAGGCGCGCGCGATTGAGCTTCTGGATCGGGTGGGCATTCCCAGCCCGAACGAGCGCATCAATCAATATCCGCACCAGTTCTCCGGCGGTATGCGCCAGCGGGTGGTGATTGCGCTTGCACTGTGTTCAGAGCCGGATGTGATCATCGCGGATGAGCCCACCACGGCGCTCGACGTTTCCATTCAGGCGCAGATCCTTGAGCTGATCAAGGAACTCGCGCGGGAGCGTCAGACCGGCGTGATCCTGATCACCCACGACATGGGTGTGATCGCGGACACCACCGACAAGGTGACCGTGATGTATCAGGGCGAGGTTGTGGAAAGCGGCACCACCGAGCAGGTGCTGGGCGCGCCCCAGCATGAGTATACCAAATCGCTCATCGCGGCCGTGCCACGTCCCACGCTGAAGGTGCATCGCTTCCCGCAGCTCTCTTACGGGGGCCGTCAGATCACCTTTGAGATCGAAGATCTGGCGCGCAACTGGAAGCGCCCGGAGCCGACCAAATCCGGCACATTGCTGAAGGTGGAAGGGCTCACCAAATCCTTCCTGCAAAGCGGGTCGATCATTCCCTCTCGTCGCAAATACTTCACCGCCGTGGACAAGGTCAGCTTTGACATCCGCGAAGGCGAGGTCTTTGGCATCGTGGGCGAAAGCGGCTCGGGCAAATCCACCGTCGCGCGGATGATTGCCACGCTGTATCAGACCAATGGCGGCAAGATCTTCTTTGACGATCAGGAGGTCACCAGCCTCAAGACCGCCAAGGATCTGGAAAGCTATCGCCGTCAGATCCAGATGATCTTTCAGGATCCCTTCTCAAGCCTCAACCCGCGCATGCGGGTGGATGAGATCATTGCGGAACCGGTGCGCCACCACAAGCTGCTGGAAGGCGATGCCATTCAGCACCGCGTGGATGAGCTCCTGGAGCGCGTGGGGCTTGGCTCTGAGGCGGGGCGCAAATACCCGCATGAGTTCTCCGGCGGTCAACGCCAGCGGATCTCGATTGCCCGTGCGCTGGCCACCCAGCCGCGCTTCCTGATCTGTGACGAGCCGACCTCGGCGCTCGATGTGTCCATTCAGGCGCAGATCCTGAACATCCTCAAGGATCTTCAGGAGCATCTGGGCCTGACCATGCTCTTCATCAGCCACGACCTGCCGGTTGTGCGCCAGATGTGTGACCGTGTGGGCGTGATGCGTCAGGGGCAGATGGTGGAGGTGGCCGATACCGAAACCCTCTTTGCCAGCCCGCAGCAGGCCTACACGCAGGAACTTCTGAGCCTCATGCCAAGGCTTGAGGGGCTCTCCACCGAAGGGCTTGAAGGCGAGATCGTCTAAGCGTCAGAAACACACCTTGAAAGCGCCGCCATCGAGCGGCGCTTTTTTACGGCGCCTCCGCAAGCTCTTGGGCAGGATGAGCGCTAAGATCCAAGGAGAGCACCATGTCTGAAACCTTGCCTGACACCCTGCCTGAATTGCGTGACGGTGAAAGCCAGCTGGGATTTGATCCGCTGGACCGTGTGGATGCCGAGCTGCGCTTCATTGGGCGCATCCACACCCCGTGGCAGCGCGGCGATTGCCCCAAGAATGTCACCCGCGCCCGGGAAAGCGGGCAGGGGGCGTCAATCACGCTGGAGCCGGGATTCGCGGAAGGTCTGACCGGGCTGTCTGTGGGGGATGGGATTTTGCTGTTTTACTGGATGCATCAGGCGCGGCGCGATCTGATCACCCAGCGGCCGCGTCACAAACCGGAGGCACAGGGCACATTTGCGCTGCGTTCTCCCAACCGGCCCAATCCGATTTCGCTGGCGGCGGTGCGGATCACTTCACTGGATCTCGCGGCGGGCAGAATCGGCATTGATGCCATCGACTGTTTTGACGGCACACCGCTTTTGGACATCAAACCAAGCGCCCCAGCGGTGGATGTGCCGCCCGCGCTGCCTTAGAGGCGCACAGAAGCGTGCTGAGGTGTAGGGGCGGCTGAAGCGCTTGGTCTACACCAGTGCGCAGGAGGCGAAGCCGACCAGCCCCCGACCCTCCCCAAGGGAGGGGGCTTCACCCCCACCCAGGATCGGGGGCCGGTCTATGTGACCCATATCAGTTGTTGCAGATTTGTTTGGCGAAGATCTAGAGCGCGCGCAGAAGCGCGCTACGGGTCGTCGAGAGAGTAGCTGAGGCCCTCTAGGGCGCTGTCAGGCGCGGATCTTCAGGGTTGGGCCGTTGGGCGACGTATGCGGCCAGATACGGCGGTTCAGATTGCCGGATGGCGGCGGAATCAGCGCGAGGTCCGCATCTTTGCAGGAGGCGAGGATGAAGGCTCCGGAACGCGCCTTGATACGCTGGGACCGCGACGTGGCCGGGCGTGCGCTTCTGGGAAGCACCCAAACTGACAGATGTGTCTTACTCATTTTACCCCCACATGTGGTTTTCGGAGACGAGCCATGGCAGCGGCGAATCCGATTCCGTTAAAAGACCTTCGTTGAGACCCAGATTTAGCGGGGATTGGTTAACGAAGAGTCTGCGCTCGAAAGATGTGGGGATGAATAGTTCACATCTTAAGCGTGCGCTGGGTGCGCAGAAAGGCGCACAGGCAAAGCGGCTTGCGGTGTGAGATTTATCTAATTTCCGGAAGGAAGTGGCAGCCCGTAGGGGAATCGAACCCCTCTTTCCAGGTTGAAAACCTGGCGTCCTAACCGATAGACGAACGGGCCACTGTGGCGATTTTCAGGAAGAGGACTTCTCAAAAATCTCGCTTCGACTGGCAGCCCGTAGGGGAATCGAACCCCTCTTTCCAGGTTGAAAACCTGGCGTCCTAACCGATAGACGAACGGGCCGTGCCGAAGCGTGAGGCGTATCTAGTGAATGGCGCGGGTGGGCGCAAGCGGAAATTTGAGCCTTTGTGACGATTTTTTTCAGAAAGCTGTTTTGGCGGGTTTGGGGCGTGATGCGGGGGCTTTGCCCCCATCGCGTCAGAGCCGCGATTCCCCCAGGATATTGGGGGAATGAGAAGGCTTTGGTGCGGCTCAGGCGGCTTTGGCCGCATCCTCCAGACGCAGCTGCACAGATTGGCGGCCGCCCCATGTGTTGATCTCCAGACGGCCCGCCAGATGGAATCGCGCACCGCCATGTGATTCCAAGGCCGCCCCCAGCGCGGTGTCATAGGCACCAAAGGCAATCGCATCGATGCGCGCGCCGAATCCATCGCCAAAGGTGAGCTTGAGGTGGCTTTCACCCACCCGTTTGGTGAAGCGAATCTCCACATCCGGGAAGGCAAAGCGCGGGGCAGGGGCGCCCGCCCCAAAGGGGCCAGCCTTTTCGATGTCGGTGATCAGCTCAACCGTGGCCGCGGTGGGCATCAGCAGGCTGTCGAGTTTCAGATCCGCCGGTCCCATGTCGCCTGCGCCCTGTTTGGCCATCAGCTCGGTGAGCCGCGCCATGGCAGGCTCCAGCTGGTCACGGGCCACGGTCAGGCCCGCAGCCATCTTATGCCCGCCGCCTTTGATCAGCAGCTCTTCTGCCGCGAGTTTTTGAATGGAGGCCCCCAGATCCACGCCAGACACCGAGCGGCCGGAGCCTTTGCCCTCGTCCCCGTCAAGGCCGATCACAATGGCGGGGCGGTTGGTGGCCTCTTTCAGGCGGGAGGCGACAATGCCGACCACACCGGGGTGCCAGCCTTCGCCAGCGGCCCAGACCAGCGGCGCATCCAGCCCACGCTCTTCGGCCTGTGCCATGGCCGCCGCGCGCACAGCGGCCTCAATGTCGCGCCGCTCGGTGTTGAGCTCATCCAGTCGCTCCGCGAGCGCCTTAGCTTCCTGTTCGTTGTCCGTGGAGAGCAGGCGCGCGCCGAGGTCTGCCTGCCCGATGCGTCCACCTGCGTTCACACGTGGCCCCAGCAGAAAGCCGAGGTGATAGCTGTTGGGCGCGCTGTCCATGCGGCTCACATCAGAGAGCGCCACAATCCCGGTGCGGTCCCGCCGCGCCATGACCTTGAGGCCCTGACGCACCAGCGCGCGGTTCACCCCCACCAGCGGGGCCACATCCGCCACAGTGCCAAGCGCCACCAGATCGAGCATCGCCATCAGATCCGGCCCGCGCGTGCCATCGGATTCGCGCATCTGGCGGTTGGCCTCCACCAGCATCAGAAACACCACCGCCGCCGCGCAAAGATGGGCCAGATCGCCGCTTTCATCCTGTCGGTTGGGATTCACCACCGCCACACAATCGGGCAGGGTTTCGCCGCCCAGGTGGTGGTCGAGCACAATCACATCTGCCGCCTTTGCCGCCGCAATAGGCCCGTGGCTGAGGGTGCCGCAATCCACACAGATGATCAGGTCATGGTTGGCGGCCAGCTGCGCCATGGCGGCCTCATTGGGGCCATAGCCCTCATCAATGCGGTCGGGCACATAAAGCGTGGCCTTCAGCCCCATATGGCGCAGCCATGTGATCAAGAGCGCCGCAGAGGTGCCGCCGTCCACGTCATAATCGGCAAACACCGCGATGCGCTCACGTTTGCGCACTGCCTGCAGGAAACGGGCGGCGGCGGTCTGCATGTCTTTGACGGTACGGGGATCGGGCAGCAGCTCGGCCAGCCGTGGCTCCAGAAAGCTCTCCGCCTCCGCCGCTGTCACCCCGCGCCGCGCCAGCACCGCACAGAGTGCAGGGGGCAGGGTGGTCTCCTGCGCCAAAAGCTCGGCGGCGCGGGTGGCCTCCACATCCGGCCCCAGCCAGCGTCGTCCGGTCAGGCTTTCGGATACACCAAGGAAGTCGGTCATGGGCAGGGCTTTCATCTTATCAAAAGGCCCGCCAAAGAGGCGGGCCGTAAGGGGCGCTTTGGCCCAGTCAATCAGTGCAGCGTGCCGCGATCAAGAGGTCTGATCGATGGGCGCGCGGTAGGTCATGCGACGCACGGAACCGGACTTGGAGCGCATCAGCAGTGTCTCGGTTTCGATCCAGCCCGGGGTGCGCTTGATGCGCGGCAGCAAAGAGCCGCCGGTCACGCCGGTTGCGGCAAAGATCACATCCTGTGTGACCATCTCGTCGCGGGAGTAGATGCGGTCCAGATCGGTGATGCCGGTCTTGGCAGCACGGGCGCGCTCGTCATCGTTGCGGAACACCAGACGGCCCCACATCTGACCGCCCATGCATTTTAGCGCCGCTGCTGCAAGCACACCCTCAGGTGCGCCGCCGCGGCCCATATACATGTCGATGCCGGTTTCTTCGGCTTCGGCGCAGTGCATCACACCGGCCACGTCACCATCGGTGATCAGGCGGATGGAGGCGCCGGTGGCGCGCACTTCGGCGATCATGTCTTCGTGGCGCGGACGCTCCAGAATGCAGACGGTGATGTCAGAGGTGTCACAGCCTTTGGCTTTCGCCAGCGCTTCCACACGCTCTTTCGGGCTCATTTCCAGCGAGACGACGTTTTCCGCGTAGCCCGGGCCGATGGCCAGCTTGTCCATATAGGTGTCCGGCGCGTGCAGCATGGAGCCGCGTGGACCCATGGCGATCACGGTCAGCGCGTTTGGCATGTCTTTGGCGGTCAGCGTAGTGCCTTCCAGCGGGTCCAGCGCAATGTCAACGCCGGGGCCGTTGCCAGTGCCCACTTCTTCGCCGATGAAAAGCATGGGCGCCTCGTCGCGCTCACCTTCACCAATCACCACAACACCGGCGATGTCCAGAAGGTTGAGCTGCTCGCGCATGGCGTTCACAGCGGCTTGGTCTGCGGCTTTCTCATCGCCGTTGCCAATCAGCGCTGCGGAGGCAATCGCTGCCTGTTCGGCCACACGGGCCAAACCGAGCGACAGCATACGGTCGTGAAATTCCGGCTTTTGGGACATGGGGTGATCCTTATGTGCTTGCTTAAATATCGGTTATCGCAGCGGCGGCGCGCTCACAAGAGGGGCGCGCCATTGAAATCTCAAACCTGCTCTATGCGCAACGCCACAGGGGCGCTTGCGACCACGCCGGTGCTCTGCATGGCGGCAATGGCTTCATCCAGAGCGGCGCGCTGGGTTTTGTGGGTCACGATCAGCACAGGGGCGAGCTCATCATTGTGGCGGGTCTGTCGCATGCGGTCGATGCTGATCCCGTTGTCGCCAAGCGCGGTGGCGATCTTGGCCATGGCACCCGGGCGGTCTTCCAGCGTCAGGCGCAGGTAGTAGGGCGCCGGAGAGTTGGAGCGCGCCGCCTTGGCTGCGGTCAGCTGCTCGGCGGGCATGCCGAAGGTGGAGAGGCGGAAGCCGCGCGCAATGTCACAGACATCGCCCATCACCGCGCTGGCGGTCGGGCCTTCACCGGCGCCGGGGCCGCGCAGCACAACCTGCTCCACCGCGTCGCCTTCGATCACCACCATATTGGTGCCACCCTTGAGCTGGCCCAGCGGGCTGTCTGCGGGCACAAGGCAGGGTGACATGCGCTGCTCGAGCCCCCGGCCGGTCATCTGGGTCACACCCAGCAGCTTGATCTTGAAGCCAAGCTCTGCGGCCTGATGAATGTCTTCAATGGAGATGCGCTGAATGCCTTCCAGCTCCACACCTGCGAAATCCACCTTGGTGCCAAAGGCGATGGAGGAGAGCAGCGACAGCTTATGGCCTGCGTCAATCCCGCCCACGTCCAGATTTGGGTCCGCTTCCAGATAGCCAAGCGCATCGGCCTCGGCAAAAACCTCTTCATAAGGCAGGCCCGCGTCCTGCATCCGGGTGAGGATGTAGTTACAGGTGCCGTTCATCACGCCCATGATGCGCGTGATCTCATTGCCCGCCAACCCCTCGGTGAGGGATTTGATCACCGGAATGCCGCCTGCCACAGCCGCTTCAAAGCGGATCACCGCGCCTTTGGCCTCTGCGGTCTCGGCCAGTGCCTGACCGTGATGGGCCAGCAGCGCCTTGTTGGCGGTGACAACATCTTTGCCAAGCGCCAATGCAGCCTCGATTGCGTCTTTCGCGGGGCCGTCTTCGCCGCCCATCAGCTCGACAAACACATCCACATCGTCGCGCTTGGCCAGGGCCACCGGATCCTCTTCCCAGGCGTAATTCGCCAGCGACACGCCGCGGTCCTTGTCCTTGGAGCGCGCGCTCACGGCGGTGATCACCACCGGACGCCCGGTGCGGGCCGCCAGCAGGTTGGCCTTCTGGCGCACGATCTTCACCACACCCACGCCCACGGTGCCCAAGCCGGCAATCCCAAGACGGAGCGGTGTTGTGTTGGGGTTGCTCATCTGCGCATCGGTCATGAAGCACTACCTCGAATATGTGTTGGTATGGTCTGCTGTGTTGCTTTGCCGTGTAGCGGCTCTTGCAGGGGGGTGCAACGCGTCTGCATCGGGCAGGGCTTACTGCAGCTCACGCGCGCGGCGGCTGAGACGGGCGCCACGGGCGGCAAGCTCTTCCTCGCTGCTCTCCGTTAGGCGCTGCTCCGGCGCGGCAGGCAGGGCGCGCGCAGGCAGAAGCTCAGGGTAGGGCGCGGCCTCCACTTCTTTGGAAACAGCGGCATCCAGTCCCGGCACATCGCCACAGCTGGCCAGCACGCCCGTGCATAAGATCATCAAGAGGCTTGCTTTGGTCTGTCGTGTCACGCGAATGGCCCTTTTGTTGCCCGGCTTTCTTATGGCCCAGTCGGGGCTGGCGACACAAGCCAACTTGCACGCGCCAGCCCTGCTTATGCGGGGTTTTAAAGGAACGTACGTTCAGTTAAATTGCGCCTATGGCACGAACTCAAGGCTCACATTCCGGCATCACCGGCCCGCGCGTGCGCGCCGCCGCGCTCTCGCTCTTTGCCCAGCACGGCTATGCCGCTGTTTCCATGCGCCAAATCGCGCGTGAGGTCGGCGTACAGGCGGGGGCGCTTTATAACTACACGCCGGACAAGCAGTCGCTGCTGTTTGATCTGATGAAAACCCATATGGATGAGCTTCTGGCCACCCGCGCCTCGCTTGAGGCCCCGGCCTCTCCGGTGGCGGCACTGGAGACCTTCACCCGTTTGCACCTGCGCTTTCACTCAGAGCGCCCTGATGAGGTGTTCATCGCCTATATGGAGCTGCGCAATCTCAGCCCGGAAAATTTCTCCGAAGTCGAAGCCCTGCGCCGCGCTTATGAAGACCAGCTCGAAGCGATCCTGCGCGCCGGTGTGGAAAGCGGCGATTTCACTGTCGCGGACCCCAAAATCACCGCCATGGCCGTAATTGCCATGCTGACCGGCGTGAACACATGGTTCCGCGAAGGCGGCCGCCTGTCGCTGTCCGAGGTGGAGCAGATCTACTGGGATATGGTGCGCCAGGCCGTGGGCGTCTCTGCCTAACGGCTCTGTTTCCCCCCTAAGCGCTTCTCATTCAAAAAATATCCCGGGGGTGAGCCGCGTCTCGGAATGTGTCCAGCGGACACATTCAGCGGCGAACGGGCGGAGCCCTTACACCGCTTGATGTGCCAGGGGCAGCGCCCCTCATAGACGGAGGGGTCTCCCCCTCCGTCCACTTTTCTAAAGCCATGATCAATGCGCCGGTTTGATGAATGTGCCGTTGCGCAGCTCGGCAAAGGCCTGCTGCAGCTCTGCCTGCGTGTTCATCACAATCGGCCCATGCCAGGCCACTGGCTCCTGAATGGGCTGACCTGAGATCAACAAAAAGCGCACACCCTGTTCTCCAGCCTGCACCGTGACCTCATCGCCATTGCCAAAGCGCACCAAAGTGCGGTCGCCGCTCATATCGCGGATATTGACCTCTTCTCCGGCCACTTCTTTCTCGAGCAGAATGCCGGTGGGCTGGCTGGCATCGGCAAAGGCCGCATCCCCTTCAAATACATAGGCAAACGCGCGCCGCCGTGTGTCGATCGGGAAGGTCTTTTTCACCCCCGCAGGCACGGTCACATCCAGAAACATCGGATCAGCGGCAATGCCATCCACCGGGCCGGTCTGCCCCCAGAAGCTGCCGATGATCACGCGCACCTTGGTGCCGTCATCCTCAAAGATCTCGGGGATTTCTTTGGCGGTCACATCCTGATAGCGCGGATCGGTCATTTTTAGGTCGCGGGGCAGATTCGCCCAGAGCTGAAAGCCGTGGTTCACCCCATTGGCACCGGGGGTGGGCATCTCCTGATGCAAAATCCCGCGCCCTGCCGTCATCCACTGCACATCCCCCGAGCCCAGATTGCCGGTGTTGCCAAGGCTGTCCTGATGCTCCACAGCGCCATCAATCACATAGGTGATGGTCTCGATGCCGCGATGCGGATGCCACGGAAAGCCCGCCTCATAGAGCCGGGGATCATCGTTGCGGAAGTGATCCATCATCAGGAAGGGATCAAGCTCCTCAGGATCCTGAAACCCAAAGGCGCGATGCAGATGCACGCCAGCCCCTTCCCGGGCAGGAATGGCTTTGCGCGTTTCCAAAACAGGTCTGATCGACATGATGTCTCTCCTTTCCTCCCCAAGGTAGGGCAGCTGGCCTGCCCTGAAAATCGCCAGCGCCGCGCGCTCATTGTGCGGATCTGCACAGAAATAAACTTAACAAGTGCAACAGCTTAGGTTGAGCGACGTAGCGGCATATTTCAACCGCCCTTTCCTATACCTTGGCCTTGCGCGTATGGTCACGCGCGACAATACATTCACAGGCAGGGAGGCCTAAATGCTAGGGTCTATGATGATGCGTCCGCTCAACATCGCGGATATTCTCAAATTTGCAGCCGAAATCCACCCAACCGGAGAAGTCGTCTCTGTGCGCACCGAGGGGGATATCCACCGCCAGACATATGCCGAGATGGCCCCGCGCGTGGCGCGTCTTGCCAATGCGCTCACAACACAGGGCCTGAAGGTCGGTGACCGCATCGCGACGCTGGCGTGGAACGGCTACCGCCACCTTGAGCTCTACTACGCGATCTCCGGTGCTGGCGGTGTCTGCCACACCATCAACCCGCGCCTGTCAGCCGAACAGATGACCTACATCGTGAACCACGCCAAGGACACGATGCTGTTTGTGGACACCACCTTTGTGCCGCTGGTCAACGCCCTGCGCGCGCAATGGCCAGAAGGCCTCAAAGTGGTGGTCATGACCGATCGCGCCCATATGCCAGAGGGCGATTTCCTCTGCTATGAAGAGCTGCTTGAGGCGGAATCTGAGGAATTTGACTGGCCAGAGCTGCCGGAAGATACCGCCGCAGGTCTCTGCTACACCTCCGGCACCACTGGCAACCCAAAAGGCACGCTGTACACCCACCGCTCCACGGTGCTGCATGCTATGACTGTGGGCCTGTCGCTGCCCAAGGTCTGCCAGCCGGGCCGCCGCATCCTGCCGGTTGTGCCGCTCTTCCACGTCAACGCCTGGGGCCTGCCCTATATCGCGCTGCTCACCGGCGCCTCGCTGGTTTTCCCGGGCGGCGCGCTTGACGGGGAAAGCCTGTTTAAGCTGATGGAAGGCGAAAACGTCTACTCCGCATGGGGCGTGCCCACCGTCTGGCTCGGCCTTCAGGGCGAGATGGAGAAACAGGGCCGCATGCCCAAAGGTCTCGAAGATCTGGTGATCGGCGGCTCGGCCGCCCCGGCCAGCATGATCACCTATTTTGAGGAAAACAACGTCAACGTCTGCCACGCCTGGGGCATGACCGAGATGAGCCCGGTCGGCACCATGGGCAACCTGCCTGTGCATCTGGAAGACCACATCCTCGAAGAGCGTGTGGCGATCAAATCCAAACAGGGCCGTCGCATCTTTGGCGTGGATCTGAAAATCGTGGACGAAGACGGCAAGCGTCTGCCCCATGACGGCGAAGCCGCAGGCGAGCTGTTTGTGCGCGGCAACAACATCACTGCAGGCTACTTTGAAAACGAAGAGGCCAACGCAGGCGCCTTTGATGCGGATGGCTGGTTTGGCACCGGCGATGTGGCCACGATTGACGGCCACGGCTACCTCACCATCACCGACCGCGCCAAAGACCTGATCAAATCCGGCGGCGAATGGATCAGCTCGCTCGATCTGGAAAACACCGTGATGGCGCATCCGAATGTGGCCAACTGCGCGGTGATCGCCGTGGCCCACCCCAAATGGGACGAACGCCCGCTGATGGTTGTGGTGCCCTCTGCCGAAGGCAAGCCCGAGATCAGCGAACTGATGGCCCTGTTAGAGGAGCACTTCGCCAAATGGCAGCTGCCTGATGATGTGGTCTTTGTGGACGAGCTGCCGATGACCGCCACCGGCAAAGTCTCCAAGCTCACCCTGCGCAAGCAGTTTGCCGACTACAAACTGCCCGACATGGTGTGATTTGGCACAAAGCCAGTTCATAACACTCAACGGTCACGCGTATCACATGCGCGTGGCCGGCGACCCTCAGGCCCCCGTGCTCCTGTGCCTGCACGGCTTTCCCGAATATTCCGGCGCCTTTGACGATCTGATCCCCCATCTGGAGGATCACTTCTTCCTCGTAGCCCCGGATCAGCGCGGCTACGGCCAAAGCTGGCGACCGGCAGAGGTGAAACACTACGCGCCTGCCGCGCTTGTCGCCGATGCCGCTGCCATCCTGAAGCACTACTGTTCTGACCGGCCTGCCGCCGCAGTGCTCGGCCATGATTGGGGCGCGGCCATCGCCTATGGTCTGGCCTTCCGCCATGCCGATCTGTTTGAGCGCCTGATCATCGCAAACGGGGTGCATCCGATCCCGTTTCAGCGCGCACTCGCGGCGGGCGGCGCACAATCTGCGGCCAGCCAATACATCAACTGGCTGCGCGCCGAAGGCTCCGAGGACCGGCTCGCAGAAAACGATCACGCCCGCATGATGGGCATCTTTTCCAAACATATGGACATGTCCTGGATGGACGAGAGCAAACTGGCCGCCTACCGCGCGGCCTGGGGCACAGCCGAAGAGGTGCGCGGCATGGTCAACTGGTATCGCGCCTCAACCCTTCAGGTCGCAGACCCCGGCGCACCGCTGCCAGCCGAAGCCCTGCCCAAACTGCCGCCCCAAGCCCTGCGCGTGCCCATGCCGCATCTGCTCTTGTGGGGGGAAGAGGACACCGCGCTCCTGCCGGAGTGCCATGCAGGCCTTGAGGATCTCTGCGACGATCTCACCCGCATCACCCTGCCGGGTGCCGATCACTGGCTTTTGCATCAAAAGCCCGCCGAGGTGGCCCGCCACATCCTGCAGTTTCTGCGTTAAGCCCCGGCTTCTCATTCCCCAAATATCCCCGCCGGAGGCTTCCGGACATGGCCGCGCATCCCTGCCTTCCGCGAAGGCAAGCCCATTGTGACGTCATGTTACTTTGCCATCCTCTTGTTTGAGCCGCCCGCACGCGGCTTTATCCTGTCACCAAGGCGTCGTGCGGTTTTGCGCGGCATCCGGAGGAGAGGGAGTGGCACGCAGCCCGCATAGGCTGCTTTGCCTCGCGTCGTGCTCCGGTGTCCGCAGAGATTGGCAAGGCGCTGAGAAAACAGGAGTTTTTTATGTCTGGTGACCGCCACCTTCCCAAAGCGCTTCAGGGCCTGCGTATCCCCGCAGTGGCCTCTCCGCTTTTCATCATTTCCGTACCCGCACTGGTCATTGCCCAGTGTAAGGCAGGCATCATAGGCAGTTTCCCCGCACTCAACGCCCGTGAGGCGGCAGGAGACCATCCCCTTCTGGACACCTGGCTCACGCAGATCCGCGAAGAGCTGGACCGTCACAATCAGGAAAATCCCGATCAACCGGCCGCGCCTTTTGCGGTCAACCAGATCGTGCATCGCTCCAACGAACGTCTGGAGCGCGACATTGCGCTTTGCCACAAACATGAGGTGCCGGTCTGGATCACCTCGCTGGGCGCGCGTAAAGAGGTCAATGACGCCGCCCATGATTGCGGCGGCATCGCGCTGCATGACATCATCAACAACAAATTTGCCAAAAAGGCGATCGAGAAAGGGGCTGACGGCCTCATCGCGGTGGCCGCCGGTGCGGGTGGCCATGCGGGCTCCCAATCCCCGCTCGCGCTGATCAGCGAAATCCGCGAGTGGTTTGACGGCCCAGTGCTGCTTTCCGGTGCCATTGCCACCGGCTCCTCGCTGCTGGCCGCACAGGCCATGGGCGCAGACCTTGGCTATATCGGCTCGCCGTTCATCGCCACCAAGGAGGCCAATGCCGAGCAGGGCTATAAAGACATGATTGTCGAGAGCGGCGCGGATGACATTGTCTATTCCTCGCTCTTCACCGGCGTCTGGGGCAACTACCTCAAAGGCTCCGTTGAGGCGGCGGGCATGGATCCGGATCGCCTGCCGGTGGGCGATGTCTCCACCATGGATTTTGGCACCGACCGCGACAAACCCAAGGCGTGGAAAACCATCTGGGGCTCCGGTCAGGGCATTGGCGCGGTCAAGGAGGTCGGCACTGTGGCCAGTCTCGTGGACCGGTTGGAGTGCGAATATAAAACCGCCTACCAGCGTCTGCAGGACCGCATGGCATGAGCCAGATGTTCCACCTGATCCGTCACGCCCAGGCCAGCTTTGGCGCGGCGGATTACGACAATCTCTCAGAGCTGGGCCACCGCCAGTCTGCCGCCCTTGGCGCGGCGCTCAAACGTCAGGGGGTGGCGCCGGATGCGGTGTTCATCGGCGGGCAGAAGCGCCACCGCCAGACCTGGGAAGGCATCGAAAGCGCGCTGGGCACGGGGCTGACCCCGATTGTTGTGCCGGGCTGGAACGAATTTGATTTCGCAGGGCTTCTGGAGGCGCGCTTTGCCGGGCGCGCCGACAAGCCTGCAGATCTGCACACCGACCGCAAAACCCACTTCCGCATCCTGCGCGACACGGTGCTGGAGTGGCAGCGCGACGAAATCGCAAACCCGCCCGAAAGTTTTGCCGCTTTCACGAACCGCGTGCGCGAGGCCCGCGCCATTGTGGCCGCCTCCGGGGCCAAGACCCCGCTGGCCGTCAGCTCCGGCGGTGCCATCGGGCGCACGGTGGCCGATGTGCTCGATGCCCCTGCCGAACAGATGATCCTGCTGCAACTGCAGGTCAAAAACTGCGCCGTGGCGCGTATTGTCATGGCCAAAGGGCAGGAATGGCTCAACGGATTTAACGAAACCCCGCATATTGACGGGAGCAACGAGAAAGAGATGCTGACCTATAGCTGAGAGAGAACAGGGGGGCGGGCGCGACCGGTTTGCTGCGCACCCCGGCCATTCTGAAGCGCGGCCGCGCGTTTCGAGATCGGGCACCGCGCCGTGTCTGATGCAAAGGGAGGAAACTATGGACGCAACCCAACTGGACACCGCCGCCGTTGCGCGCTGGCTGTCTGACAATCTGGATGGCTTTGCGGGGCCTATTGAGGCCACCAAATTCAACATCGGCCAGTCCAATCCGACCTTCCGGCTGGATGCGCCTTCAGGTCAATATGTGCTGCGCCGCAAACCCCCCGGGGTGCTGTTGAAATCCGCCCATGCGGTGGACCGCGAATTCCGCGTGCAAAAGGCACTCGCAGGCACCGACGTGCCTGTCGCCAAAATGCATCTGCTTTGCGAAGACGATGATGTGATCGGCTCAGCCTTCTATGTGATGGACTATGTGGAGGGGCGCAATTTTGATGATCCGCGCCTTCTCGATCTTTCCATAGAAGACCGGGCTGCGGTGGTGGATGAAATGGGCCGCGTGCTGGCGGCGATCCACTCGGTGGACATCAACGCGGTTGGCCTGTCGGACTATGGGCCGGAAGGCAATTACTTTGAGCGTCAGGTGGGGCGCTGGACCAAGCAATACCGCGCCTCCGAAACGGAAACCCTGCCGCAGATGGATGAGCTGATCGACTGGCTTGCGACCCATATTCCAGCCGATGACGGCAAACGCACGCTGGTGCATGGCGACTACCGGATCGACAATATGCTCTTTGCCAACGACCGCCCCGAAGTGGTGGCGGTGCTGGATTGGGAACTCTCCACCATTGGCCATCCTTACGCCGATCTGGCGGCGGTGATCATGCAGTGGCAGATGCCGCCGGGCCATGAGGGTCGCGGGCTCGCCGGTGTGGACCGCGCAGCCCTTGGTCTGCCCAGCGATGAAGACTTCATCGCCCAGTATTGCGCCCGCATGGGCCTGCCGGGGATTGAGAAATTCGGCTTCTACCTGGCGTTTTGTTTCTTCCGCATGGGCGCGATCATCCAAGGCGTGAAAAAGCGCGCGCTGGACGGCAACGCCTCTGATCCAGAACGCGCCGCCAAGCTTGGAAGCTTCGTGCCGATGTTCGCCATGGCAGGGCTGGAGGCCGCAAAACGTGGATAAGATGTTTCAGGATAAAGTGGTGATGATCACCGGCGCGGCCAGCGGCTTTGGGGCCATGGCGGCAGAACGCTTTGCGGCACAGGGCGCCAATCTCGGCCTGTCTGACATCAACGGTGATCAGTTGGCCAATGTCGCAGAAACCCTGCGCGCCCAAGGGGTTGAGCTGGTCTCTGCCGCGGTGGATGTGTCAGACGAGGCGCAGGTGGCCGCCCATGTCAGCCATATTGCAGAGACCTTTGGCACCATCGACGTGGGGCTCAACAACGCCGGGATCGGCCATGATGTGCGCCCGCTTCAGTTCCTCACCACCGAGGATTTTGACCTGATGATGAATGTGAATGCCAAAGGGGTGTTCCTCTGCATGAAGCATCAGATCCCGCTGATGCAGAAAGCAGGCAGCGGCGCGATCCTGAATGTGGCCTCAGCGGCAGGTCTGGTCGGTTCAGGCCATCTGTCGCTTTACGCGGCGGCCAAACATGCGGTGGTGGGGCTGACCAAGGCGGCGGCGGATGAGAACGCCACTCGCGGCATTCGCATCAATGCGCTTTGTCCCTCGTTTTCGGCCACGCCGATGGTGGATGAAATGGCCGACATCGTTGGGGAGCGCGCGGGCCTGTCCCGTGAGGATGCCATGACCCATATTGCCAGCCGGGTGCCCATGCGGCGCGTCTCCAAGCCCGAGGAGGTGGTGCAGGCCATGCTCTGGATCAATGCGCCTGAAAACAGCTTCATGACCGGGCAGGCCATCGCCATTGACGGTGGTCTGACGGCGGTCTGACTTAAGCCCCGGAGCAAGGCGTTTGCGCCGCCGGGGCAGCGCACGTCCGCCCCTTTGGGCGTGCGCTTTTGCAACGTCGCGGCAATTTCTGGCGGCTGCGTTGAAGTCGCGGGATAAACTGCCAGACTGACACCCGATTTTGCGCCCACCCGCGGCCGCGCGCTGCCGCTCGTTTGAAAGCTTCACCATGACCCACAAACCCCTCGATCCCGCTCTGGAAGAAACCCCTTACGAGCTGCAAAAGCACCTCGGGTTTCGCATCACCCATTGGGATGTGGATTACGCCCGCCTGGAGCTGCCAATTGCACCGCATCTGATGAACCGCGCTGGCATTCCGCACGGCGGGATCTACGCCACACTGCTCGACACAGTCATGGGGTTTGCGGGCTGCTACACCGGTGATCCGGCGCACAAATGTCTGGCGCTCACACTGTCCATGACCACCAATTTCCTCAGCCGCCCCAAGGGGCAGGGGCTGATTGCCGAAGGTTGGCGCACAGGCGGCGGCGCCAAAACCTTCTTTGCCGAAAGCACGATTTCCGATGAAACCGGAGAGATCATTGCGCGCGGCTCCGGCGCCTTCAAATACCGCGCCACCACATTGTGACCTGAAAGATCAGCCTGCCAAAGCCTGCGGGCTTTCCACACCCCAACCCTGTGCCAGCTCCGCGACCGACTGAAGGATGAAATCCACGGTCTCATCAGACATCAGCACGCTCAGGTTCAGGCGCACAAACCCCGGTTTGCTTGCGCCCGGACCTTGCAGAATGTCGTCGCGGATATGCGCGGATTGCCCGTCGTCAATATCCAGCAGCGCATGCACATAAGGCCCCGCACAAGAGCAACCGCCCCGCGCCTGAATGCCATAGCGTTCTGACAGCGCGCGGGTGAAGGCGTTGTGGTCAATCCGCGTGCCTGTGCTGTCCAGCGGCACAAAGGAGAGAATGGGCAACCGCGTGCTCCGATCCGCTGCCAGCAAGTGCAGATTGGGATTGGCCCCCCAGGCCGCAAAGGCCTTGGCCGTCAACGCCGCATTGCGGCTCTGCATCTCTGCGCCAATCACCTCTTTCACGATCAGCGCCAGCGCCACGCGAATGTCACCCGCCACATTGGGCGTGCCGCCTTCCTCGCGCTGGGCCAGCCCCGCCACATAGTCATGCTGATGCGCGTTCACAAAAGCCACGGTGCCGCCGCCGGGCCGGTATGGCACCGCTGCGCGCACCGCATCTTCGCGCACCACCAGCACGCCACTCGCGCCAGGGCCGCCAATGCACTTGTGTGCTGAGAACACCAGCGCATCGACCTCCGCGCCCTCCGCTGGTGTCATCTGCATCGGCAGATAGGGCCCGCCGCCTGCATAGTCCCAGACCATCAGCGCATCATAGGTTTTCACCAGCCGCGTCACCGCCGCCACATCTGTGCAGACGCCGGTGACATTGGCCGCCGCGCTCATCGCGACAATCACACGCCCGTTCAGGCTGTGCTCCGCCAGCGCCTGCGTCAGCGCCGCGCGATCCGGGCCGGGCAGGGCGCCTTCAGGAATTTCAATGACCTGCGCGCCGCTCTCGCGCCAAGGCAACAGGTTGGAGTGATGCTCATAAGGCCCCACCAGCACCGTGTCGCCCGCGCCCACCTGCAGCATATGCACCAGCTGGTTCAGCCCTGTGGTCGCGCCCGATCCGGCAAAGATCACCGCATGTTCGCCTTCGCGCGCCCCGCAGTGCCGCGCCACCACAGCCCGCGCCCCTTCGCGCAGCTGCCCCATGCGCGCCCCGCAGAAAGAGGCATCTGTGTGGGTGTTGGCATAGTAAGGCAGCACGTTTTCCAGAACGAAGCTCTCCACCTGCCGCAGCGCCCGACCAGAGGCGACATAATCCGCATAGATCAGCTTGCGCGGACCATAAGGCGTGTCGATCTGCAAATCCGCCCCAATCAGCCCGTCGCGCAAGCTGTCCATCGGCGCTGCGACGGAGGAGAGCTGTGCTGCAAAGTGATCAAAGGGGGTGGTGAGCTTGGACATTGTGAGCCTCTTATCCATGTGTTTGAGGTGTTTTACTTCGTTGCTCCGGCGAAATTTGCCCCTCATTTTGCGAAATGGGTCGTATTTTGTTGTCATATGATCTAAGCAAGCAGTCATATGGACCAAATTGATCGAAATATCCTTGATGTGCTGCAACGCGATGCCTCTTTGTCCCAGCGTGAGGTGGCCGAGCGTGTGGGCCTCTCTCAAAACGCGCTCTGGCGTCGTCTCAAACGGTTGGAGGAGGAGGGCGTGCTGCAGGGCGCGCGCATGCGTATTGATCCCGCAGCCTTGGGCCTTGATCTGACGGTTTTTGTGATGGTGCGCACCCGCAACCATTCCGTAGAGTGGGCAGAGAGCTTCAAGCGCCATGTGTCGCTGATCCCGCAGGTGCTGGAAATGCACCGCATCGGCGGAGACTGGGACTATATGCTCAAGATCGTGACCTCGGGCATGGCGGGCTATGATCAGGTCTACCGCCGCCTTACCACTGGCTTTGAGCTGGATACGGTCACCGGATATTTCTCCATGGAAACCATGCTCGAAGACCGCCCGCTTGACGTGCGAAGCTGATCCGGCACCCATCTGTCATCAAAGTTTCACGCGTTGCAGGCAGAGACTCACTTGCATCTCGCTTAATATTTCCATAGTTCACGATATATGGATAAGTTATCAGCCCTCACGGCCTTTGCCGCCCTGTCTCAATCCACGCGACTGGATGCGTTCCGCCTGTTGATCAAGGCGGGCGAGGCCGGTCTGACCGCCGGAGAAATCGCCGATGCTCTGGATGTGCGCCAGAACACCCTATCGGCAAATCTCTCCGTGCTGTTGCAGGCCAATCTGCTGCGCAACCAGCGTGAAGGCCGCAGCATTCGCTATTTCGCCAACACCGACGGCGTGCGGGGGCTTTTGGGCTTCCTGCTGGAGGACTGCTGCGGTGGGCAGCCGGAGTTGTGCCAGCCGCTGATCGAAGACCTCACCTGCGGGTGCTAAAGGAGCCGGTCCCATGTCAGGCAAACGCTACAACGTCCTCTTCCTCTGCACGGGCAATTCAGCCCGCTCCCTTCTTGCCGAAGCGATTTTGCAGCGTGTGGCCATGGGTCGCTTTCGCGGCTTCAGCGCGGGTTCTCACCCCAAAGGCGCGCCGCACCCATACGCCATAGATCTTCTGCAAGGCCTCAACCACGACACAGGGTTTGTCCGCTCCAAAAGCTGGGGCGAATTTGCAGGCGAGGACGCGCCGGAGATGGATTTTGTGTTCACCGTCTGTGACCGCGCCGTCAAAGAAGACTGCCCGGTCTGGCCCGGGCAACCCGTGACCGCCCATTGGGGCATCCCGGATCCCAGCAATTTTGAAGGCTCTGAAGCCGAAAAACGTGTCGCTTTCGCCGAGGCTTACCGAATGCTCTACAACCGCATTTCGATCTTTGTGAACCTGCCGATGGGGCGGCTTGATGCCGTGTCCCTCAGGCAGCAATTGGACGATCTCGGCACATCGGAGTCGGTTGATATTCTCAGCGCGATGCGTCGCTACAGGGAGCAGAAGGATGTCTGATCGCACCGCAGAACTGGACGCAGGCCTTGGCACTTTTGAGCGGCTCCTGTCGCTCTGGGTTGCCCTCGCCATCGCCGCAGGCTTTGCCTTGGGCATTCTCATGCCGGCGCTCTTTGCTGCCCTTGCCAGCCTTGAGGTCGCCTCCGTCAACCTGCCTGTGGCGGTGCTGATCTGGGCCATGGTTTATCCGATGATGGTGGGCATTGATTTTGGCGCGCTCGCCGATGTGGGGCGCAAACCCAAGGGGTTGGTGATCACGCTGGTGGTCAACTGGCTGATCAAGCCTTTCTCCATGGCGGCGCTGGGCGTTTTGTTCTTTGAATATATCTTCGCCGCCTGGATCGACCCGCAAACCGCCAGCGAATACCTCGCAGGCGTGATCCTTCTCGGCGCGGCACCCTGCACGGCGATGGTCTTTGTCTGGTCCAATCTGGTGCGCGGTGATGCCAACTACACGCTGGTGCAGGTCAGTGTGAACGACGTGATCATGGTTTTTGCCTTTGCCCCCATCGTGGCTTTCCTGCTTGGCGTGACCAACATCACCGTGCCATGGGAAACCCTGATCCTGTCTGCCGTGCTCTACATCCTACTGCCGCTGATCGCCGGTTACATCACCCGCAAGCGCCTGATGGGGCAGGGGGGGGAGGCAGCCGTTGAGGCCTTCCGCAACCGCCTGCGCCCCACCTCTGTGGGTGGCCTCTTGCTAACGGTTGTGCTGCTCTTTGGCTTTCAGGCGCAGACCATCCTGAGCCAGCCCTTCAATATCCTGCTGATCGCCATCCCGCTGCTGATCCAGACCTACGGCATCTTCTTTGTCGCCTATGGTGCGGCCCGGCTCTGGAAAGTGCCGTTTGAGGTCGCCGCCCCCTGCGCGCTGATCGGCACCTCCAATTTCTTTGAGCTGGCGGTGGCCGTGGCGATCTCGCTCTTCGGCCTTGGCTCCGGCGCGGCCCTTGCCACCGTTGTCGGTGTGCTGGTGGAGGTGCCCGTGATGCTCAGCCTTGTCGCTTTCGCCAACCGCACCCGCGGCTGGTTTCCCAATTCACCGTAACCTTGGTTCGGGCTGCAAGCCCGGACCGCGCCCGACCCTCCCCACGGGAGGGCGCCTTTGGCACCCACCCAGGGTCTGGCGCGCTCCTCTGTTAAAGGAATGATCCGAATGACCAAAATCGCAATCAATGGCCTTGGCCGCATGGGCAAGCTGGTGATCCGCAGCTTCTTTGACTTCGGTCTGGATGCCGAAATCGTCCTGATCAACGACCCTTCCGGCGACGCCGAGCTGCACGCGCATCTTCTGGAGTTTGACACCGTCCACGGCCGCTGGCGTGCCGACTTCTCTTATGACGCAAACAGCATCACCATCGACGGCCACCAGATGCGCAAAACCGAAGCCTGGTCGATCGAAGAGCTGCCGCTCAAAGAGCTGGGTGTCGATCTGGTGGTGGATTGCACCGGCGTTTTCAAAACCAACGCCAAATTGCAGCCCTACTTTGATGCAGGCGTGAAAAAGGTCGTGGTCTCCGCCCCTGTGAAAGAAGACGACGTGGCCAATATCGTCTACGGCGTGAATGACGCCACCTACGATGCGGCCACCCACAAGGTCATCACCGCCGCCTCCTGCACCACCAACTGCATCGCGCCGGTGGTCAAGGTGATCCGCGAGAAACTGGGCATCGAGCAGGCCAGTTTCACCACCATCCACGACGTGACCAACACGCAGACCATCGTGGACCGCGCCCACAAAGACCCGCGCCGCGCCCGTTCTGCCCTCAACTCCCTGATCCCGACCACCACCGGATCCGCCAAGGCGATCATCCAGATCTTCCCCGACATGGACGGCAAGATCGACGGCCACGCCGTGCGCGTGCCGCTCTTGAATGCCTCGCTCACCGACATCGTCTTTGACGTGAGCCGCGACACCACCGCCGAGGAGGTCAACGCCTTCTTTGCCGAGGCCGCCGCAGGCGAGCTGGACGGCATTCTGGGCTATGAAACCCGCCCGCTGGTGAGCTGTGATTTCACCAATGACGACCGCTCCACCATTGTCGATGCGCTCTCCACCCGTGTGGTCAACAACCGCCATGTGAAAGTCTATGCTTGGTATGACAACGAGTGGGGCTATGCCTTCCGTCTGGCAGATGTCACCCGCATGGTGCTCGCCAGCCTTTAAAGGGCACCTTTGGTCCGGCACCGCCGGACCGCGCCCCATTGCCCGGTAGGGGCTTGTGAAACAAGCTCCCGAAAGGGACCCTCCCCACGGGAGGGCGCACAGCAACGTATCACCAAACGCAATGTGGGGATTGTGGCGCGCCTTGAGCCCCACCAAACCGTTGCACAAGCGCCCACCCAGGGTCGGGCGCGGTCCTCAGGAGATGGATATGACCGCCGCCTCAAGTTCAAAACCAGACGGCCTCGCCGCCTATATCACCGTCACCGCCGCCTATTGGGCCTTTATGCTCACCGACGGCGCGCTGCGGATGCTGGTGCTTTTGCACTTCAACGGGCTGGGCTTCTCCCCGATCCAGCTGGCCTATCTGTTCCTGCTTTATGAGGTCATGGGCATTGTCACCAATCTTTCCGCCGGCTGGATTGCCGCGCGTTTTGGACTGACCTCCACGCTCTATGCGGGCCTCACCATCCAGATCGCGGCCCTGATCGCTCTGGCACAGCTTGACCCGGCCTGGGGTGTCACCGCCTCCGTGATCTTTGTGATGTGCGTGCAGGGCGCGTCCGGCGTGGCCAAGGACCTCTCCAAGATGTCTTCTAAGTCAGCGGTCAAACTGCTCGCCCCCAAAGAGGGCGGCGGGCTTTTTCGCTGGGTGGCGCTGCTCACAGGCTCCAAAAACGCGGTCAAAGGCTGCGGCTTCTTTCTGGGCGCCGCGCTGCTGGCGCTCTGGGGCTTTCAGGCCTCGGTCTGGGGTATGGCCATCATCCTCGCGGTGATCCTCGCTGGTGTCGTGACCTTCATGCCCTCCGGCCTGCCGCAGGGCTCCAAAAAGGCCAAGTTCTCGCAAGTCTTCTCCAAAGACCCCAATGTGAACCGGCTCTCCTTGGCGCGCATGTTCCTGTTCGGCGCGCGCGACGTGTGGTTTGTGGTGGGCATCCCGGTCTATTTCAACGCGGTGCTCTCTGATGGCACCGCCGAGGGCCGCCGCGAAGCCTTCTTCATCATCGGCATCTTCATGGCGGTCTGGATCATCCTTTACGGGGCAGTGCAGGGCAACGCCCCGCGCATCCTGAAAGCCGCCAATGCCAGCACCGATGAGGTGGTCGGCAAAGCGATCAACTGGGTCGGCTATCTCACCCTGATCCCGCTGGCGCTCACCGCCGCCGTGCTGCTGCTTGACACCTCCGCCATGCTCACCGTCCTCCTGATAGCAGGGCTTCTGGTGTTTGGCTTTGTCTTTGCGGTGAACTCCTCGGTCCACAGCTACCTGATCCTCGCCTTCACCTCAGATGAGCGCGTCACCATGGATGTGGGGTTCTACTACATGTCCAACGCCGCCGGTCGGCTGCTCGGCACCTTGCTCTCAGGCCTCAGCTATCAGGTCGGCGGGTTGTGGCTGTGCCTGTTCACCGCTGCGCTTATGTCCGCCCTCAGCTGGTGGGCTGCGAGGCGGCTGCGGAGCGTCTCCTAGCCTTCCTCTTGCCAAAAATATCCCCGCCGGAGGCATCCTAGGTGGGCCAAATAGCGCTGCGCTTAAGCGGGGTCAGCCTGCGGATGTAGCGCGTCGTTGATCCAACCCATCTCTTCGGGCAGGGTCAACTGGTTGATCGCGATGGAGGGTTTTTTCGGCAGATTGGCCGCCGCCGCGCGCGCCTCTTCCAGCCCGCGTGTGTCTCCGGCCTTCTGGCAAGCCAGTGCCTTGAGCAGCTGCAAGCCGCGATCCATTGGCCGCAGATCCGCTGCTTCGCGCGCAGTCACGCGGGCCATCGCAAAATCTCCGGCCGCCAGATAAACCCGCGCGGTGAATGCCATTCGCGTCACACGGAAGGGATCACTGCTGGTCATCTGCACAAAGCTTGAAAGCGCCTCAATGGCTTTTTCCGGTTTGCCTTCCAGCAGTGCAAGCTGCGTGATCAGGTCGACAAAGCCAAGGAAGGTCGGGTTGATCCGGCGCGAATGCTCAATATCCGCCGCCGCACCTTTCAGATCGCGCAGCACCCGCAGCCGATAGGCGCCGCGTGCCCAGAACACAAAATCGCTGTTGGGGGATTCCGCAATCGCCACATCCAGATCACGCCCAAGCGAGGCCAGCTCCGCGTCACTCAGGGTTTCATATTTGATATTGCTGAGGTTGAGGCGGCTTTGCGCGCGCATCGCCAGCGACATGCCGTCCGTCGGGCTCAGCAGCACCGCACGGTCGAGCGCCGCGTAGCCTTCTTCCCAGGATTCCAGCGTCTGTTTGAAGAACAGCCCCGCCGCCCGCGCGCGCAGCTCGGACACGCTCAGTTGGGTGTTTTTCAGATGCGCCAGGCGGTTGCCGTCGTATTGAATGGTCTGCAAGCGCAGATCCGAGCTCACCACCGGCAGGATCTCATCGACAAAGGCAAAGGGGTCGGTCAGATCGCCGTCATAGCTCTGGGTCCAGAGCGTGGTCATATCCCGCCGCAGGATCAGCGATACGGTGAAGCGCGCGCGTGTGCCAGACACCCGCAGCCGCCCATGGGTCAGAAACAGGGTCGGCGTGGCCTCCACGCTGCCCGCATCCACCGTGGTGATGCCGGTGCGCTTCATCGACATCTGCACCATGCCGTCGTGCAGATCCTGCGCCAGCGCCATGCTGTCCGGGGTCTCCGGCGCGGCCACAAAATTCTCAAACCCGATCGAGGGCAGGGAGCCTTTGTTGGGCGCGGTGGTCAGATTGGCGGGACGCCACTGATAAAGGCGGATCGGTGTTGCGATGTTCTTGAGGTTGAACATCCCCACATCGCTCAGCTCTTTCTGGCGTGCCTCAGACAGCTGGCGGAACAGATCTTCGGAGAACATCGCCCCACCGGGAGGCGCTTCGGTCTCGATCCGCTGGGCAATGTTCACACCATTGCCGTAAAAATCCGCCTCATCCTCGACAATCTCCCCCACGTGACAGCCGATGCGCAGCTTGATGACCTCATGCTCCACCAGATTGCTCTGCACCTCTTCGGCGCAATCCAGCGCCGCTTCCACGCCGGGGAAAGATAGGATCCAGCCATCACCCATACGTTTGAGCACCTCGCCGCCGTAGGTCTTGGCCACAGGCTCCAAATGCTCGTTGCGCAGCTCCTGAACAGAGGCCACGGCAAGCGCTTCGTCTTCGCCCATGAGGGTGGAATAGCCCACCAAATCTGCACACATCAATGTGGTCAAGCGACGGCGCATCTGCGAGTTCCCTGAAGTATACCTGCCCGTACACGCGTGTATTGGGGGGTATGAATTTCGTCTTTAGATTGGTCCTGAATCTTGGGTCTGCAGGCAGCAGGTTCAAGAGCAAGAGGTTGTATTTTCTTTTGCCCCAGAAAACAAGGGTGCCTGTGCCTTCTCTCTTGTGAGATCACCGCGATTTGAGGCTATCTTGCATTTGAAACGGTTTCGCTGCGTCGCGCACTGGCATTTGTCCCATCTGAAATGTAGATCGCCTGTGCGCCTTGTGCTTTATATCATTGGGGCCGCTTTGGGCTTGGGTAATAGGGGAACATGACTGTGACGGCTTTCACCGCTCAAAAGCTCTGGCCTGCGCTGATGTGCATCTTTGTCGCAGCCTCAGCCCTGCAGGCCCATGCCGCGCAGCGCTCTGTAGAAGGGGTTCTGGCCACGCCGGTGCTGTCTCCGCTCCCTGTGGCGGGCGAGGATGCGGTCAAACTCAGCAAACAGCGCGCCCAGAAGGGTGATTTTGATGCGGAAATCCTCATTCCCTGCGCGCAGGAGCTTGGCCAGAACCTCGGCAGCTGCAACGCGGCTGTGGCGCGGGCGGGGCAGGGCGCGGCCACGGTTGTGGTGACCTTTCCCAACGGCTTTGCCCGCAAGCTCTACTTCACCGAAGGCGCCTTCACCTCGGCCAGCGCCACAATGTCCGGCGCGGGGCGGGACACCGACTGGTCACTTCAGGGCGATCTGTTTCAGATCCGGGTCGACGATCAGCGCTATGAAATCCCCGAGAGCTTTGTTCTGGGCAATTGAGCCCAAAAAGACTGCGCCGCAGAGCGCCGCGCAGTCTCAAGTGTTTTGCCTAATGCGGTGCTACGAGCTTACGGCGTGATCTTATAGATCATGCCCTCATCAACCGCCGCATAGAGGCTGCCATCCGGCCCTGACACCAGCGAGCGGAACCGCCCCGGCTCCATCGGCAGGGTCATCTCCGTGACATCCATCACCTCGGTGCCATCCTCCGTGAGCTGGATCACGTCGATCCGCTGCCCCAGAGGAGTGCCGCCAAAGCCGATGCCCATCAGCCCGACAACCATCGCCCCTTCCCAGTCGCCCCAGGCGCTGCCTTCCAGAAAGGCCGCAGACGAGGTGCCCTGTGACCAGCCGTTGTTGGTCCAGATCGGGGGCATGGCGTTTGGATAGGTGGCAAAATCCGTCATCGGCATCCATGAGGCCCGGGCAAAGCGGTTGTCGCCCACCATTTGGTTCGGGCTGTAGCCGCAATAGTCATCCGGACAGGCGTCCCGACCCGCCATATTGGGGCGCGGATCCCATCCGGCGTTGCCGCCATTGCGCAGCACGGTGATTTCATCAGAGTGCCATGGCCCGTGCTCTGCGGTGATCGCCGCCCCGGTGGTGGGGTGGAAGGCGATGCCCTGCACATTGCGGTGCCCATAGGTGTAGGTGCGCTTGTCAAAGCCCACAGGCGGGGTGTTTCCCGCCGCAGGGGTGCCGTCCGTATCGATCCGGATCACCTTGCTGCCCATCAGCGACGGGCTTTGCGGCACCGCGCTGTTGTGGGTGTCACCAGTGGTCAGATAGAGATAGCCATCCGCCGGATTGAACCGCACACGCCCGCCATTGTGCGCGCCCGGCCCGCCAAAGGGGTGATCCGTGGCGGTCATTTTATAAGGCACATCCTCCACAATATCGATGCGCTCTGACACGGTTGAGAAATCCTCACTCACCACCATCCGCATCAGACGGTTGGTGTGCGGCGTCACCATATTGGAGGTGGAATAGACATAGATCCGCCGGTTGTTGGCAAAATCCGGATCCACGGCCACGCCCATCATCCCCGCCTGACCTTCACAGAACAGATCCTCTGCGGTGGCGGCATAGCCGTCCACGCCGCCCATTCCCAAAAGCGCGGTGATGTCACCTGAGGGCATCAAGACCGACAGGCCTTTGCACTTCTCGGTGTAAAACATGGTGCCATCGTCCAGAAACGCCATGTCCCAAGGGTTTTCCAGATCCTCCAGCACCACAGTGTGGCTCAGGCTGGTGGTGTTCTGCGCCCAAGCAGGCGCAGCCATCGTCACAGCGCCCACCGCCAAAGCCGCGGCGCTCATCTGATATCGCATGTTCATTACGTCCTCCCAACGTGATTGCAGTCATCGCTGCGCGAGAGGCTCAAATCTGCGGTGTCACCTGCCAAAGAGATGCCGGGCCTATCAATAAACCGTCCGTGCCCGGCTTGCGTCGTTCAAAAAAGTCCGTGCCAAAACCCGTTGTCCTGCGCCGGAGACACCAAGTCACTCCAGCGAGGTGATGAAGTGGCTGATATTGGTGATGTCTTCGTCAGAGAGTTTCTTGGCATTGGGGGCCATCAAAGGTGTGTTGGGCCCGAATTTCTCCCCCGCGCGGTACCGCGTGAGCCTGTCTGCCAGATACTCCGCAGACTGATCGCGCAGCGATGGATAGCTCGAAAGTCCTTTGGCCGTCGGTCCATGACAACTGCGGCAGGTCTTTTTGTAGAGCTTTTCTCCGGCGGTGATATCAGCCTCCGCCGCCCAGCCCGCCCCGCTCAGCGCCGGGGCCAAAATCATCGCAACAACGATGGGTACATATCTCACGTCAGCATCCTCACTGATGGCATTCAGGCTTCAGTCAAAGTGCAATTGAGGCAGCTAACACCGATTTTGAAGATCGGGCAAGGGAAACCGCGCGCAGCAGTCGTGGGATGGTGAGGGGGAAGGGAGCGGCGGTAGTGCCTTGGGTGTGGTTGCTGTTGGGGGTGTTTTGGGGTGTTCGGGACCGCCAGTCCAAACGGCCCCCAACCAGCTCGGCTCGCCGAGCTGCGCCCGCCCCCTGCCCGCAGGAGAGCGCAACCACACGGATCATATGTGATCCGGATCGCACCCCGCTGACGGCAGGGCTTTGCAACGCAAAGTCCCGAGAGTGTCCCCGCCCCCCAAGGGCGGGTGCGATTTTGCAACGGTTGGGTTAGACGAGGCCTAGGCTTTTGCGGCGCGTGATTTGCCAAACCAAAAGCCGCCCTCGGTGCCGGGTGCGCTCCTCTGTTGCCGCCCCCCAACGCATGCCCCCTTCAGCTCGGCCCCGCCGAGCCGCGCCCGACCC
>NZ_JAGHRP010000015.1:0-39153 GCF_017743755.1 Shimia sp. R9_3 | reverse complement strand
ACCCCGATGGCGATCCGATCAGTGTCACCCTGACCAGCGATGTCTCAAACGGCACCCTCACCCTCGATGATGACGGCAGCTTCACCTACACGCCGGACGCAAATTTCAACGGCAACGACAGCTTCACCTACCAGATCGACGACGGAAACGGGGAAACAAACACCGCAACCGTCACGCTCAACGTTGACCCCGTAGCGGATGCGGTTGTGCTTGATGCTGTGACCGGCGACGATTTCATCGATGTTCAAGAACAACTCTCCCCGATCACAATTTCAGGGACGGCCGATCCAAACGGCTCTGTGACCATCGACTTTGGCGGCACGGTCGCCACCACGGATGTGGGGGCAGATGGCCGGTTCTCTCAAGTGTTTCTGCCTGCCGATATTCCGGATGCAAACAGCGTTCAGATCAGCATCACATCGCTTGATGCAAACGGCAACGACAGTGGAAGCACCAGCTGGGTGGTGAGCATTTCGCAACCCACGAATGAGCTGACGGTAAATGTGGCCGGATCCACCACCACATTCTTATCCCAGCCCCCGGGCTTTGACCTCAATTTTGGAGACATGCCCGACGCGGCCTTTTTTGAGATCAACTCCGGTGTCGCATCGGTCCGCGCGCCTAGCGTAAATTCATCTTCAGAAATCCGATTTACCGCAGATGATGGACGTACCTTTGCCTTTATCGGCTCCGACCTCGACTACGACGGCGCTACCGGGATCATCACCGGGGTAGAAATCGGCACTCCGACGGACGCGGATTTTCTGACTGGGACAGGCTTTAACCTGACCGTGGCTGAATTCGTAACAGCTTTGAACAACAGCGTCGTCGGCGGTGTGATCGATAACGCGCCTTTAGATGCGTTCTTTGGGGAATTTCCTTGGGTATACAATGGGTCTGATCAGGAAGATTGGATCGACGTTAATGAAGAGAATACATCCAACGATATCTTCTTTGGCAACGGTGGGGATGATGAGGCCGATTTTGGTTTGGGAGATGACCAATATTTTGGCGGCTCCGGAAATGACTTTTTCTATGACACCGACGGAAACAACAGCTTTGACGGCGGCGCAGGCGAGCTTGACCAAATTTCTTATGCCAATGCATCGGGTGCCGTCGACGTAAACCTAAACGCAGGTTCTGCCGAGAAATCTGACGGTACTTTGGACCTAATTAGCGGCATTGAATTTGTCCGTGGCTCACAATTCTCAGACAGCATTCAGCTTGCAGATAATGCCGACTTTAGTCGTGCGCTCGGCCTGGCTGGAAATGACACTCTGAGAGGCGGCGCAGGCGGTTTTGACCAAGTCTCTTATGATCTGGACAGCAGGTATACTATCCGCACCGTCGGGGTGACGATCAATATCGCACTGGGCTTCGCAATCGACCTCTTTGGGGACACGGACTCTCTTGCAGGTTTTGAGAGTGTCCTTGCAACAGAGTACAACGACGTCGTGATCACAGGCGATGGAGGTTTCGTAACCTTCGCCGGTGACGGCAACGATACCGTTCAAACGGGAGGTGGCGACGACTTCACGGAACTTGGCGCAGGCGAAGACATCTTGGTCTATACGGCTGGCTTTGACGTTGTCGGGGATTTCAACCCTGATGAGGACGCACTTGTCTTTGGCGGCTTCGCCTTGGCAAACTTTGATAGCCTCACGACCGCAGCCTATGACGATGGCGTTGATACCGGAACACTTTTGGCATTTGATGACGGGGCCGGCACCACATCAAGCATTGTGTTGTTCGGAGTGACGTTGGCGGAAGTCTCAGACCTTCTGAATGTAGAGTATTTCTATGGCACAGATCTCAACGATACGATCGAGCACACCACAGTTGATGGGGATGCCAAGATCACCTTCGCGTCGTTTGGTAACGATACTTATTTCTATTCAAATAATGCCCCACAGGCCTATCAGGAGTTGCGGTATAATGCCGAAGCTCTCGATTTCGGCTCCATAACAGCCAGTCTTGATGCCAACGCGGCAACAAACACGATCCTGAAAGCTTCAGGTGGCACGGACACGCTTGTCGACCTGTCTCAGGTCGCGCGTTGGGCCTTTGGCATTTATGGCACGGGGAATGACGACACATTCAACGTCACACTGAGCAATTCCGACTTCGCATGGATTGGCGTTTTTGACTCAGGTGGTGATGACACGGTCAATCTGTTTGGCGGGACGGGTTGGCTGCGTGTCGATGCTGGCGAAGACGGTGAAAACGTCACCGCCGACCTCGGCGCCGGTACGGTATCTTGGGGCACGGATTCGACCACAATCAACTTTCTAGGCGACGTATCCGAAGTGACGCTAAACCTTCGGACGCATGCTGGCGACGACAACGTGGTTGGCAGCGAAGGGCGAGACTCCGTCATTCTCGGTCCAGGAACGGACGTTGCCGACGGGCGTGGCGGATTTGATAGCATCCAATACAACCGCTTTGACATATTCGAAGGCGTAACCGTGAACCTCGCGACCGGCATAGCGACCGGCATCTGGGACGGACAAGCGTTTACGCATGCGCTCAGCAATTTTGAACGTGTTCGGGGATCTGCTTTTGATGACACATTGACCGCCGCGGACTATAGCACGCGCCTGCAAGGCAACGCAGGCGACGACACGCTGATGGGTGGCTCAGGGCGCGACTCATTGGAGGGTGGTGAAGGCGACGATGTATTGGATTCGTCAGCTGGAGCCTCTGAAACGCAGGGCTACGGTGATCTCATCGAGCCATGGAGCGGTAGCGACACGATAATCGGTCACCAAGCGCATTGGGAAGCAGGTGAAGGCATCGAAATCGGTTACTGGAACCTGACAGGCACAGGCGGACTGCAAGTCACGCTTGGCCTTGAAGGCTCAGGAACGGTCGCCTCCAATAACGTCGGTGTTGTGAACGATACTTTCACCTACGCAAACTGGCTGCGCGCCACGGATGAG
This sequence comes from Shimia sp. R9_3, assembly GCF_017743755.1. Classification (NCBI taxonomy): domain Bacteria; kingdom Pseudomonadati; phylum Pseudomonadota; class Alphaproteobacteria; order Rhodobacterales; family Roseobacteraceae; genus Shimia; species Shimia sp. R9_3. The sequence continues at coordinate 36,214 of NZ_JAGHRP010000015.1, read as the reverse complement.
AATGACTATTTTGTGGGCGCGGAGTCATATGGCGCGCCCAATGAAGGCTTTACCTTACGCGGTGGTGGTGGCGACGATACCATCATTGGCGGTGGCGGCCGGGAAAATATGATCGGCGGCGATGGCGATGATCTGCTCGATGCCTCAGGCGGCAGCGTAGAAAACCAATTTTGGGGCGACTACATTCAGCCTGGAACGGGCAACAACACGATCATAGGACACCAAGCTCTCTGGGAGCAAGGTGACGGCATCGACATCAGCTATGAAGACGTCGAAGGAAGCGGCGGTGCAGTCGTAGATGTCGGGGTAAATGGATCCGGCACCGTTGTGTCTAACAACCCAGGTGTGGTGAACGACACCTTCACTTACACACATTTCTTTGGTGGCACATCAGACGCCGATGTTTTCAATGGTTCGGACCAGCAATTTGAGGGATGGCAACCGTTTGGCGGGGACGACACCATCAATGGAGGCGATGGCGAAGACGAGCTCAACTATCGCTGGGATATAAATCGCGGTGGTACAGGAGCCGTTACAGTAAACCTGCAAACCGGCGTCGCCACTGACCCCTTTGGCGATACGGATACTTTCACCTCCATTGAGAGCGTCCGCGGCACCGAAGAAGGCGACACAATCATTGGCTCAGTGAACGATGAGGGCTTTCGTCTCGAAGCCGGCGCAGACAGCCTTACATATAACGGTGGGTATGACTATGTCGGTGATTTTGACGTCACCGAAGACACGCTGCAATTTGCAGGAGCGCCAATCACCTACATCGGCACATTGGAAATTGTCAGCAGATCAAGTGGGCCGGGACATTCTTTCCGTTTTGATGATGATTTTGACGACCGGCTCGAAAATGAATTTGAGCTCACACTTGATGGAGTCTCGCTCGAAGGCATGTATCAGATTTTGGCAGGCATGACCTTTACTCCGGTCAATACCGTCGGAACCTTTGGTCGTGCAGATTACTTTGGCTCACCAGCAGACGACACCATTTCAATTGGCGGCAACGATCGGGAAGGCGAGTTCATCTACGCAAGCGCCGGCAACGACACCTACAACTACTCCGCAAGTACCAATGAGACGTTCACCGATCTTATATACGAATATCTGGGTGCGGTTGGCATCACCGTTGATCTGGATATGAGCAGAGGCATCAACACCGTCGACAAAGGTGTGGCGGGGGTCGATACGCTCGAAGATATTGCTCTTGCTGCGGCGGGTGATGGGTTGTTTATCGTTGGCAGCGATGGGGATGATCTCTTCAACATCAGACAAGATCCCGTTGAGGATACATGGCTCGGCATCTCTCATCGGAGCGGTCACGACGTAATCAATCTCACCGCAGGCACCGGTCTGTTCCGCGTCGACCTTGGCAGCGGGAACGACGACGTAACTGGCGACTTGGTGACGGGCTTCTTCTCTGAAGGCCCGAACGAAAGCGTGACCATCAACTACAGCGGAGATTTGTCAAACTCACGGCTGGATGTGCGCACCCGAAACGGCAACGACACCGTCTATGGGTCAGATTTTGACAACCGTTTTATTCTGGGCGCAGGCAATGATTTCGCAGATGCGCGCGGTGGGTGGGACACAATACGATACGATCGCAACGGGGTCGAACAGGGTGTCACTGTCAATCTGGCAACAGGTGTCGCAACGGGTGTCTGGGATAATCAGGCTTTCACACATACGCTCGTGAACTTTGAGCAAATCCGCGGGACAAATTTTGACGATGTCTTGGTCGCAAACAATCTAGGCAACCGTTTGGATGGCCGCGATGGTGATGACATTCTCATCGGGGGCGCCGAAAATGATGAGCTTTCCACGACGGGAGGTGTAAGTGTCCTGATCGGAGGCGGCGGCGATGACTACTACAACGTCTATGAAGGAAACAATCTGATCATCTTCTCAGCCGGAAACGACTATATTGACGGCTTTGATTCAACCACAGACATGTTGCAATGGGACACCTCCATTGCTGCCTTGCCCTTCACCATCAGCGAGTATGTGTTTGACGGCGATACTCGCGTGCGGTTTGATTTTGACGATGGTTCGGGAAATTTCTTCGGCGTCGACTTGGGCGGCACGACTTTGGTAGAGGCCAACCAGATTGTGGCGAATATGACCAATCAAGCAAACTACATCATTGGCACCACTGGTCGCGATGATGAGATATTTGGCACAATTGGTGACGACGACATCAATCTGCTCGGGAACAACGATGAAGGCGACTTCATTTACGGGTCGGAAGGCAACGATATCCTTCGCTTTACCCATGCTACGGACAACAGCTGGTATGAAGTTGACTATAGCGATCTCTCGACTACATCAGTCACTCTGAACCTGAATCTACAGAACAACACAGGCTCCGTAGACAAGGGCGCTGCAGGCATCGACACACTCGTCGACCCTCAATTCGCTGATTGGGGCCTCAGCTTCCAGGGGACAAGCGGCAACGATACCTTCAATGTTACGCTGAACAGCACCGAGTTTAACTGGATTAGCTTTGGAGCCAGCGGAGGTACAGACACGCTGAACCTCGCAGGCGGCAATGGCCTGGTGCGTGCAAGCATTTACTCGGGCGATGTGAGTGCGGATCTCAGCCAAATACATCTGGGTGCGTCCGGCAGCATGTATTCCACCACTGGCGAAGCCCATATCATAAATGCCGCTGGTGATCTGACAAACACCCTGATTGAACTGCGCACTGAGGATGGCGACGACAATTTGGTTGGCAGCGAGTACAATGATCGCTTCATTCTCGGCACTGGCACGGACAGCGCTGAAGGCCTCGGCGGGGTCGATCAAATTCGTTATGACCGCAGCGGTGTCGATAGTGGCGTTACCGTCAATCTCCAAGAGGGCTCCGCAACCGGCACTTGGGACGGGCGTACTTTCAATCACACACTTCAAAACATCGAAATTGTCCGAGGATCCGATTTTGATGACCAGCTCACTGCGCTGGACGATGGTTTCAGCGAGTTGCGCGGACGCGATGGAGATGACCTGCTGATCCGTTCAGATTTTGCAGAAGACTGGACTGAGGGTGGCGAAGGTCGTGATACCCTCATGCAGTCAAGCTCCGGCAGCTTTGATTTCTCGGCATTCAATGTTCGGGACCACTACCGAGATATCGAAGTACTCAACTTTGAAAACGCCGGTGCGGATGACATCACCCTGTCGCTGGACAACGTCATGGACCTCTCAGATACAGCAGATTCCCTTCTTGAAGGCTTCTTTGGAAGCGACGCCGTGGAAAGCATTACGGTCTTGGGCGAAGCCGGGGATACGCTCACCTTTGATGATGAGGGGTTCAGCAAAGGTTCTTCAATTTCTGATGGCGAAGGTCGCGCCTTGGACGTTTACCAGTACGACGGAGGTGCCGGAATTCTGGCAATTGTCGCCGTTGATCAGGATGTCTCGGTCGAAGGAGCCGCAACAAGCACTTAAATGCCATCTCGCTCCAGAGACGCAAAAGCTTCGCGTTGGCGCCATGAGTTAACCTCATTTCCACTCTCCCCTCCTATTTTGTGGGGCAGTTGACCGGCAGGGTGGGCCGGCTCTGCGACGGAGTGGATCTTGAAAAATCGGCGCTTGAGCGGCCATCGTTGGGCGCTTGCTTTCTTTTGCACGCTGCAAATAGCATCGCTACCCTTGGCCCGCATCAGTTTAGCGGCTATGCCAGAAGTCCCGGCTGACGCTCCACTCATCATTCACAATGATCGCGGCGGCCTCCTTACGGATCGCATTCACCAGCTGCGAAATTTGGTAACCACACAAACCCCCGTCGAAATTCGTGGCGAAGTCTGTCACTCAACCTGCACGATGTTGTTGGGGTTGCCAGATGTCTGTGTTTCGCCAGATACCCGTTTTGGTTTCCATGGCCCCAGCAAAAGCGGCGCACCACTCAAACCTGAGATGTTCGAACACGCCTCTCGAGTGATTGCCAGTTTCTATCCAAATGATTTGCGTGATTGGTACATGAGTTTTGCACGCTATCACATTGCTGATCATGAGGAAAAAAACGGGGCGGAGCTGATTGAACTTGGCATACCGCGCTGCGCCGACTCCTAAGCACTCTACTTCGTCGTTGCATCATGGACGCCGTCCCAATCCTTAGATGGAGGTGCGCGTTCAAAATCTTCAATCCGTGTATGATAGTTCATCAGATGTGTGTTGAGCCTCGTATCGAAGTCGGCCACCAGCGGTTTGAGAGTTTGCAGCATTTCCTTAGCCCTCGCCCAGTCGCGCGAACGATACGCCTCAAGCATCTCTGCATTGATCTGCCGAATTTTTGCAAACATCGCTTCTCTGAGTAACTTTGCGTCGCCTAATAGGGCAAAGATATGCTCAGCCTGCTGTTTGCCTTTTAACCGCACAAAATCGACTTCCAACAAGGCAAAATCATCACGGACCAAACGCTCGGTCTCCGCGGCCACGATGACTGTCTTGCCATATGTGCTTGATTGGCCTTCAAGACGCGACGCCAAATTCACTGGATCCCCCATGGCGGTGTAGTCAAACCGCGTGTCCGACCCCATGTTGCCCACCATGCAGGATCCTGTTGCGATCCCGATCCCAAACCGGATTTCGAGAAACTCGGCCCCGGCAGCTTTTGCTTCCTTTTGCCTCTTGATGTTGAGAGCTTCCACGCCATCGCGCATCAACAACGCGGCTCGACAGGCCGCGCGCGCGTGATCCTCGTGGCTGAGCGGGGCATTCCAGAAGGCCATCACCGCATCGCCCATGAATTTATCAATCGTTCCCTTCTCATTCAGAATGGCGTTGGACTGAAGATTGAGAAACGTATTCATCAACCGAGTTAGGCCGGCAGGATTGTCGCGGAAACTCTCTGCAATGGGCGTGAACCCTCGCACGTCGCTGAACAACAATGTCAGTTCTCTTGTTTCCCCGCCTAGCTGCAAGCCATCCGGGTTGTCGCTCAGTGCGTTCACCAGATCTTCGGAAACATAATGCCCAAACGCACTCCGGATATCACGGCGGCGCTTCTCTTCGCGCATATAGTTTGTCGTCGACATAAAGATGATCGTCGCCAGGGCAGAAACGATTGGAAAACTTGCATCAAGAAGGATTTTCTCGTTTTGAAACAGCAAGAAAGAGCCCCATCCAAAAGCTGTTAGCATGACCACGGAAGAAACCGCTAGAAACCCTGCATTCATGATTGGGGTGACGATCACAAACAACAAACACAGAAGAAGCGTAACCGCCAGTTCCGCGGAGATCGCATAGTTGGGTCTTTGCAAGAGCGAGCCTGTAAGCAGATTTTCCAGCAACTGCGCGTGAAGCTCCACACCGGGGACAGCCACGCCAAAGGGGGTCGCCCGATAGTCGCCCAATCCCACCGCCGATGTGCCAAAAAACAGCAGCTTACCGGCCACTTGATCTGGCCTAAGCTTTCCGTTCAACACATCTGAAGCTGGGATAAATCGCTCCTGAAGCGAACGCGTTAAATACGGCCTGACAGTGCCATCAGCTGCGGTTTGTATAAACTGACGCGCAAGCACGACCCCATCAACACCTGCCTCGTTGGATCTCAGCACAAAAGGCGCCCCACCAGTGGCGACACGCAACATCTCTGGCGCAAGAGCAAGGCGTAGATGGCCCTGCGCGTTCATAACCATCGGCAAATTGCGATAGACACCGTCCGGATCCGGTCGAATACTAAACATGCCTCTGCCGGAAGCGGCGTCCTCAAGCACTGGCAAGTTCTGCACCAGATCAGGCAGCTCCAGAATGAACCCCACAGGAGACGGTCCCATCATGGCATGTGGTACATCCGGGATTTGATCGTTGGTAATGGACCGATGGAATGCGCTTCGAATGCTTGTTTGCCCCACAATCACGCGGGCACGTTTGAAAGACGCCGCCAATACATCGTCGTTGTCAGGAAGCAGCGACAGCGCCTGAGAAACCTGCTGCGGCAATGCGCTGTTGTCCAAAGCAATAGCCTGCGGAGAGAGACGGTCGGGTTCGGCAAAAATGACGTCAAATGCTATCGCGACCGCGCCAAACTCGGTCAGCTTATCGATCATTTCGGCAAACCGCGTCCGTGGCCAAGGCCATTGGCCAATTTCAGCAATGCTGGCGTCGTCGATATCGATAATCGCGACAGGAAGCTCTTCCGGTACACGCGGTAAAATACGTTGGTAGGCATCAAAGGTGAGGTTGCGCACAAGCTGCACCGGAATTGGGTCAGCAATGCGGACAAACAGCGCAAAAATGATCAACCCCAACGCCACAATCCGAGCAAAGGCAACGGACTCAATAAACCGAACAAACATGTACTGATTAAGCAAGAGCCTGAGAGTTTTGGCAAATACTTCTGTAAGTCAGCGGTCTTAAGCGCTCGTAAGGGACTGATCGGCTACAAAGACGGCCGTTGTATTTACCCACTAATTGTCGACGGCCGACTGGCGATGCCAAGGTTTAGAAACTTGTCGCACCGCCAGCCAGAGTAATTTAGTCGATCAGGCGCGCTGACCCAGCGCGCGTTTTTTGTCGCCCTCACGCAGCAGGTATAACGCAAGCAACGTCACGGCGACGCCAGACAGCAGGTAGATCGCCGCCGCCCAAAGGCCAAAACGGGACGCGAGGAACAATCCCGTGAGAGGCGCAAACGCCGCGCCAGCCAACCAGGACAAATTCGTCGCCATGGCTGATCCGGAATATTGGTACTCTTCCTTAAAGCGGTTCGGCACGATGGAGCTGGATTGCCCATAAGACAAGCCAAGCACGACAAACCCAAAGAGGATGTAGATGGACGGGACGGTTTCCAGTGTCACAAAGCTCAGGCTGAGCAATACCATCAGAACGCTGCTGATAAACAGCACAACACGGCGTGAGAACAAATCGCTCAAAATGCCTGATACGATGACCGAGCCAATCGCCAATGCGCCGCCCAGCAGCTGCAGCAGCAGAATTTCAGTGATGTCTCTGCCCGAAAACAGCAGCGCGTAGCTGAGCGGGAAGACCGTGACCAAGTGGAACAGCGCATAGCTTGCCAGAGGCAGCAGCGCTGACAAAATGATCGTGCGCCATTCGTTTTTCAGAAGATCCGGAAGCGGTGCCGATTTGAGGAGCGTTTCGTCATCACTGCCAAAATCGGTCGTCAGCAACCGAAGGCGCGCGAAAAGAGAAACCACATTCACAGCCATCACCGCAAAGAAGGCAAAGCGCCATCCGTAGGTCAGGAATTCCTCTTCCGTCAAAAAGCCAGTCAACACATAGAAAAGCGCCGCTGCAACGCAGAATCCGATAGGTCCACCAAGCTGCGGCACCATGCTATAGCGCCCTTCCCGCCCCTCAGGTGCGGCCGACTTCAGCTGCAACGTGATGCCGTCCCAAGCACCGCCGAGTCCCAGCCCCTGCACAAATCTCAGAACGCCCAACATGATGGGTGCAGCAATGCCCCAATTCTGGTAACTTGGCAGCAATCCGATGGCCACCGTCGACGATCCAAGAATCATGAGTGCCAGAGTTATCTTTCCGGGCCTCCCTATCTTGGTCTGAATGCGTCGCGCGAGCATACTGGCGATCGGCCTTGCGACAAAAGCAAGTGAAAACAATGCGAAAGACCACAAAGTTCCACTAAGCGGATCCAGATGAGGAAAGAAAACCGCTGGAAAAACGAGGGCTGAAGCGATGGCGTAGACAAAAAATCCAAAAAAATCTGTCACCCTTGCCATCACCACGGTGATGACAACATCGTCGAGTGTGACGTTTTGTTGTGCAGTTGCTTCAGTTATTGCCATATTTTTCAGCCTCCGTCTGATGAATTCACCTCTGATCCTCTCCTCAAAGGATCAAAGACGCCTCAACCACCCTGCTTCGGCAAATTTGACGCAGCGCAGCATCTTGCAACTGAAGCGTACTGGCGATATTCGCCCCCGGCAAGGTGCGAACGGCGCCTGACCGCCGTTAAACCCAGTTAAAAAAATCCAGATACGAAAAGAAGAATGCCATGCTGCTGAAACGCGTTGGTTTGTTCGTGCTCCCGCTGTTGTTATTATCAGGGTGCCAACTTACAGTCCTTAATCCGGCCGGCGACATCGCTGCGCAACAGGGCGACCTGATCATCTACGCAACCGTGCTGATGCTGATCGTGATTGTGCCAGTCATGGCGCTGACAGTCTTTTTCGCCGTTAAATACCGAGCCTCCAACGAAGAGGCCACTTACGAACCTGACTGGGATCACTCCGTCAGTCTTGAGGTTGTTGTTTGGTCTGTGCCGCTGGCCATCATCATCTGCCTTGCTGGTCTGACCTGGGTCGCGACACACCGTCTTGAGCCCTATGACGATCTGAAGCGGATTTCTGCTGAAAAGCCAATCGATCCAAGTGTTGAGCCCCTGGAAGTGCAAGTGGTCGCACTGGATTGGAAATGGCTGTTCATTTATCCGGAATACGGCATTGCCACCGTGAACGAAGCAGCCGCCATCGTTGACCGTCCCGTGGAGTGGAAAATTACCTCTGCGACGGTGATGAACGCGTTCTACATCCCTGAAATGGCCGGCATGATCTATGCCATGGGCGGCATGGAGACCGAACTGAACGCGGTGATCAACGCCCCGGGCGAGTTCGAAGGCTTCTCCGCCAACTACAGCGGCAACGGCTTCTCTCACATGCGCTTTGACTTCCACGCACTGGACGAATCTGACTTTGATGCGTGGGTCGAAAAGGTCCGCGAGGCCCCTCAGGCGCTGGATCAAGATGCCTATGTCGCGCTTGAGCCACAAAGCACCGATCACCCTGTCACCTACTACTCCTCTGTCGAAGCTGGCATCTGGGATAAAATCCTGAACATGTGCGCAGGCGAGGACGACCTCTGCCTCAACGACATGATGATGGCTGACGCGCTTGGCGGCGGCGGCATCGAAGGGCTTTACAACCGTGAGCTCTTCCGCGGTCTGTGCGCGGCGGACGATCCGCAGGGTCTGTTTGACATCCTGCGCCCTGATCTGGCCGAACGTCGCGACGAGATCATCAACGCAATGCTGAGTGACTCCACTCTGCTTCCTTCCTCTACAGTACAGGCGAACTGATACATGGCGAGCCCAACCGCAGCCGTCGAGCACGGCACAGATATCGTCAACTCTGCCCACTGGTTCTGGGGCAAGTTGGGATGGGACATCTTCCCGTTCTACGATCCAATCATCTTTGGCACATTCATTGGCACCTGTCTTCTCGGGTTGGCCGTGTTCGGTGCCATCACCTACTTCCGTCTCTGGGGCTATCTCTGGAACGAGTGGTTCACTTCGATTGACCACAAGAAAATCGGGATCATGTATATGATCCTTGGCACCATCATGTTGGTGCGTGGCTTTGCCGATGCCTTGCTCATGCGCTTGCATCAGGCCTTGGCCTCCTCGGGATATGTCGGCTTTCTGCCCGCCTATCACTATGATCAGGTCTTCACCGTACACGGTGTGATCATGATCTTCTTCGTGGCAATGCCTTTTGTCACTGGCTTCATGAACTATGTGATGCCTCTGCAGATCGGCGCGCGCGACGTGGCCTTCCCGTTCCTCAACAACTTCAGCTTCTGGCTGACAGTTTCCGGCGCGGTGCTGATCATGATCTCGCTGTTTGTGGGCGAATTTGCGGCAACCGGCTGGCTGGCCTATCCACCGCTTTCGGGTCTGACGTTCAGCCCGGGCGTTGGCATGGACTACTATCTCTGGTCCCTCAACATCGCAGGTATCGGTACGACGCTTTCCGGGATCAACCTGGTTGTGACCATCGTGAAAATGCGCGCACCGGGCATGACCTGGATGAAGATGCCTGTCTTCACCTGGACCACGCTCTGCACCAACGTTCTGATCGTGGCCACCTTCCCTGTGCTGACCGCAACCCTCGCGCTGCTGACTGCAGACCGTTACCTTGGCACCCACTTCTTCACCAATGAAATGGGCGGCAGCCCAATGATGTATGTGAACCTGATCTGGATCTGGGGTCACCCAGAGGTTTACATCCTCACGCTGCCGGTCTTTGGTATCTTCTCCGAGATTGTGCCAACCTTCACCAAGAAACGCCTCTTTGGCTATGCGTCCATGGTTTACGCCACCTGCGTGATTATGATCCTGAGCTACATCGTTTGGCTGCACCACTTCTTCACCATGGGGGCCGGTGCAAATGTAAACTCCTTCTTCGGGATCACAACGATGATCATCTCGATCCCGACGGGCGCGAAGCTCTTCAACTGGCTGTTCACCATGTACAAAGGCCGCATCAGCTTTGAGCTGCCAATGATGTGGACCATTGCTTTCATGCTGACCTTTGTGATCGGCGGCCTGACAGGCGTGCTTCTGGCCATTCCGCCAGCGGACTACGTCCTGCACAACTCGCTGTTCCTGGTAGCACACTTCCACAATGTGATCATTGGCGGCGTGGTGTTCGGCATCTTTGCGGGCATCAACTACTGGTGGCCCAAGGCCTTCGGCTTCAAGCTGGACCCATTCTGGGGCAAAGTCAGCTTCTGGGGCTGGGTTGTCGGCTTCTGGTTTGCCTTCATGCCGCTCTACATCATGGGCCTGATGGGTGTGACACGACGCCTGAGCCAGTTTGAGGACACCTTCTACAGCGTCTACTTCATCGTGGCTCTTGTGGGTGCACTGATGATTGCTGTGGGTCTTCTGGCCTTCATCGTTCAGATCGGCGTCAGCATCCTGAAACGTGAAGAGCTGAAGGTTGATGGCGATCCATGGGGCGGCCGCTCTTTGGAATGGGCAACCACTTCGCCTCCGCCATACTACAACTTCGCGTTCAACCTGCGGGTCCACGCGCTGGATGCATGGCAGCACATGAAGGACAATGGCTATCAGAAACCCACCGAAGGGTTCACGCCAATCCATATGCCGCACTACACCTCAAGCGGGATCATCATCTCCGGTTTCATGACCGTGATGGGTTTCGCATTGATCTGGCACGTTTGGTGGTTGGCGGCTGTGACCTTCTTTGCCTCCCTCATCTGGGGCATCGGCCACACATTCAACTACAACCGTGATTACTACATCCCTGCTGACGAGGTCCGCGCGATCGAAACCGGCAAGGCAGCAACCATGAGCCCGGCGGAGTAAATCTAATGTCCTCAGCTACCGTTGACACGCCGCAAGGCGGCTTTGAATTCATCGTCCATGATGACCATCATCATGACGATGGAGAGCACCACCACGAAACCGGGACAATGCTCGGTTTCTGGATCTACCTAATGAGCGACTGCCTGATCTTCGGCATTCTCTTTGCGATCTATGCAGTTGTGGGCCAGAACTATGCGGCTGGCCCCGCTCCTGTGGATCTCTTTGAGCTGGACAAGATCGCTTGGGCCACTGCCTGGCTTTTGCTCTCTTCGATCACCTATGGGTTCTCCGTGATCAAAATGCATGAGAACAACAAGAACATGATGATGTTCTGGTTGCTTGTGACAGGCATCTTTGGCGCGGCGTTCCTGTATCTGTCGGTCGAAGAATTCATGCACCTCTGGCACATCGGTGCCGGTCCGGGCGCTTCGGCCTTCCTGTCTGCGTTCTGGTTCCTTGTTGGCACCCACGGTGTACACGTGGCCTGTGGCGCGCTCTGGCTGGTTGTTCTGCTGGTGCAGGTTCAGATCCATGGTCTGACCCCTGAAAACAAACGCCGCATCCTGTGCCTGAGCCTGTTCTGGCACTTCCTCGACCTGATCTGGATCGGGGTGTTCTCATTCGTCTATCTCACAGGGGTTCTGCTATGAGCGCTGAAACACACGACTCAGCCAAGGCCTATCGCGACTATCTGAAAGGCTTCATCTTTTCGGTGATCCTGACGGTTATCCCGTTCTATTGCGTGATGAGCGGCGCGGTCACCGACGTACCGACCCTGATCGCAATCATCTTCGGCCTCGGCGCGATCCAGATGCTTGTGCATGTGGTCTACTTCCTGCACCTGACCGTCAGCGCAGAAGACGGCTGGCAAGCCATGTCGGTTGTCTTCACCGTGATGCTTGTCGTGATCATCATGGCCGGCTCGATCTGGGTGATGGCGCACCTTCATGAGAACATGATGCCAGCACACGATCAGATTGAACGGATCAAAAACCTGCCATGACGGCCTCTTCAACCCGCGTGAAACGTCCTCTTTGGGTCGATGTCACCATCCTGCTGTTGTCCGCTGCGCTCTTCCTTTCCATGGTCGCGCTTGGCAACTGGCAGGTTCGGAGACTTGGCGAGAAGCTGGACCTGATCACGCGGGTTGAAACCTACGCATATGGGGATCCTGTCCCCGCGCCAATGAAAGGTGTCCCGCCAGAATATCTGCGGGTACACCTCTCCGGCACATACGATCATGCAAAATCCATCCTCATCAAGGCGGTGACCGATCTTGGCCCCGGCTATTGGATGATGACCCCCCTCCTCATCACTGACGCAGCAGACACAGCGGTCTGGATCAATCGCGGGTTTGTGCCTACGGGAACTGCAGATACGGACTTGTCGCTGCCGGAAGGCCCCGAAGAGATTGTTGGCCTGGTGCGTCCGAGCCAACCCGAGGGGACTTTGCTGGAAAGCAATTTGCCCGACCAGGATCGCTGGGTCTCGCCTGATCTTTCAGTGATGTCCACGACTGTGGGGCTTCACACTACCCTCGATTACTATGTGGCAGCTGAACACAGCGGCGCAGAAACTGCCTGGCCGCGCGGCGGCATGACCCGTCTCACGTTCAGCAACTCACACCTGAGCTACGCTCTGACATGGTACGCCATGGCCGTCCTCTTCCTGGCCGCCATGCTCTATGTCATCTGGGATCGCAAACGCGCCAACACCTGACGCTGTCAGCCCCTTCCAAACACCAAAACAGAATAGACCTTTAACCTGCGCTGAAAGGTCTCTGCTCCATGTCGCAAAATTAAGCTTTTTGTAAGCTTTTCGCCTTGCGGCAACTGCATGATTGGGCAATCAGACGTCCTTAATAAAGAACGCTCTTTGCGCGCTTTACAGCCCTGCCAAACAGCAGAGGCACCGATACCGACATTCACCAGCATGGAGACAAAACGCACAATGTCTGCACGACAAGACAGCGATGGTGGCATCCCATCATCCGAGACCGCCTATAAATTCGGGCTACAACAAGCGCTCGCAGGCGCACAGATGCTCTTCGTGGCTTTTGGAGCCTTGGTCCTTGTACCAATCCTCACAGGCCTCAATGCGAGCGTCGCGCTGTTCACGGCCGGCCTTGGCACTTTGATCTTTCAGATCGTGACCCGCAGGCAAGTGCCGGTTTTTCTGGCCTCCTCTTTTGCCTTCATTGCACCCATTATCTACGGCGTACAGACGTGGGGTCTGGCAGCCACCACAGGCGGTCTGGCCGCCGCTGGTCTGCTCTATGTTGTGCTCAGCTTTGCCATCCGCATCTGGGGCAGCGGCTTTCTGCACAAATACCTGCCACCGGTCGTGGTTGGCCCGGTGATCATGATCATCGGCCTGTCACTCGCTCCGGTCGCGATCAACATGTCCACAGGGCTCGCAGGTGACACACAGATCATGCCGCGCGGCATTGCAATGCTGCTGGCGGCCATCGCGCTTGGCACCACCATGCTCACCGCGATTCTGGGCCGTGGCATCATGAAGATCGTCCCCATCCTGGCCGGTATCGTCGCAGGCTATGTGGCGGCGATTGTGGTTGGCCTGATCACCGGCGAAAGCCTGATCAACACCGCAGGCCTCGCAGATGCGCCTTGGTTCGCGATCCCCGAATTTGTACGCCCAGAATTCCACCTGGCAGCCATTCTGTTCATCCTGCCTGTGGCAATCGCCCCGGCCATCGAGCATTTCGGCGACATTCTGGCCATCGGCAATGTCACCAAGAAAGACTACCTCAAAAAGCCGGGCATCCAGAACACCATGCTGGGCGACGGTCTCGCGACAACCGCCGCCGGCCTGCTGGGCGGCCCGCCCAACACCACCTACTCCGAGGTAACAGGCGCCGTTACACTGACCCGTGCGTTCAACCCTGCGATCATGACCTGGGCAGCAATCTTCGCAATCGCTCTGTCCTTTGTGGGCAAGCTGGGCGGTTTTCTCGGCACCATCCCGATGCCGGTCATGGGCGGCATCATGATCCTGCTCTTTGGAATGGTGACAGTTGTCGGCATGAGTGTGGTCGCAAAGATCGGCGATGACCTTCACGATCCGCGCAACATGGTGATAGCCTCCACAATCTTGGTGCTCGGTCTTGGCGGCCTGACCCTTTCGTTTGGCGAAGGTTTCTCTCTTGCCGGAATCGGTCTGGCTGGCGTCGCCGGACTCCTCCTGAACATGATTCTACCGCAAACCCGTAAGGACTAACTTCGGTTTCCTTAGTCAGAAAAGAGCGCTGCCCACCATCCGGGCCGCGCTCATCCCCTACCCGTCAATTGACTGACATTCCCCCGACATGGTGCGAGAACCGCCGCCTGCTCCTCTGTAGAGCAAGCGATCCCCACCGCTGGGCAAAGCGCGATACAATCGCAGCCACAAGTCAGATCGCAAAGTAACCCGAATACGTCCTGCAATCGCATCAAACACTGCAACGTATTGTATTACATCGACTTATCTCAGGAGGCATATGGCGGTGCTGCCAGACCAATTCGAACTCGTCTCAGCTCGGACATTATCACTGTCCCTTTTCCGCGCAGTGACCGCGACACTTAGATAGCGCGGCTGATCGGTTCAGCTTGAAGTTTGATCTTGAGCAGACGGTGCGCTCCGAATTGATCCGGTTGTAGACAGTGGTGTGAATACGTCAGTGCCAGGCCTCAGAGCTGGGCAGAGACAGCTGGAATCGATTTGATCTACATCCAGCCCGGCAAGCCACAGCAGAATGCCTATGTCGAATGATACCACAGGAATGACCGCATGGCTGGGCTTGGACAATCTCACTTCGAAGTTTCGAAGACATACAGGAACACGCCACGCGGTGGCTCTGGACATACTACAACGAAAGACCAAACAAGGGGATCGGAGGGATGACCGCGATACAGAAACTGAAAGCAGCGCAAATTCTACTGAAGCGCCTCTTCAAAAATGGGAGGACAACCAGCCACCGCTTACGAGGCTTCTGAAGCCCCTAGGAGAAAGATCCCTCGGCCACACATTACATTTTTAACTTTCTAGGAGTACGCCGGACCGGGGCAGCCGGCACGCCAACAACTGTCACATCCTTTGGAACGTCTTCGATTACTACTGCATTGGCGCCAATCTTCGCCATGTCTCCCACTAGGATCGGGCCAAGGACGCGAGCGCCCGCGCCGATATAGACATCATCTCCGATGATTGGCCCTTGGTCACCTATACGTTTCCCTAGTGTGACGTTTCCAACTATTGTGCAACGCTTCCCGATGCGCTCAGCTAGGACTGTGACGCCTACCGGGTGCGCAATATAGAGCCCTCCACCAATCTCAATATCGGGCGGGATATCCAGTCCAAACCTTCGGATCAACATTCTCCGCAGATAGCCGGCAACAAATGGGACAGGTGTCGACACAAAAAAATGTGACAATCTGAACCAAAAAACCGCCCTCACAGACATGTTCTTCATAAATAAGCTGAGAACCATTCTTCTGCTCAACCCACTTTTTTGGCTACCAGAATTAACGGATGCCCAATACTCTACATCTTCTCGGAAAATAGCGCGCATTAAGCCTCCCCAGTGTCTCTGCTAGCGCTACCACCACCATAAAGCTGCATCGAAGGCATCGAAATGCAGCCACGGACCACTCCCAGATGAAATGCGCCCCGAACTAACCAGAATGCGCGTCGCTTAAATGATGTCAGCGTAAAGAGCGCCATTGAGAGACACCAAGAAAACACTGCGGCGCTGTAGAGCGATCTGGGAAACCGCTCCAATTTTGTTTTGCCAACGCTAGAGAAAGCAAATGCCCAGCCATTGGCAAACTTGCGCCTTATCAACCAAGCCAAACCGATCCTTTCAGGTGGGACAATTTCTTTTACAATGGCCTTTTCAGCAATCTCAGCATTCGCGCCACTGCGCGCCAACCTAGCAAAAAATTCTGTGTCTTCACCGCTGGTCTGACCAAGAGAAACTAGAAACCTCTGGTTTCTTATTTTTGTGTTTGTTCGCCGCATCAGAACGTTGCATGTGTGCCCGTTTCGGAGCAAATTTTTCTTGCGCTGCGGTATGCTTGAATGGAAATCATTTTCCAAAAGCCAAGGCGGGGTCTTTGCAGGGTACTCCGCGACTGCGGGCCCGAAAACAACATCCGCACCGCTTCTATTCGCAACTCTGTACAACTCTTCTATCCAACCCGGCATCGCGATGGTGTCGTCGTCCAAGAACGCCAGCCAATCTGCGTTAGAAATATTCAAACAAGCATTTCTCGCAATAGAGATATTTCCCGATGGCGCATGATGGTAACGCACAGGATGAGTGCACGATAAAGCTGCAATAGAGACTTTTGGGAGGGCAGACATTTCGCTGTCGTTATCAACAACGATTATGCCAATCTCAACCTTTGGATCATGATCTACTTCGCCAACACTTAAAATTGCGTTGGTCACAGTATCTCTTTTGTACGTGCAAATACACACATCGATGGTGACAGCATTAACCAAACCAATATAAAACCAAGAACAAACAAAAATATAATAACGATTAACTTAGGCTCTAGGGCTGACTTGTCAAATTTTTCCGCCCAGTTTTCAAGTTGCGACCTTCAAGTTAGTTTTTTAATATTCACTGGGACCATTGCATTATTCGGTAGAAACCTAACCTCTGCCTTTGCAATGGCAGTTGGATCAACCTGTTATCCGTTTTTCAGCACGCTTTTAGATTGCTAAACTCGGATCATTAAAACCGAACCTAATAAAGAACAGTCTCGGAAAACCCAAATGGTTTTGCACACCGACAAGTACGATACTCACTCAATCACTATCTTAACCTCATACCATCTGGAACACGAAGTCGTCGGCTAGGTTGAACCCCAGATTGTTTGCATCTTGGTCTGTAGTGACTTCTAGAGCGAGTTGTGTTGTTGATGTTTGGATGAGTTTAAAGGCTTGGTTACCTGCGAGGTCGAAGCCGGCAAAGCCGTCAAAATCGCCGGAGAAGCCGCTGTTTGAGGTCATGAAGGCGAATTGATCACCGATATTAGCGGTGAACCCGTCTTCGACGTCGATGGCTAGGGTGCCCATAAGTTCAACAGCCGTGCTAAAGACGTTGCCAGTTGCGTTGATTAGTCCCACCCCATCGTTGGAAACACCCACAGCCAGCGTTCCGCGTTCGGTCAGTGTCAGCGGGGTCTGAATGTTCAGAACACCGTCATCTGTTGCCCCCAGCGTGCCCTCCAATCCTTCGAGGTCATCAATGCGCAGTGTCCCGTCATCCGCAAGGATCGTGCCTTCCAGCAGGATCGTGTCGTTTTGATCCTGTGCATAGATATAACCTTCGCCGATGACCTCCATTTCCTCTGCAATGGTCAATGTCTCAACGGCGTTATTATCCTGGCCATCGAAAATGATTAGGTTGTTCGGGTCTTGCAGCGGATTGTTGGCATCCGTCAGACGAATTGTACCGGTGCCGCCAAGGGTCTGCTCTCCCTCCAGCTCAAGATATGCGTTACGGGACACACCCGCCGCGATCTCAAGCGTTGCGTTCACCGTCAGCCCCGTCCCTTCAGAATAAACCCAAACGCCCTGGGTCTGCCCGCCAATCAACGCATCCATGTTGAGGGTCAGGCCATCCATACGGAGACCATCCTCAAGGCCCAGTGTCCCTGTTCCGGTCGCCACCGTGTCCGTGACGCGTTCCCCAAGCACAACTTGACCAGCCGTGGCGTCTACAATGAGGTCTGCTCCCGCGTTGTCCACATCGCGCAGGATCAGATCACCGTCTTCAGCAGTCACTTGGCCCAGCACACGGATACTGTCTTCTCCGCGGCTCGCCGACAAGATCCCTGTGCCGCGCAGCCCCAAACCAGCCCCAAATGTCCCGATCTCTTCCGTGCCGTTCAGATCGCCGACGAAAGTGACATTGTTTGTGCCCGCCTGTCCGGGGTTGAGGTTCGCCCGGCTCATCAGGATCTCTCCCGTGCCGTCTATGGTTTGGGCGCCGCGCAGATTGATCGTCGCCTCCCGTGAGGGAGATGCCGCCAGCTCAAAGGTGCCATTGATTGTGACATCACCTTCAAAATCGACCTGAGTTCCAAACGTCGCCTCAAGGCGCGCATCGGCGTTGAATGTTGTGCTGCGGATATCAACCCCGCTCTCAAAGCCGACAGAGCCTGTCGCCCCGCTTGCCGCCGTGACAACCGTGTTCTCAATCAGCGTGCCAAACTTGAGCGCCCCATCGCCAGGATCAACGGTCAACACCTCGCCCATATTGTCGACGTAGCGCAGCAGAAGATCCCCACCTTCGGCCGCAACCGTGCCAAGCATTTGCAGCCGGTCTTCGCCGTTATCCACAGAGAAATTGCCCGTACCGCGGATCGTAAGATCTGGCCCAAAAATCAGGTCTTCGCGCTCCCCAAAAAGTTGACCATTGAAACGGATGGTGTTGTTGACCACCTCGTCACTGATCGCATTGTTCCGGCTCAAAAGAACCGTGCCAGACCCATCGACAGTCTGCGCCCCATCGATGCGCAGCGTCGCCGTCCGCTGATTAGTGCCGGAAAGCGCCAACTCTCCGTCAATCGTCAGATCGTTGGTCACCGACAGCGAAGGGCTTGAGAAAGAACTTGTCACCCCCTCGATCTCGGCCTGACCTAGGACCGTCAGATCAGACACGGTCGCGCTTTCAATCCGGGTGACGCCAGCACCACCAAGACTGACTCCGCTCAACTGGCTCGAAACAGCCCTCACATCCGCGCCGTCAGAAACTTCGATCGCCGCATTCTCAATCGAGGCCCTGAGTGAGACAAAACCGCCCCCCGCACTATCCAACGACAGAGTGGCCCCATCATTGTCGATATAATTGAGCTGCAAATCACCACCAACAGCGCGCACATCCCCAAGAAGACGGAAAGCATCTTCGCCACTTGAGACAGTGATATACCCCTGACCTTGCAGGGTCAGATCCGGGCCAAAGGTGACAATCTCCTGAGACCCCGAAAGCTGATTGACATGGTAAAGCCAGCTGGAAGGCGTCTCCAGTTCAATCAAACCAGACCCGTCAATGCTTTGAACGCCTTGGAAGTAAACACGCCCAGACGCTTCAACCCCCAGACGTCCATCAACCGTCAATCCATCACGAACATCCAGACGACGAGACGACTGAACATGCGCGTCAACCGACAAATCAACACCACTCCACAAACCGCCAGATAACTCGACTTCTGGCCCGCCAGCCAAAGCGGCATCCAGTGTGACATCCGTGAAGTTCTGATTAAGCACCGGCAGCACAGGATCGGCCGGCAGGTCATCACGTGTCAATTGCTGCCCAGCCTGTGCGATGTCAACAACACGTGCAAAAAGCGAGTTACCGTCTTCGATCAGCGCAAGGCCGCGTGTGGCGCCAATGCTCGCGCCTGTAACGCTCGCAAAACTGTCCGTGAACCCTTCTGCCGTGCGCAGAATCTCAAACTCAGCACCGATATCAGCGTCAAAGTCTCCTGCGACATCAAAGTTGAAGTCACCACCTTTTTGCAGCAGGCCTGCCACAGTGATCAAACCTGCATCTGCGTCGAGCCCCGCTTTGCTGAGACCGATTGTGACCCCTGCACCGTTCAGCAGGCCGAATGTCCTATCAAAGGACAGCACAGCGCCGGTCTCAGCCGTGATGTCGCCACTAATCTCCTCAACCCCCTCTAACGCAAGCGTGCCGTCGCGCGCAGTGACGTTGCCGTCGATGTCCAGAAGGTCACCGTTGCTAACGTTCAGTGCCCCCTCGCCTACAAGCTCGACATCTGCGCCAATCACAAAGGTCTCTGTACCGCCTTCGACGCCAATAAAGTTCAGGGTGTTGTTAACGCCTCTACCATCAATCGCGTTCTCATCTGAGAGCAACACGATACCTGCTCCGCCAAGAGTCTGCGCGCCGCGGAAGTTGAGCGTCGCCGACGCCAATTCGGAACCCGCCACCGTCAGTGTTGAATCGTCTAAGGTCAGCCCGCCCCGGACAGTGTTTGAGAGCCCCGACAGTTCAGCATCAAGCCGCGTGTCGATCCCAAGGGTTACATTGCGCAATCCACCGTTTGACAAGAGCTCAACCGCGCCGGTGTTCGCCGAAGCGGCTTGAAGGTTGGCGTTGGAAATACCGCTCCCGAAGCCGACTGAGCCAGCGCTCGCATCAATTGTGACGGTGCCCCCTGCATTGTCGAGATCATTGATCGCAAGCAGGCCACTGCCTTCTCCGACAAGCGTACCGAGGATGCTAATCTTGTCATTGGTATCCTGTGCATCGAGCACGCCGGAGCCACGGATTGTAATCCCCGAACCAAAGACCAATGTCTCAGCAAAGCTCTCGAACCCGGCAAAAATAATATCGTTGTCAGTGGGTCCTGTCGGGAACTCTGCCAGCCGAATTGTCCCAGTTCCGTCAATCAGTTGTGCACCGTCGAAATCGATCCGTGCCTGATTGTTGAAGCCCTGGAGTGTCAACATGCTATTGGTCAAAGTCATACCATTAACAATAGAGACATCCACAGAACTGGCGCCGCTCGCATCGACAACGGTGTCGATGCCAAAGCTGATATTGTTCAGAATGGTGCCATCAAGGAGACTGACCGCACCGTTACTACCGGTCGCCTCAGCAATGACCGCTTCGGTGATGTAGCTGTCGAGCTGAATCGTGCCGACACTCGCGTCAACGGTGAAGGCAGCGCCCTCATTGTCGACCCCCCCAAGCCGTGTCGTGGCGCCATCCTTGCCTGCGAGTGTGCCAAGGAAACGGATGTGATCCTGGGTTGGTGAGGCCGTGGACACCGCGACATCACCTCGGATCGTAACTCCTTCCTCGATGGTCAGAACTTCTCGCTCGGAACTACGGTTGTTGAAACGCATCAGATTCAGCGCACCAGTGCCAGTGCCGAGATCGACTTTATCAAAGTCAAAAATACCATTTCCGCCAATGGTTTGCGTGCCATTCACATTGATGACAAAATCTGCCAACGATGTCCCTGTCATCGACAGCACGGCATCTTCAAGAAGAAGACCCCCTACAAGAGTGTAGCTGGCATCCGCCACGGTTCTGGTTGCGCTCAGATCTGTCTGAATCTCGGCATTTTGATAGGAAAAGTCCGCGAAGTCGCCACCAATCGTCCGATCTGCGATAATATTAACGTCTGATAGAAACGTCCCGATTGCGTCATCGAGTGCCAGATCCGTCCGCACAAATGGGGGTCTGGGTCCCGGTGTGAAACTGTCAAAGAACCCCAGATTGTTTGCATCTTGGTCTGTAGTGACTTCTAGAGCGAGTTGTGTTGTTGATGTTTGGATGAGTTTAAAGGCTTGGTTACCTGCGAGGTCGAAGCCGGCAAAGCCGTCAAAATCGCCGGAGAAGCCGCTGTTTGAGGTCATGAAGGCGAATTGATCACCGATATTAGCGGTGAACCCGTCTTCGACGTCGATGGCTAGGGTGCCCATAAGTTCAACAGCCGTGCTAAAGACGTTGCCAGTTGCGTTGATTAGTCCCACCCCATCGTTGGAAACACCCACAGCCAGCGTTCCGCGTTCGGTCAGTGTCAGCGGGGTCTGAATGTTCAGAACACCGTCATCTGTTGCCCCCAGCGTGCCCTCCAATCCTTCGAGGTCATCAATGCGCAGTGTCCCGTCATCCGCAAGGATCGTGCCTTCCAGCAGGATCGTGTCGTTTTGATCCTGTGCATAGATATAACCTTCGCCGATGACCTCCATTTCCTCTGCAATGGTCAATGTCTCAACGGCGTTATTATCCTGGCCATCGAAAATGATTAGGTTGTTCGGGTCTTGCAGCGGATTGTTGGCATCCGTCAGACGAATTGTACCGGTGCCGCCAAGGGTCTGCTCTCCCTCCAGCTCAAGATATGCGTTACGGGACACACCCGCCGCGATCTCAAGCGTTGCGTTCACCGTCAGCCCCGTCCCTTCAGAATAAACCCAAACGCCCTGGGTCTGCCCGCCAATCAACGCATCCATGTTGAGGGTCAGGCCATCCATACGGAGACCATCCTCAAGGCCCAGTGTCCCTGTTCCGGTCGCCACCGTGTCCGTGACGCGTTCCCCAAGCACAACTTGACCAGCCGTGGCGTCTACAATGAGGTCTGCTCCCGCGTTGTCCACATCGCGCAGGATCAGATCACCGTCTTCAGCAGTCACTTGGCCCAGCACACGGATACTGTCTTCTCCGCGGCTCGCCGACAAGATCCCTGTGCCGCGCAGCCCCAAACCAGCCCCAAATGTCCCGATCTCTTCCGTGCCGTTCAGATCGCCGACGAAAGTGACATTGTTTGTGCCCGCCTGTCCGGGGTTGAGGTTCGCCCGGCTCATCAGGATCTCTCCCGTGCCGTCTATGGTTTGGGCGCCGCGCAGATTGATCGTCGCCTCCCGTGAGGGAGATGCCGCCAGCTCAAAGGTGCCATTGATTGTGACATCACCTTCAAAATCGACCTGAGTTCCAAACGTCGCCTCAAGGCGCGCATCGGCGTTGAATGTTGTGCTGCGGATATCAACCCCGCTCTCAAAGCCGACAGAGCCTGTCGCCCCGCTTGCCGCCGTGACAACCGTGTTCTCAATCAGCGTGCCAAACTTGAGCGCCCCATCGCCAGGATCAACGGTCAACACCTCGCCCATATTGTCGACGTAGCGCAGCAGAAGATCCCCACCTTCGGCCGCAACCGTGCCAAGCATTTGCAGCCGGTCTTCGCCGTTATCCACAGAGAAATTGCCCGTACCGCGGATCGTAAGATCTGGCCCAAAAATCAGGTCTTCGCGCTCCCCAAAAAGTTGACCATTGAAACGGATGGTGTTGTTGACCACCTCGTCACTGATCGCATTGTTCCGGCTCAAAAGAACCGTGCCAGACCCATCGACAGTCTGCGCCCCATCGATGCGCAGCGTCGCCGTCCGCTGATTAGTGCCGGAAAGCGCCAACTCTCCGTCAATCGTCAGATCGTTGGTCACCGACAGCGAAGGGCTTGAGAAAGAACTTGTCACCCCCTCGATCTCGGCCTGACCTAGGACCGTCAGATCAGACACGGTCGCGCTTTCAATCCGGGTGACGCCAGCACCACCAAGACTGACTCCGCTCAACTGGCTCGAAACAGCCCTCACATCCGCGCCGTCAGAAACTTCGATCGCCGCATTCTCAATCGAGGCCCTGAGTGAGACAAAACCGCCCCCCGCACTATCCAACGACAGAGTGGCCCCATCATTGTCGATATAATTGAGCTGCAAATCACCACCAACAGCGCGCACATCCCCAAGAAGACGGAAAGCATCTTCGCCACTTGAGACAGTGATATACCCCTGACCTTGCAGGGTCAGATCCGGGCCAAAGGTGACAATCTCCTGAGACCCCGAAAGCTGATTGACATGGTAAAGCCAGCTGGAAGGCGTCTCCAGTTCAATCAAACCAGACCCGTCAATGCTTTGAACGCCTTGGAAGTAAACACGCCCAGACGCTTCAACCCCCAGACGTCCATCAACCGTCAATCCATCACGAACATCCAGACGACGAGACGACTGAACATGCGCGTCAACCGACAAATCAACACCACTCCACAAACCGCCAGATAACTCGACATTGAACTCGGATGTGCCTTTCAGATCGGTGTCGGCAACCACACCTCCAGTTTGTATAAATGAGCCTTTGTTGCCTTCAAAGTCATCTGTACGGAAGACGCCTCCCGACAATTGTATGTTCCCTTGCAGCAGCAGCCTATCAACATCAACACTGGAGCCATTAATTGCCACAATTGCGTCGTCGTCGAGAACAATGGCTACACCATCTTCAGACGTTGGAATTGTGCCGCTTTCCCATTTCGTGGGATCAAACCAGTTTCCACCTGCCGGATCGTTCCAAATGGCCGTCGCATCCACAACCGTGATGGATTGCGAAACAGGCGACGACACAACTAAGTTTCCGGCACGATCGCTCACTTCAGAAAGGTCAAAACTTAGCGTGTAATCCCCAAGTGCCAAGGGATCGAAGGTAAAGAGTGCCACCTGACCGTCGGCCAAAAGAACAAGATCACGTGCTGAAATGACCGTATTGTCAGAGGAAACAACTACGACCGAGGCCTCTGAAATGGTATTCGGATCCAAAGGTTCGCTGAATGAAATGGACACGGTGCTTTCACCGACCAAAACAAGGCGCCCGTCATAAGGAGAAATCGACAGAACTTCTGGAGGCGTGATGTCGGGGATAATCTCGAAAGTGATCGTCTCACTTGTGGTCGAGTTGCCCCCCGTGTCTGTGGCGCGCACTGCGATGTCAACATTTGTCGCGCCGTTCGACAATGCGGGAACTGCAAAGGCAAGCTCATAAGGAGCCGAAACATCATTTAGAACAACCTGGCCATTCACCAAGAGCTCTACATTGCGCACTTGCACATCATCGGTAATGCCAAGATCAAGGCGAATGGTTTTGCCTTCCTCCACTTGAATACCGTCAGTTGAAGGATCGGCATCGGAAGCGTCGCTGTTTATGGTGACAGTTGGTGCTTCACCATTTGCGTCAAAGGGCAGGAAATTAATAACTTGGAGCCCGCCGGATCCGTCAGCGACATAAGCGATGCCGCTTGCCAACTCGACCGCCTGAGCATCACCTGGCGTGTCAAACTCGGCGATCAGATCATATGTATTCTGCGGATCCGACGTGTCATGGATTTGCAAGCCTCGTTGACCGGCTGCAACAAGACCAAGTCCAGCTCCATTTGTCACCGTCTGCAGATTGGCCGCCTGAACAGCTGGAGTATCGATATTCGAGATCAACTCTAGGCTGCCGGGATCTGAGACATCAAATGTAACATACCCTCCCCGCTCCAACGGGCGGGTGGGAGCAATGAGCGTCAGATCGAAACCGTTCGACACATAGGCTGTGTCATCAGAGATAAACAGACGGAAATCCTCGAAAGGCTGTACCCGTCTAGGCGGCGTTGGTATCGTAACGCTATCAAGCTCGATCAGAGATTGTCCGTTGAAGGCAAAAGAAACGAGTTCGCGATTGTCTACAATCGCATAAATGGTGTCCCCTGATGCAGCAATGTCCTTAACGGGTCCACGCGTATCGATTTCGGTCAGGAGCTCACTAGAAACGGTATTTCCAACATAGAGATCTCGGCCGCCAACAAACAGCAGACCGTCGCGGTACATCAGGCTTTGCGCACCATCTGGAACGTCCACGGTGTTGACGCGCGTGGGTTCCAACGGGTCGGAAACATCAACAATGTGCAACCCGGCGGTTGAGGCCAGGAACGCCAACCCGCGCTGTGGGTCCACTTCGACACGGGTGTTGTTGCCACTCAAGTCGAGCTCAGATTGCAAAATCGGGGTTGAGAACTGCGAGGCATCGACAATCGCCAACCCGTGATTGCCCGTGGCAACAAAAGCAGTTTGCCCACCTGAACCGTCAAGTGCACCGGTGAGTGCGACATCCAGAGCATCACCCGTGGTCTTCACATTCCCGATAAGGCCCGTCGGGAAGCCAACGCCGTCGAGAGGGTTGAGACCTTGCTCAAGTTCGGCGCTGTCTGAAATACCGTCACCATCTGAGTCAGCGGTCTCGTCACTTGTCCCAATGACGTATTCACCAAGATCAGGAATTAGATCACCATCTAAGTCGACCCCGCCAACAATCGGAAAATTCAATTCATCCGGCAAATCCTCGTCTGCGGCAACATCCACAATCGCGGTACTATTGTAGCGAGGCGAATAGGCATATAGCGTGAAGGCTTCATCCGCAGGCAAAAGAGCGGAAATCGCTTGCCCTTCTTT
Source organism: Shimia sp. R9_3 (assembly GCF_017743755.1). Lineage (NCBI taxonomy): Bacteria > Pseudomonadati > Pseudomonadota > Alphaproteobacteria > Rhodobacterales > Roseobacteraceae > Shimia > Shimia sp. R9_3. The sequence goes on along the minus strand of NZ_JAGHRP010000015.1, from coordinate 10,317 downwards.
TACTGATCCGCGAACCTCCAATCCATTTTCAAGCTCATAAAGATAATAAATATCATCGACATTTGCGACGGACGCCACATTCGATCTTGGCAGATTTTCCAAGGCCGCCAGAGCATCCGGGTCAATTGTCAACGCCTCAGCGACTGTCGACTGAAGCAAACTTTGGAAATCTTGCGAGGCCGCATTCAAAGCAAATTCAGATGTGCTGGAAGCCAGTTGCAGATTTTGATTTTGTTGCGTGTTTTGACACTCTGAATGATCGGCTGGTTCTTCACTTATTGAAAAACTACCGGAGCCTTCACCAGAAGCGGATGTGGTCGCGGCCGCATTCGCAGATAGATCTAAGGCAAACTCAAAGTCTCGAATCGGTAGAACAGGCAGCGAACCAAGCCTGAACTCCCCGAGATCAACAGTAGGTAGACCAGCGATAGGAATTGTAGCTTCAAAAGAACTGTTAAGAAAATCTAAGTACCGACCGATTGTACCGTCTAGTTCTATGCTAGCTGTCACATCTGCCTGAATATTCCCCGGACGAAGTTCGATCCCTTCAAGCTCGATATCACCTTCCCCTGGTTCGATATCGAGTTCAGCGCTTAGACCAACCCCCATACTAATCGACACCGACCCTGTGACGCGAACTTCTATCGATTTTGGCAACCAGTAGAGTATATCAGCCAGCCACTCGGAAATCTCAAACGATCCACTATCTCCGCCACTGCCTGTGACGGGTTCAAATGGTTCAAAGACATAGGATTGTCCGTAGTCGAAATTTAGATCGGCAGGATCGATATCAAATTCTTCTGGAAAAATATCTTCTGGAACTTGGAGCGACGCATTGAAACCTGCTGAAAGTTCCACCGGTATAATCTGATACGACCAACCATATTGCCAGTTTAATTGATAAGATGGATCGGCTTCGCCATCGCCGTCACCGTCACAATCTTCTTCATCTGGCTGACCATCATTGTCGTCATCTGGGTCAACAGGGTCTGGTATCCCATCTCCATCGCTATCTTCGGGGCCATCTTCGGGATTAGGGTTAGTATCCTCGTCTTCTGTCGGATCTCCACCAATCCCCTTCCACCCAAGCGTATTGACGCCTGTATCCCCTTCGGACCGGAGCACCGTTCCACCATTGCCGTCATCCACGACAATCGCTGTACCTGACTGAACCCATTTTCCTGCGTCATGATCAAAGCTCAGGATCGGGCGTTTCTCGCCAATGGCCAGCCCGTCGAGATTTGGAAAATCAATTTGAGCCTTGCCATCAACATTGGTGGCGTCTCCAGCCTTGACCGTAAACACCACGGTCGGGTCGAACCCGGGCGGCAACGGGGCTGGAATGCGGTCGGGCTCAAAGACCATGACCGAGACCTCCTCGGCCAATGTTCCGTCGTCAAATGTTAGTGAGTCCGCAGGGATCGTCACCTTCAGTTTGTCCCACTCGGCGGGATCGATATTGGGAAAAATCTCTGTCAGGTTCTGAAGACCGTTCTCGCCAATACCGGCCTCTGTCTCCTGTCCCTCGACAATCTCTGTCACGTCACCTTCGGCCAGCGCCGCGAAATAGATGTTGAACGCCTTTTCGCCGGATTGCAGACCAACGGTCCGGCCAGCCACTGTATCGACCGGCTTGTCGATTGTTCCGTAGTCAAACTCGGGGCGATTGGTGACGTTGGACGCATCAAAACTCAAATAAACCTGTGGGATCGGCAGGTTCTCGATTAAGAAGCGCCCATTCTCATCGGTGACGGCAGTGACACCTGGAAGGCCGATTACGCTGACCACCACGCCTTCCAACGGGATGTCCATATCATCTTCGTCGCGGTAGTTCGCATCAAAGATGAACCCTTCAACATTGGTGCCGGGAACACGCGTCAGAGTGACCGTCTGGAAGTCGGCCTGAAAAAGTCCTCCGGCAGCGCCGTCGCCATCGGCATCGACCGGCTTCCCATCAAGACCGGTAATCGTATCTCCGTCGACTTTGATACGCAGTTCCGTCGCTGCAGGCAAAAGATCGTCGGGAAAGAAAGTTATGATGCGGCCATTCGAAGAAACGGTGATGCGACCGTCCAGAGCTTCCCCAAGCGCCATTACCTGGAAACTGTCAGATGTTACGGTCGCGGGATCGATCGGGCGATCGAATTCGACAAATATCTGACGATCAAGATTGGAGCGCTCTGTCCCGTCAGACGGGCCCGTCCGAACAATTCGCGTGATTGCATCTACGGTGAAATCAAAGGTCTGCGTCCCTGCAAAAGCGTTTCCAGCCAAGTCTGTGCCGGATGGAACGGAAAGGGTAAAATCGCCATCCGAAAGCGTATCGGCAATATTCAAACGCACCGAATTGTCCGAAATCACGTCTAGTGAAGTCAGGTCAATTGGCGCACCAAGCGCATCCGTAAGACTATAGCCTGCAATATCAAACGCGTCGTTTGCCATTGCTTCGGAATAGGTGATGGTCAGAGTATCTGGGCTAACACTCAATGTGCCTGATGGAACTTCGGCCACTTCTGGCCCTTGCCGATCGAGTGCGATTGCAAGCGTTCGATCAGTTGATTGCCCCGCACCATCGGTTGCTCTGACGGTGAGGTTCAGAGTTCCATCTTCCAGAGATTCGCCATTTAAAGTTGCCAGAAGCGCTTCATCCAATTGGAAAGAGCCATCCTCGGCGAGCTGATCTGTGATATCCTGAAAACTCACACCGTCAAAACTCAGCTCAAGCGATGCCAGGTACACGTTGTCTATCGCAGTCCCAACTACGGTTGGATCATTCGTCAGCCCGTCACCATTGTCGTTGCCGCTATCTGTCGCAAGTGCGATCGTTAGATCGGGAGCGGTGTCATCAATAAAGACAAAGTCATTTGGATCGAGCTCAGACTGATTACTCAAGCCTTCAAAGACTATAAACCTGCTGCCACCCAAATTGGCTCCAAGTCCGCTTGGTAAATTGACAAAACTCAGGTCTGAAAACTGCAATATTCCGGGAACATTGCGGATCTCGATCGTGTCGATCCCTGATTGGTAGTCCTTTACGAAATCAGCGACAAAACCGGAATTGGTCGGATCGTCAGCGCCTTCGAACCGGAATGTGTCTTCACCCGCACCGCCTGTAAGATCATCGTTGCCCTGGCCACCAACGAGCGTATCTGAGCCAGAGCCACCAATCAGAACGTCAGACGCATCGCCACCAAGGAGCAAATCGTCCCCGTCGGCCGTGACAATCACATCATCGCCGTCACGCCCTTGGACGCGATCTGCAAAATCACCATCCGAAATGTAGCTGTCATCATCATCTGTTAGAATCTGTGGCGCCGATTGAGCAAAGGCAACATTTCGCCCTTCTGTTGGGAAGGAGAAATCGCTTTCGGCCAATTCACTTTCACTGCTGATGCCTTCGAAGGTGATGAAGCGTGAATTGGGTAGGACAAGCGCAATGCCTGATGGTGTTGTCGTCCACACAAGCGTGTCAAAAGACAGGCTATCGTAGCCAGAGATTTCGACCTTATCGACCCCAGTTTCAAAATCTTTGATAAACTCCGCGTTAAATCCACCACCCTCTGGCGCATCGGACGCATCAAACGCAAAGATATCGGCGCCTGCCCCACCGGTGGTGATATCATTTCCTTTACCACCGATCAGAACATCATCACCCTCGCCACCGATAAGCTCGTCGCTGCCAGCGTCTCCATCAAGAATGTCTCCACCACCAGCACTGATGACCACATCATCGCCATCACCTGCTGCAATGACATTCGCTTCTTCATCCTCTGTGAACAGACGTTCACTTTCATCTGTCAATTCAACATCACTGTCGTTTGCGATGCGTAGGGACGTAACCCCGTCTACTTCAACCGCAACGAACCGATCTTCAGAGAAGTCCCCCGAGAGCACGATGGTGGCATCTGAAGCCCCATCACCATCCTGATCAAGATCAATGATTGCAGAACCGCGGCTGACTGAAAAATCCCCGTCATGAGTGCTAAAACCAGCAATCTCGATTTGGTCATCGAATCCAAAATCTGAGATTTCTAGACCATTCAAATCCACAAGGCTGCCAAGGATGCGATCAGATCCAGCACCCAATGCTAGTGCGCTTACCGACATTGCGCTTGTATCAAAGATGTTGTCTGCGTCACGCTCAAACAAAAGAGCCGACTTTTCCCAGACTTCCTCCCCTACTTCGGCACCGATCTCTCGCCCGAACAGATCTCCGTCTTGGATATGGATGCCTCCATAAAGGCGAGACAAACCAGCCTCCGCCGCCGCATCGAAGAGCGTATCCCATTGCAGCGTAATTGGACTACCATCGTACTCTTCGAAGGAGAGCTCGTTCGTCGTGTATTGGCCAAGCAAGTCAAGTGCGCCATCGCCATCTAGGTCATAGGCACCTTCTGACGAACCATCAAAATATGCATCTGTTCCGGCAAAAGCCGAAAGTACCGTCGCCCCGGCATAAGAAAATCCGGAGTGACCGGAGGTGTATTCCGGAAACGCAGGGGTGACAAAAGTCCGGTCTTGGTACGGGATCCACTTCGCACCGTCTATCAACTGTGTGCCCTGGTTTGGCCCCGCCCAGGACTCGATTTGCTCTCCGTCAAAAAGATGCCTGACCGCCGTTTGCGGACGTACATAGTCATAGGTGTATTTCGCGCCCCAGACTGCAATACCAGTATCAAACAGAGCATTGTTCAGCGCGAAGAACATCTTGACATCTTCGGCCAGTCCATGCCCGTCTCGCACCGAAATATCCTGCGCAATTTCATTCCAGTGCCCTGGAGGAGTTGAAGTTTGTGGCCCGTCGGCCCAATATTCTGCAATGGCCTTCTGCTCGGGTGTTAGGTTGGCGCTGATATCCACCAACTCTCCAAATTGTTCTCGATATGCAGCGTCGCCTGTGGTGACTTTGCCCTCTGCATCAATATACTCGCCTACATCTCCAAGCTTCGGCGGTGCAGGTGGAAGAAAAAGATCGCTGTCGCTAATCGCAAAGGGAGTCACATCTCCCCAATGTGGTGAAATCGGTTTTTGAACCGTGTAACTTGCCGGATTGTCAGTCGCGATGGGGTTGCCGAATTCATCGCGGACTGTACCGTTCGGCACTCTCAAAGGTGTCCAGGAGTTTGGATCAAAATTGGGGTCATCCGGGTCATCCGAATTGGCCGGCTCGTAATCGGCCGTGTCCTCAAAATCGTTCTCAGAATTGGACCCATCGTTCTCTCGCGCAACGATGACTGCCACAGCCGCCGCATTGCCGACGCCGACAGCCGTCGCAAGATCGGTCGACGTATCCGTTTCATCCAGTCCTAAATCGGCCATCAGACCAAGAAAGAGGTATGTCTGATCGGGAAACACCTCAGATAGCGCCGTAAACGCAGCGTGGCTCACAGCGGTCTCGCGCGCCGTCAGGCTATCAGGACCAAGTGCTGTATTCGTAAAATAGGCGCCAGCTGCATCCGCATCAAAAGCAGCCCATGCATCGTACATCGCAGAATGCGCGATATGAAGCGCACGGGTCATTTCTGTAGGTACGGGATCTCCTAGGCGAATAGCCTCGAGTGCAAGTTCATTCCAACGCGCGGCGACCGAACGGCTTTCATCAAACATTTTGCCCCCCAGCAGGGCAAAATGCCCCAATACACATAAAAAACCGCACCGCGATCAAGCGGAGTGCAGCCAACTAATTAACTTAAGTTAAGAACCTTCGCTCTTTGAGAGACGCTGAAGCCTCTCATCTGCAGGTATCTGGCGGCATTAGTGAGGTGAGCTCGATATTTTCCTCTCACGATCAATTTGCGCGCAGTCCCAAGAAATTCGGAAATTTTCCGATCAATAGCTTCCAAAATTTGAGACGAAAAACGCCTTAGGCGAATGTCGTGCCCGACCACGTCTAACAAATTGGTCTTTATGAAAAGCTCACTTTCATGGTTATTTGGTTCGGCTTCGGGTAAGGAGTTCAGAACATCACGAGCTTTACCACCAATGAAATAACCGAAATAAAGCAATGATGAAGCAGATTTGTCAAAGACATCATCTAATGCCCAGATTTCGATTTTCTCCTCAACCGCTATCGGTGCAGAAAAAAAACTTCTGATTTCCGGTATTGAGATGAATTTCATCAACTCAAAAGGCGCAACTTCTCGAAAAAACATAGGTACGCGTCAACCTCGAAACACACAAACACAATACAAAAATACACCCTCAATAATGGCGATCCAAACCTGTGTGTCAATGTACGGCCTACTAATGATTTACTTAGTCACTAATGGGAATCAGACTTTTCTCCTTAAATCCCCGAGATCACAAATAGCGCAAACTGTGCTTTAGTAGGAGCTACTAGAATATACGCTGATCGACACACGGCTTTTTGTTTCAATCGCAATGCTTGAGCGATTACACAGTGCAATCGGAAACAACCCACCGATCTCGCTGATTAATGGCTCAGACACGCAATAAGCACCCTGGGCCCCACCCCCGGAAAATCTCTAACCCGGTGGTCCGAACAAGGGGAGCGGCTCACCAGGCCAGAGCCACGTACGCCCAATCTCGAAAGTAGTATACTCGACGACACATAAGGGCGGCAAAGAAATCCACTTCTCCGGTTTTTTCTCCTAATACGACGGCGACCGAAGACTAAAATCAGGTGGCGCATCAATAATATGTTCCCACGAAATCTCAAAAGAAAACAAATTAATAGAGGCAATGCAGAGATTTAAAGAACCCCATCGTCATCTTGTCACTTCGGCAACTCTCTACCACGTAGACTTTGGCTTTCTTAATTACAAATTTATTGACACGACACTCTGAACCGCCATCATGGCAAGCGTATTTAAGACAGTTTTAGTTTTCTGTATTGAGGTTAGGTGTGACCGTTTTTGATCTAAGAGCCCTGGTTGTTGCTCCAGGAAATTTCGATACTGCTTTTAATTTTGCAAACTTCGGCGCCACACTGCCAATATCCCAACAGCGCGTAAACACTTTCAAAGCTGAGAACAACGACGGCGACATTTCGTTCGAAGATTTTCAAAATATTGAGGTTTTTGTCGATGAAGGTGGAAATGTCCGCGACAAGGTCGCTGAAGTTGCTTTCTTTACCTTTGAAAACGTCTCGACTGCTACAAACACGACCGTTTTAGTGATCGAACGCGAGAACACGAACGGATTGCTGATATTTGGTATAGAACCTGTCGATGAAGACGGAAGCGCCTACGAGCTGTCACTCGATCCACTTGAGATTGTCGAATATCGCATAACAGAACAAGTGAATATCAGTGTTCCAGTTTTCTTAGAACAGCCCTCTAACGGCGAACCTATGGCAGGCGATGACGTGGCAACGACCAAGGAAGACGTGCCAGTCTACATTCCAATCCTCGACAATGACAGCGATCCGGATGGCGATCCGCTGCGTGTCGAGCTTTCTGACCCAGCAAACGGCACCGTCAGCTTTGATGGCGAGGGATATCTCTACACACCCGATGCCGACTTCAACGGCCCGGACAGCTTCACCTACACCATCTTCGACGGAAACGGCGGCAGCGACACAGCAACGGTCAATATCACCGTGGATCCGGTGAATGATGATCCGCGGGCACAGGACGACGATGATTTCTCAACCCCGTTCGGGACGCCAATTGAGATAGATCCCACCGCCCTGCTCAGCAATGATAGCGACGTGGATGGTGACGATCTCACGATCACAGAGGTCGGCGCCCCGGCAGGCGGTGAAGTGGCCCTGGTGGACGGCAAAATCCTGTTCACCCCGGCAGACGGCTTCTCCGGCGCGGCCAGCTTTGTGTACACAGTCGCAGATGGCAACGGGGGCGTTGATACCGCAAACGTCACCATCTCCGTCGGCGCCAACGGCGAACCTATGGCAGGCGATGACGTGGCAACGACCAAGGAAGACGTGCCAGTCTACATTCCAATCCTCGACAATGACAGCGATCCGGATGGCGATCCGCTGCGTGTCGAGCTTTCTGACCCAGCAAACGGCACCGTCAGCTTTGATGGCGAGGGATATCTCTACACACCCGATGCCGACTTCAACGGCCCGGACAGCTTCACCTACACCATCTTCGACGGAAACGGCGGCAGCGACACAGCAACGGTCAATATCACCGTGGATCCGGTGAATGATGATCCGGCCATTCGTTCTCCGGATGCGGTGTCTGTCTTCGACGACAAGAAAAGAGTGTTAACTGTCCAGGCAGAAGATCCCGACGGCGATATGCTGGCGTTCGGCATTTTGGCCGGCGATGACGCAGATCTGTTTGAAATTGATCCAATCTCGGGAGAACTCTCTTTCATCAATCAACCCGACTTTGATGCACCGCTGGATGCCGGGTTGGACAACACCTACGAGCTCATCGTCGGTGTCTCTGATCTTGCTGGGGCTTCAGCAACACAAGAGCTTTCAGTTAGCGTGCAAAGGGCACCGGATTCTGGCAGCAGCGTGCAAATTGGCAGCTGGCAGTTTGAACCGGAGGCACCCGTACAAAATGACGCACCGGGGAATGACAATCCGGTAACTTTTCGAGGTGGTGCAAATGCAGCCGATGGCGCGGTAAACTTCGATGGCTTCAACGACTATCTGCTCATTGAGAACACGGAGGCGTATCAGCTATCGCAAGGAGCTATCCGTATTTCATTTTGTGTAGATGAATTGTCCGGCGTATCCGGTGGCGACAGGCTTCGCAATGACGACTACCAGGCACTGTTCTCGCGTGATGCGAGAGGTTTTGAAGGAGGCGGGCATCTATCAGCGTTTGTTGATGGCGACGGCTCCATTCTGATCAGACATCAGACCGAGGATGAGAGTTACTTCGTCAGAACCGCGGCCAAGCTGGTCACAGCAGGTCGGGAGATTGAGCTAACTTATGTTTTTGATGACACCAATGGGATGCAGTTATTTGCAAACATAGACGGCGCCGGCCCGCGTTTAGTCGGAGAAAATCGAATCCCCGTGGATGATGGAGTGTCTCTCAACCTAATTGGCAACGAAGAACCTTGGACCATTGGGGCGTCGCAAATTCGCAGTAACAAGGACCAAGCCAATCGCTTGAGCAACTATTTTGAAGGCAAAGTCAGCGGATTTGAAATTTTTCTCGGCGGCCAGCCAGTCGATACAAATGAGGCCCCCCTCATTTTGTCACCCAATCTAGTTACCATCCTTGACGACACCAAAGATGTAACAAAAATCGAAGCCGTGGATCCAGATGGCGATTTACTAGATTTTGATATCGTAGGCGGTAACGATGCAGACCTATTCATGATCGACCCGGATTCAGGTGCACTGTCTTTCCTAAGCCAACCCGACTTTGACCAACCAGAAGATACTGGAGCTGACAATACGTACGAAGTTACCGTTCGAGTTACTGACACCGGCGGACTTTCAGCGACGCAAGAGCTTTCTGTTGTCGTTCAAGACGCCCCCGATGCGAGCGACATAATGCAGATTGGTAGTTGGCAGTTTTCGTCCAATGAACCGTCCGCGAATGGTGCTCCTGAAAGCAATAATCCGGTGTTGTTCAGAGGCGGTGCGAGCTCAAGCGATGGCTTGGCAAATTTAGATGGGATCAATGACTACCTCCTCATTCAGAATATTCCTGACTACCGGTTAGAAGAAGGTGCGATACGCATCATTTTCTGTGTGGATGAGTTGACCGGAACGTCAGGTGGGGATCGCTTGAGGAATGACGACTATCAAGCACTTTTCTCACGAGACTCTCGGGGCTTTGATGACGGCGGTCACCTTTCAGCTTTTGTCGATGGTGATGGTTCTATTTTTGTCCGGCACCAGACCTCTGACACAAGCTATACACTACGGACAGATACCGGTCTGGTTGAGGAAGGTAACGAAGTTGAGTTCGTATATAGGTTTGATGATGAACTAGGTATGTCTCTCTATGTGGATACTGATCGTAGTGGACTTGAGCTCGTCGCTGAAAATAACTCCCCAATATTGGACGGAGTAAATCTAGACCTAGTTGGAAATGATGAGCCTTGGACGATTGGCGCCTCACAAGCCAGAAGTAACGATGGGGTTGCCAACCGTTTGTCGAACTATCTCGATGGTAAAGTGGACAGTTTCGACATTCTGACCTCTCTTTCGGACGAGTTCGTTTTCTAAATCACTTGAGATGACCTGAGCCCCTGAATCTCCTCCAGTTTTGTGTAGAGTCCGCCCAACTTTGGTGTTCACCCCGTTTCTGGTCCGGGCTTCATGCGACCTTTCGGGTTTCGTTCAGTTGGGCCGCAAATTCGCTCGGGGTCAAGTTCTTGAGCGACGAATGTGGCCTGATTTCGTTGTAGTCAGTT
>NZ_JAGHRP010000014.1:0-42675 GCF_017743755.1 Shimia sp. R9_3 | reverse complement strand
GAGCGCTCACATCTTGGTCTGCCCCACCAATGGCGTGATCTGACGCCGCTTGAACACCGCCTCCCGCCAGGTGATGAAGCTGATCGCCCCGATGATCACCAGCGCCCCCACCAACACCCAGACATCGGGCTGCTCGCCAAAGGCCAGCCAGCCAAGCAGCACCGCCCAGACCATCTGCAAAAAGCTCACCGGCTGGGTCACGGTGACTGGTGCGGCCTTAAACGCCAGCGTCATGGTGTAGTGGCCCGCCGTGGCAAAACAGGCCACCGCAAACAGGATCACCAGCTCCTCAAACGTGGGCGTCACCCAAACCGACAGCGCCAGCGGCGCAAGCCCGATGGTGACCGTGACAGACAACATGCCGACCACCACCGTGGGGCTAACCTCTTCGCTCAGCTTCTTGGCAATCAGATAGCCCCCGGCAAAGCCCAGCGCCGTGAACAGCATGGCAAAATGCCCGGGGCTCAGCTCACGAAACCCGGGCCGCAGGATGATCGCCACGCCAGCAAGCGCCACAATCACCGCCGCAATCCGGCGAAACGCCAGCTTTTCTCCGAGGAACAAAGCCGCGCCCAGCGTCACATAGACAGGCGAGAGGTAGTTCATCGCTGTCACTTCGGCGATTGGGATTCGCGCCATGGCGAAAAACCACGCCACCACGGCCCCCGTGTGCAAAACCCCTCTCAGCGTGAACAGCCCCACCTGTCGGCGGCTCAGCTTGGCGGCCAGAATGGGCCGGATCATCGGGATCAGAAACACCACGCCCAGCGCATAGCGCAGAAAAGCCGTCTCGGAGGCGGGCAGCCTTGTGCCCACCAGCTTCACCAAAGCCGTCACCGCCACAAAGCACAGCCCCGTGACCAGCATCCAAAACACGCCTTTCAGCGGAGACCCCGCTTCCGTATTTGTCTGAGCTGCATCTGTCATGGCGTCACTTAGGCACGCGCCGCCCCAAGAGTCGAGATAGCAAACAGGTTAACCTTCAAAACTCCGTCATCTGACCGCGAGCCTCTTGCGCAGCGACGGCGCCGCCCCCACTCTTGGCCCGGCCCTGCCCGCGGTCAGCCCGTTGACCCCGGCATTTGATGCAGCCCGTTTACAAAATATTGGGACGCGCGGCCTAAACCGTAGCTGCTGGAACAAGGTGGTCTTTTAATGCGTTCTTCACAGTCTCTTCCTCCCGCCGTGCGCCTGTCGCTCAAACGCGGCCTGATCGCTGCCAGCATCGTTGGCCCGCTTCTGACCTTCATCAACCAGTGGCCCGCGCTTTTTGGAGAGGCCGCCTTTGATCCTCTGGCCGCCTGCCTGACCGCCGTAATCCCCTTCTGTGTCAGCAGCCTGTCGACCTATTTTGCGCAGCCCAAAGCGCGCTCCAGCGAGGAGATCGAGGCAGAACGCGAGCCGGAGATCGAGATCCGCACCGTCGTGGAAGAGCGCACCATCTATCCGGACGGCCTGCAAGACGCCACCGCGCGGGTCGAAACCATCCGCAACAACGCCTCCAACGTGAACCGCACCTCCCGCGAACGGGTGGAATTCATCTCCAACCTCATCACTCAGGCCGAAAGCCTCGGCGTGGTGTTTGACACCCTCAGCGAAGGCGCCAACCGCGCAGCCCAGAAAGCCGCGCAGGTCGGCAATTCCGTGCGCGATGTGACATTGGAGGTCGACGGATTTCTGGATCTGACCACAGACACGACCCAACAGATCACCCACATCGCCACCCCGGTGGCAAAAATCGAAACCACCCTTGCGGAGGTTGGCAGCGCCTCTGAAGCCATTCGCGGGCTGGCCGACCGCATCCGCCTGCTGGCGCTCAACTCCGGCATCGAAGCCGCCCGTGCCGGCGAGCAGGGCCGCGGCTTTGCCATCATCGCGGGCGAAGTGCGTGAGCTTGCCGATATGGCAGAGTCTGACATCTCCCGCATTCTGGAGCGCATGGAAGGGCTGCAACAGGCACAGGCCGATCTCTCTGAGACCGTTGGCAAAGTCGCAATCGCTGCCGAAAAGAGCCTTGAGCGCGGCGAGGCCTGCCGCACTCTGACCCGCTCCATTCAGGAAAACATCGACGGACTCGTCGCCAATATCACCGCCAGCAGCGAAGAGACCCGCCGCCAGCTGCCGCTCTATTCCGAGATTGTCTCCGAAATCCGCAGCATCAAAGACAACACACAGGCCGCGGTGCAGGGCTCACAGAAAAACATCGAACTCTGCGGTGAGGCTCTAAGCCTTCTGGACGTCGCGCCTGCATCCCAAGGCCAGCCGCTTCCTCAGGCCATGTAAGCCCCCGCTTCTCCTCCAAAGCGCGTTGTCCACTAAGGCAGCGGGATAAACTCCTCCGTGTCCCCCGGCGGCAGCTGAAAGCGCCCATGCGCCCAATCCCCGGCAGACCAATCTGCCTTGGCGGCCTCGATCTTCTCTTTGCTGGAGCTGACAAAATTCCAGGAAATATAGCGCGGCCCGTTCATCGTCGCCCCGCCCAGCGCCATCAGCCGCGCGCCCTGCGGCCCGGCCACCGCCGTGATCGCATCCCCGGGGCGAAACACCATCATCTGCCCGGGCTCAAACACATCTCCCGCGATCTCCACCGCGCCCTGCACCACATAAAGCCCGCGATCCTCATGATTGTCCGGCATCGGCAGCTTGGCTCCGGGCTGCAGCACCACATCGGCGTAAAAGGTCTCAGACAGCATCGTCACCGGCGCACGCGCGCCCCAGGCATCCCCAAGGATCAGCCGCACCTCTTTGCCTTCCCCCTCCAGCACCGGCAGCGTCTCCTTGCCGTGATGCTCAAACATCGCCGGATCATCCTCGCGCTCCTCAGGCAGGGCAATCCAGGTCTGAATGCCAAACAGCGAACTCGGCGATTGCCGCGTCATCTCACTGGTGCGCTCTGAATGGGTCACGCCATTTCCGGCCACCATCCAGTTCACCTCTCCGGGGTAAATCATCTGATGGGTGCCAAGACTGTCGCGGTGCTCAAACTCCCCGCGATAAAGATAGGTCACCGTTCCCAGCCCAATATGAGGATGCGGACGCACATCAATGCCCTGCCCGGTCAGAAACTCCGCCGGTCCCATTTCATCAAAGAAAATAAACGGCCCCACCATCTGGCGCTTGGGTGCTGGCAAAGCGCGGCGCACCGAAAACCCGCCCAGATCGCGCGCGCGGGGAATGATGACGGTCTCAATGCTGTCCAGCGTCGCAGCATCAGGGCAAGAAGGCTCAAGGGCGGGGTTCCAACTCATGGCGGGTCTCCTCAGACAACAGCTGCCACAAACCTAGCCGCAAACCGCCTTGCAACAAACCGCGACCCGCGCACAGTCTCTGTGCAACACTGGCGTCAACCACGCCCGCCCGCCTTCTCATTCCCCCAATATCCCGGGTGAAGCCCCAACCTGTTGGGGCGAGGGCAGCGCCCTCAAACACCGTCAGCTTGTTTCTACATGCCCCAGATCAGCTTGGCGGCAATCGCCCACATGGTCAGCCCCACCAACACATCCAGCACCTGCCAGGCGCGCGGATTGGTGAACAGCGGCCGCAACAGCCGCGCCCCAAACCCCAGCGAGAAGAAAAACGCAAAGCTCGCCACCGCAGCTCCAAGTCCAAAGGCCCAGGTGGGGGTATATTGCGCCGAAATCCCCCCAAGCAGCACTACCGTGTCCAGATAGACATGTGGGTTAGCCCAGGTCAGCAGCAAACAGGTGGTGACCGCCGCCCCAAGGCTGCCCACCGTGCGGCCCTTCTCATCCAGCGCGTCGCCGCCCTTCATGGCCGCGCGGAAATTCATCGCGCCATAGACAAAGAGGAACGCCGCGCCCGCATAACGCACAAAATCCAGCGCGCTCGGATTGGCCGCAATCAGCACGCCAAACCCGGCCACGCCCAGGGTGATCAGGATGGTGTCAGAGATCGCACAGGTCAGCACCAGTGGCAGCACATATTCACCCCGCAGGCCTTGGCGCAGCACAAAGGCATTCTGCGCCCCAATCGCCATGATCAGCGAAAATCCAAGCACAAACCCTGCCGCTGCGGGGCCCATAATGCCCGTCTCAATCCCCGTCCCAATGCCTGTCTCAACCATCTGCTGTCCTTCCCGAGCTTGCGGATTGACTAAAGCGCCCCCTACAATTACTCAAATTAAAACATCTTCCGCATCATTAGGAAAACTAATGCAACTCGACTACGCCCATCTCGCCGCTCTTGCCGCGATCCTGCGCACCGGCAGCTTTGAGGCTGCCGCTCAGGAGTTGGGCGTGACCCAATCCGCCATCTCCCAACGGCTGAAAACCCTGGAGGAGCGCGTGGGCATGCCATTGGTGCTGCGCGGCACCCCGTGTGAGGGCACCGAGACCGGCCGCCGTCTGGCCGCGCATCTGGATCAGGTGGGCCTGCTGGAAGGCGCGCTCGCGCGAGATCTGGAAACGCTGTCGCCCCGCGTCGCCCGCCTGCGCATAGCGGTGACCGCCGACAGCCTCGCCACATGGTTTCTCAAAGCCGCCGCCGAGGTGCCTGATCTGCTGTTTGATCTGGTGGTGGATGATCAGGATTTCTCCGCAGACTGGCTGCGCCGCGGCGAGGTCGTGGCGGCCGTGACCGCCCATGAGGCGCCCATTGCGGGCTGTGACAGCACCCCGCTTGGGGCCATGCGCTACGTCGCCTCCGCCAGCCCGACCTATATGGCGCGCCATTTTCCGTCTGGCGTCACGGCAGAGGCGATTGCCACCGCGCCCGTCCTGATCTTTGACGCCAAGGACCGGCTGCAACAGATCTGGATGGCCCGGAATCTCGGCGTCACCCCCACACCGCCCAGCCACCGCCTGCCCTCCTCCACCGGCTTTGTGGAGGCCAGCCTGCGGGGGCTTGGCTGGGGCATGAACCCGGAGCCCCTGATCCGCCCGCATCTGCAAAGCGGCGCGCTGGTGCCGCTGATCCCTGACACCACCTATGACACCCCGCTGTTCTGGCAATCCAGCCGCCTGCTCGCCCCCGCCCTTGAGGCGCTCAGCAAGGCGGTTCAGCGCGTGGCCAAGCAGACCCTGCCGCCCACGTCCTCGCCGACATCGCCATCCACATTCCCGCCGCGCTGACCGCGCATAAAACCAATTTCAATAAAATTTGCATAAATTCCCCGTGCGCCGCGTTGATGTAGTGAGGCACAGCTTTTCCAGCGCCGTTCTCTTGTCGCCAGAAGGCCGCACAGACAGAGAGCGCCCGCGCGGTCTGCCCACCTCGCCCTGACAGTGTCACGCAGACAACCAAAGCGAAGGACTACCAAGATGCACTTTTTGAAATCCCTCCTGTTTCCCGCCCTCCTGACCGCCACGCTCGCCCCCGCCGCGATCACGCCCTTCGCGGCCAGCGCGTCGGCCGCCTCAGCCGAAGCCCCGCAGATCACCGCCACAGCAGAGACCACGCTGATCAACAACGCAGGCAACCCCATCGGCACCGCCAGCTTCATGCAAGGCCCGCGCGGCATTCTGATCTCGCTGTCGGTCAAAGGCCTGCCACCGGGCAAACACGGCATGCATTTTCACGCGGTTGGAGAATGCGCCCCGCTTGACACCTTCAAAGGCGCCCATGGCCATATCATGCCTGGCAACCTGCCCCACGGCTTCTTCAACGCTGACGGCCCGCACGCAGGCAATCTGCCCAATCTGATCGTTGGCGCGGACGGCACCGCAGAGGTCGAGCTCTATACCAATCTTCTGATGCTTGATCAGGGCGACGGCAAAGTGCTCGATGAAGACGGCTCCACCTTGGTGATCCACGCAAATCCGGACAATCACTTTTCCCAACCCATCGGTGGCTCCGGCGGGCGCATCGCCTGCGGCGTCATCACCGCGCGCTGACCTCCTCCCAGCGCGCAAAACAAAAGGCCCGCAGCTCCCCGCCGCGGGCCTTTTTTAAATCTCGGGGACGCAGCCGCTTAGAGCTGCTCCATCACCTCGTCAGAGGCTTCAAAGTTTGCGGTGACACGCTGCACGTCGTCGTCATCTTCCAGCGCGTCAATCAGCTTCATCAGCTTCTGCATGCCTTCCAGATCCATCTCGGTGGTGGTGGTTGGCTTCCAGACAAGCTTGGTGCTGTCAGATTCGCCCAGCGCCGCTTCCAGCGCGTTGGAGACGTCGTTCAGATCGGTGTCTTCACACCAGATGATGTGGCCGTCTTCAGAGCTTTCCACGTCCTCGGCACCCGCCTCGATGGCCGCTTCAAAAACCGCGTCCGCATCACCCACGGAAGCCGGGTAAGTCACCTCGCCCTTGCGGTCAAACATGAAGCCCACAGAGCCGGTCTCGCCCAGGTTGCCGCCATTCTTGGAGAAGGTCGAGCGCACGGTGGAGGCGGTCCGGTTGCGGTTGTCGGTCATCGCCTCAACAATCACCGCCACGCCATTGGGGCCATAGCCCTCATAGCGGATTTCTTCATAGTCATCCCCGTCACCGGCAACGGATTTCTTGATCGCGCGTTCGATCACATCCTTTGGCACGGATTGGCTCTTGGCCTCTTTCACCGCCAGACGCAGACGCGGGTTTTTCTCCGGGTCCGGGTCACCCATTTTTGCAGCAACGGTGATCTCTTTGGAAAGTTTGGAAAACAGCTTGGAGCGCGCGGCGTCCTGACGCCCTTTGCGGTGCTGAATGTTTGCCCATTTACTATGGCCGGCCATGGTTCGCCTCCGGGTCTGTTATGGCAGATGTTCTATATCAGGGGTCTCTATACGTCAGAGCGGCCAAAATCCGCAAGCGGCTTGCGTTTCTTGCCCCCCTACGGTTGAGATGATCGCATCACTTTGACCACAGGCGCTTTTTATGACCACCGATCAGATCATCCTCTTTGCCCTCTTTGGCGGCGTGTTTGTCATGCTGCTCTGGGGGCGGTTTCGCTATGATCTGGTGGCGTTTACCGCCCTGCTGCTGGGCGTTGTGCTTGGCGTGGTCCCCACCAAAGAGGCTTTTTCCGGCTTTGGGCACCCCGCCACGCTGATTGTGGCGCTGGTGCTGATTGTCTCCGCAGGCCTTGTGCGCTCCGGCGCGGTGTTTCTCATCACCCGCACATTGGTGGACAGCGCGCGCAAACTGGGCAGCCATATTGCCATCATCGGGGGCATTGGCGCGCTTTTGTCGGCCTTCATGAACAATGTCGCCGCGCTGGCCCTGCTGATGCCGGTGGACATCCAGACCGCCCGCAAGGCAGGCCGCAGCCCCGCCAAATCGCTCATGCCCCTCTCCTTTGCCACCATCCTTGGCGGCATGGCCACGCTCATCGGCACGCCCCCCAATATCATCATCGCCTCAATCCGCGAAGATGCCCTTGGGGCACCTTTCAGGATGTTTGACTTCGCCCCCGTGGGTGGCCTCACCGCCATCGCCGGCCTGCTGTTTGTGGCGCTTATCGGCTGGCGTCTGATCCCGGATCGCGAAGACGCAGGCAAAAAGGTCTCCGATCTTGGCCAGTATATCGCCGAACTCACCGTGCCCGCAGAGAGCAAACTCATCGGCAAACGTCTGGCCGAGCTTGAGCCCAACGCCGAAGACGCTGATGTGCAGCTCCTTGGCCTCATGCGCGGCGGCAAACGGCTCTATGGTGCGGCGCGCAACAACGTGCTGCGCGAAGGCGACGCGCTGGTGCTCGAAGCCAGCCCCGACGCGCTGGATGAATTCCGCGCCGCGCTCTCGTTGAACTTCTCCGATGAGAAACGCGAGGAGCATCTCAACGCCGCAGGCGACGGTCTCGACATCATCGAAGTTGTGGTGCCCGAAACCGCCCGCATCGCGGGCAAGACCGCGCAGGCGCTTGGCCTTGCGTGGCGTCAGGGCGCGGTGCTTATGGGCATCTCCCGCGAAGGCCGCCGCATCCGCAGCCAGATCCGCAAAACCGTGGTGCAGCCCGGCGACATCCTCCTGATCCTCGTTCACAAGGATCGCGGCCCGGATGTGACCGACTGGCTTGGCTGTCTGCCGCTCGCAGACCGCGGCCTCGTGGTGACGGCCAACAGCAAGATGTGGCTCGCCATCGGTCTCTTTGTGGGCGCAGTCGCCGCCGCCTCGCTTGGGCTGATCTACCTGCCCGTCGCCTTGGGTCTGGTGGTGGTGGCCTATGTGCTCGCCAAGATCGTGCCGCTCTCCGAACTTTACGATCACGTCGAATGGCCGGTGGTGGTCCTGCTTGGCTCCATGATCCCGCTTGGCGCGGCGCTGGACAGCTCCGGCGGCACCGCGCTCATCGCCAACAGCCTTGTCAGCCTCACCGCCGGTCTGCCCGCTTGGGCCGTGCTGACGGTGCTGATGCTCGTGACCATGACGTTGTCTGATGTGCTCAACAACACCGCCACCACCATCGTCGCCGCCCCGGTCGGCATTCAGATGGCGCAGGCGTTGGGTGTCTCCGCCGATCCGTTCCTGATGGCCGTGGCCGTGGCGGCCTCCTCGGCCTTCCTCACCCCCATCGGCCACAAGAACAACACGCTGATCCTCGGCCCCGGCGGCTACAGCTTTGGCGACTACTGGCGCATGGGCCTGCCGCTTGAGATCTTGGTGGTCGCCGTGTCCATCCCCGCCATTCTGGTGTTCTGGCCGCTGTAACCCAATCGCCCGGCAAAGCCGGGCCGCGCCCGACCCTCCCCACGGGAGGGCGCTTTGCCAACGGCGAGCCATAAAGCCACGCTTGTTTTTGATGGAAAGCGCCCGCAGGCATCTTTCGCCATACATGCGCCCACCCAGGGTCAGGCGCGCCCCTCCGTTGCGCCCCTCACCGCACGTTGCCTTCACCTTTCGCGCGGCCTGAAAATCGCACCTCCGCAATACCGACGGGATACCGACGCAAAACAGCCCCCGAAAACCATGGTTAACGGAGGCTGTTGCATGCTGCGAAATATTTGGCTTGTTAGCCGTAGGTCGACACCGCTGTGCCCGCCAGCGCGGCGATGTTCAAAAGGCCCCGCACAGTGATAGACGGCGTCACGATATGCGCGCGGTTGCCCATCCCCATGAGGATCGGACCAACCTCAAGCCCATCCGCCACCGACTTCAGAATGTTGCGGGTCGCACCCGCCGCATCGGTGTTGGAATAGACCAGCACATTGGCTTTGCCGTTGAGCCGCCCACCGGGGAACAGACGCTCCCGCAGCTCCGGATCCAGCGCCGCATCGGTGTGCATTTCTCCTTCATATTCAAAGTCATGCTCGGTTTGATCCAGCACATCCAGTGCCCCGCGCATCACCCGGCCAGAGTGGCTGTCAAGGTTACCAAACTGGCTCCCCGAACACAGGGCAATCTTCGGATCCACCCCAAAGCGCCGCACGTGCCGCGCCGCCGCAATCACCGTCTCCGCAATCTGCTCAGAGGTCGGCTCGATGTGGATATGGGTGTCTGCAAGGAACAGCGGCCCCTTGTCCAGAATGATCAGAGAGAGCGAGCCAATCGGGTGCAACTCATTGTTTTTCAACACATCTGTGACGTAGCGCAGATGCCAGCGATACTCGCCAAAGGTGCCGCAGATCATGCTGTCCGCATCCCCGCGCTCCACCGCAATGGCGGCAATCGCCGTGTTGTTGGTCCGCAGGATCGCCCGCGCACTGTCCGGGCTCACACCATTGCGCCGCAGCTTCTGGTGATAGGTGGTCCAATAGTCGCGATAACGCTCATCCTGCTCCGGGTTGATCAGTTCAAAATCAACCCCCGGCTTGATCTTTAATCCAGCCTTTTCAAGACGATGGCCAACAACTTCCGGACGTCCGATCAGCACCGGCGTGTCCACCGTGTCCTCCAGCATCGCCTGTGCCGTGCGCAGCACCCGCTCGTCTTCCCCCTCGGCAAAGATGATCCGGCGACGCGACATGCTGGCAGATTCATAGACCGGCCGCATGATCATCGAAGACCGGAACACCTGCGCCTGCAGTTTGTCCTCATAGGCGTAGAGATCCAGCTCCTTGGTCGCCACCCCGGATTCAATCGCTGCACGAGCCACAGCCACCGCAATGGTCGGCAGCAGACGTGGATCAAACGGCTTTGGAATCAGGTAGTTAGGGCCAAATGTCAGCTCCTCGCCTTTGTAGGCCGCGCCCACTTCCGCGCTGGTGGTTTCCCGCGCCAACGCCGCGATCGCCTCCACACAGGCGAGCTTCATCTCGTCGTTAATCTCGGTTGCACCCGCATCCAGCGCCCCTCGGAAGATGAAGGGGAAGCAGAGCACGTTGTTGACCTGGTTGGGGTAGTCCGACCGCCCCGTGGCGATCAACGCCCCTGGAGCCGCCTCACGCGCCTCCTCCGGCATGATCTCAGGTGTCGGGTTGGCCAGCGCAAAGATGATCGGATTGTCCGCCATCTGCTCGACCATCTCTTTGGTCAGAAGCCCGGGGCCTGAGACACCAAGGAACAGATCCGCCCCTTCCATGGCCTCCATTGTGGTCCGCTTTTCAGTGGCTTGCGCGAATTCCGCCTTCTCCGGCGTCAGATCGTTGCGCTGCTTGTGCACCACGCCTTTGCTGTCCAGCATCAGGATGTTTTCGTGCTGCACACCCATGGTCATCAGCATCTTGAGACAGGCAATCCCCGCCGCCCCCGCGCCCAGCGCCACGACTTTGATGTCTTCGACCTTTTTCTTGGCCACAATCAAAGCGTTATAGGCTGCCGCAGCTGCCACAATCGCGGTGCCATGCTGGTCATCGTGGAACACCGGAATGTTCATTCGCTCCTTGCAGAGACGCTCCACCAGAAAGCAATCCGGCGCCTTGATATCCTCAAGGTTCACCGCGCCAAAGGTCGGCTCCAGACGGCATACCAGATCCGCCAGTTTCTCCGGATCAGGCTCATTCACCTCAATGTCAAAACAGTCGATCCCGGCGAATTTCTTAAACAGAACCGCCTTGCCTTCCATCACCGGCTTACTCGCCTGCGCCCCGATGTTGCCAAGGCCAAGTACCGCCGTGCCGTTGGAAATCACCGCAACCAGATTGCCTTTGGCGGTGTAACGCGTTGCATCTGCGGGGTTTTTCTCAATCTCGATACAGGCTTCAGCCACGCCCGGGCTGTAGGCACGGCTCAGATCGCGACCGGTTGCCATCGGCTTGGTCGCGCGAATTTCCAGCTTACCGGGCTTTGGAAACTCATGATATTTCAACGCGGCCTCGCGGGCGCGATCATGATCTTTGGTATTTGTCATTTCTATCTCCCAAGTCCCCTCGCACGGCTCAACGCCGCCCCATCAATCGGGCCATATCCAACATCCGGTTGGAAAAGCCCCATTCGTTGTCATACCAGCCGAAGACGCGCAAAAGCCCGCCCACCGAAACGCTGGTTTCTCGCTCGCTCACAATCAGGGATTCCGGCCGCGCCCGCAGGTCTGTGGAGACCAACGGTTTGCGCGTCCACCCTAATATTCCTTTGTTTTCCGCCTCTTGGCGCAACAATGTGTTCACCGCCTCAGCGGTCACCGCGTGCTCCGTCTGGATTGTCAGATCAATGGCTGACACGCTGGCAGTGGGCACACGGATCGCCCGCGCCTCAACCCGCCCTTTCAGATGCGGCAGCACCTTATCAATCATCCGCTGCGCAGAAGTGGTGGTCGGCACCATCGACAAAGCCGCCGCCCGGCTGCGCGCCAGATCGCCAC
The DNA here is from genome assembly GCF_017743755.1 of Shimia sp. R9_3. NCBI lineage: Bacteria > Pseudomonadati > Pseudomonadota > Alphaproteobacteria > Rhodobacterales > Roseobacteraceae > Shimia > Shimia sp. R9_3. Next base: position 31,062 of record NZ_JAGHRP010000014.1, on the reverse strand, counting down.
GCGGCTTGTCCACCGTCGGCTGACTGCCCGTATAGCAATGCACCGTGGTCATATGCCCTGAGATCAGCCCGTATTCCGCATCCAACACCCGCATCAGCGGCGCCAAAGCGTTTGTCGTGCAGGAGGCATTGGAGACAATCACCTGATCCTTGAGGGCTGCATCATTGGCGCCAAGCACCACAGTAACGTCAGCCTCATCAGACGGGCCTGAAATCAGCACAGACCGCGCACCCGCTGCCAATCCCCGCTCCGCAATCGCGCGCGTGCCTGCCATGCCGGTACACTCCAACACCACATCAACGGCACTGAGATCGAGCTTGCTGAGATCACTCTGCGCATGAAACGGAACGCGCTTTCCATCCACGATCAGCGCGCCATCAGCAGCCTCGACACTGCCGCGATACGTCCCAAAAACGCTATCATATTCAAAGAGATACGCGCATGTTTCCAGCGGTTCGATGTCATTGATGCCAATGATCTCGATATCGGGATACCCACCTTCTGACAGGATGCGCAAAAGGGTCCGGCCGATGCGGCCAAACCCATTGATGAAAATACGGGTGCGATCTGCGGTCATCTTGCGATCCTGCGAGTCCTCTGGAACGCCAATTGATCCGGTTTGCCGGTCAATTGCCACCCCCAATTCTGCAGAAAAACGACCCAATTTAACCCGTTACCGCTACCACGCGTGGTTTTCTGCGATGCCGTCACGTCACGGCGATTAACGGAGCTTCATGTGCCGGTTGACGTCTTTGTAGAGCAGATAACGGAACTTGCCCGGGCCACCTGCGTAACACGCCTGCGGGCAGAAGGCGCGCAGCCACATGTAGTCGCCGGCCTCGACCTCGACCCAATCCTGATTGAGCTTATAAACCGCTTTGCCTTCAAGCACATAGAGCCCATGCTCCATCACATGTGTCTCCAAGAAGGGGATCACGCCGCCCGGCTCAAAGGTCACGATATTGACGTGCATGTCATGGCGCATGTCGTCAGGGTCCACAAATCGCGTGGTGCCCCAAGCGCCATCGGTATCTGGCATATGCCGGATGGGGGTGTCCGCATCGCTGGTGACAAAAGCCTCAGGCGCATCAATCCCGTCAACCGCTTCATAAAGCTTGCGAATCCAATGGAATTTCGCGTTTTGCTCTGAGCGATTGATCAGGCGCCAATTGCACCCAGCCGGAAGATAGGTGTAGCCGCCTACAGACAAAGTGTGATCTTTGCCCTCAATGGACAAAGACACCTCGCCCTCCACCACAAAGAGAACACCCTGTGCGCCCGCCTCAAGCTCAGGCTTGTCGCTGCCGCCACCAGGCGCAACGTCCACGATATAATGCGAGAACGTCTCGCTGAACCCGGACATCGGGCGCGCAATGACCCACACACGGGTGTCGCGCCAGAACGGCAGGTTGGAAGTGACGATATCCGTCAACGTGCCCTTGGGGATCACGGCAAAACTCTCGGTAAACATCGCCCGATCCGTCAGCAACTGTGTCTGAGGCGGCAACCCGCCCTGCGGTGCGAAATACGGTGTTTTGGTCATGAAAACCCTCCAGAAAAGTCTCGGCCCATCATTGCCAAACTCTCCGCTCAGGCCAATGCACAAGGCGGGTTTTATGAGCTGAAGGAGTGTTGCGCTTTTCTTGAAAATACCCCGGCGCTTTGTGCCCGAAGTTGAAGATCACTCAAAGGGTTCGATCAGCTCTGGCCCTGATGCCCGATTTGAGTTCACCGCGCGATCCACCTGATGAAAGGACAAGAGATCCTCATTCGCTGCTTTCATCAAAGTCGCGGCACCGTGCCCCTTTTCCCCAAGCCAAAGGCCCCAATCATCCTCATCAATCACCACAGGCATGCGATGATGGATCTGAGACATGGTCTCATTGGCAGATGTGGTGACAACCGCACAGGTCGCGATGCGCTCACCTTCAACGCCCCACTCCTGCCACACCCCCGCCAGCGCCAAGGTCTCTGACCCATGAATGTACCAAGGCCAGCGAGTGCCCTCAGAATCCTTGGTCCATTCATAAAACCCCGTCACCGGGATCAAACAACGCCGCTTCCGGCAAGCCCTTCGAAAGGCAGGCTTTTCTGCGATGGTTTCGGCCCGCGCGTTGATCAGCAAGGGGCCATCATTCGGGGCTTTGTACCAGCTGGGCAGAAAGCCCCACCGCATGGAGACCAGCTTGCGCCCCACATCAGCCCCCCCCAAAACCACATGAATTTGCGTGGTTGGGCAGACATTGTAATTTGGCACCTGCGGCAGGTTGTTGGCCGGGGAGGCCGCGAACATCTGCGCCATGGCGTCATTTGGCAGGGTAACCGCCACACGTCCACACATCAGCGATGGGCCTTTCGCGCCATCTCGATCCGTGCTTCCATCATGGACATGTCCTTCATGATGTCGCGCCGCTTGGTGCGGTCGCCCGTTTCTCGCAATTGTTCCCGCAGCTTCGCCAGCTCACGGGACAAGGACACAAACTCTGGCACGCCACCGCTTTCTTTCACCAGCCGATTGATCAAAGCGTTTTCGGGATCTTCTTCCTTTGGCAAAGGCTTTCCCGCTCCTGCCAGGTTGTCAAATTCGCCAGCCTCCTCAGCCTCGCGAATTTTCTGATTGATCAGATCGATCAGCGGATGATCCATAACGCCCTCAAAGCAAAACCCCCGCCAGTTTCCCGGCGAGGGTCAGAAACGTCAAGCAATCAGGCGCTTACTTTTTGCTGATACGGCCATCCAGAGCCGCCGCACCCGCGCCATTCTTGGCCAGATACTCTGCAGTCACATCCGCCAAGTCCGGGCCATAGTCATAGGCATTTTCAGCGTCGCGGAACATTTTGTAGCCATCGCCACCGTTACGCACATAGTTGTTGGACACAACGCCATAAACCTTGGCGAGATCAATTGGCGCGCCGCCAACCATTACGTCGCTGATGCGGCTGCCTGCGTCTGCGGCGGCATCAAAGCTGAAGGTCATACCGGCAACCTGCGGGAAGCGGCCTGCGCCATCTTCGATCTGGCTCACACCGTTTTCCAGAGCGGCCACAATGGTTTCGCCGGTCACTTGGAAGGTGGACAGAGTGTTCTGGAATGGCAGCACCGTGAGCACCTCACCCATGGTCACTTCGCCCGCGTCGATGGACGCCCGCAGACCACCACCGTTTTGGATCGCGATTTCAACACCTTGATCTTTCACACGATCCAGCATCGCGCCTGCCACAAGGTTGCCCATGGCGCACTCGCCTGCCCGGCAGGATCCACGGTCGCCATCAATCGCCGCGTCGGTCGAAGCAACCACGCGTGATTTCATCTCTTCAATCGGGCCAGCCAGCTCGGCCACGCGCGCGACGATGTCCTGATCTTCCGCCACAGAGGCGTCGAGCAGAATGGTGTCGCCGGTTGCTTCGGTCACATTGCCTGCATCATCAAAGGTCAGGGTCAGGTGGCCAACATATTTGGAATAGGCATATGCCTGCACCACAGGCACGTTGCCAACCATGGTTGGATAGGCCATCGCGCCTTCTTCGGTGTTGGAGAACTTGGTGTGGGAGTGACCACCGACAACCGCATCCACGCCAGACACGGCGCCTGCGATCTCCATATCTTTGTTCACACCTACGTGGTTCAGCGCGATGATCTTGGTCACGCCTTCCGCGGTCAGCGCATCTACATCCGCCTGCAGGGCTTCAATCTCATTCTGGAAGATCACCGCTTCGCCAGGGCTTGAGGTTTCAGCCGTGTCCGTGGCGAGCGCGGAGATGATGGCGACCTTTTCACCGCCAACTTCCAGCACCACATGGTTGGTCACTTTGCCCGCAAGAACATCGGATTGGGAGACATCAAGGTTGCCGGAAATCACCGGGAAGGATACGCCTTCGACCAATTTGAGCAGACCTTCCGGACCATCATCAAATTCGTGGTTACCCACGGCCATGGCGTCAAAACCGATCTTCTCCATCATCTCGATTTCCACGTCACCTTTGTAGGTCGTGTACATCAGGGAGCCTTGGTACTGGTCGCCGGCATCCAGAACCACGAGGTTCTGACCAGCCAATTCCTCGCGCAGTTCGGCAATCTTGGTCGCCACACGCGCATAGCCGCCAAAGCATTTGCCCTCTGCATTGTCCTCAGCCTTACAGGTCGAGTCATACTTGTTGATCGGCTCAATACGGCTGTGCAGATCGTTGATATGTACAATGTGCAAAGTATAGTCGGCGGCTGCCATACCAGCGGTTACGGCGAGCGCTGCGGCCCCTGTCATCAAACGCGCAATCATGGAGAATCCCTTCTCGTTTTTATCATTCAGTCAATATCGTGCCGCTTAAATGACGCGCATGTCAAAGGTTTAACAAAAGCTGTACAGCTTGACCTTGCGCCGCGCCCGTTGCATGAGCAAGCCATGCTTATTTTCAAGATTTTTCGGGCCGAGGAATGGGCCACTCTGCGCGCCGAGGGCCAAACGGCAGGCGCACCCGTGGATATTGCAGATGGCTTTGTCCATTTCTCGACAGCGGAACAGGCTGCGGAAACCGCCGCCAAACACTTCGCCGGAGAGGAAAACCTGTATCTGCTCGCGGTAGAGGCTGACACCCTTGGGGAGGATCTGAAGTGGGAGGTCTCTCGCGGTGGTGCCCTCTTCCCGCATCTCTACCGGGCTTTCGCGCTTTCAGATGTCCTCTGGGCACAGCCTCTCCCGCTCGTCGATGGTGCGCATCAATTTCCGGCAGGGTTGAGCCAATGAGCGGTGGGCGTCTTCTTGAAACGCTGGGCATGAAAGCCCTGCGCAGCATTGATCCGGAAACCTCCCATGGTCTGGCGATCCGCGCCATTCAAATGGGCCTCGCCAATGCGCCTGGGCAAATCACCTCACCGCGCCTGCGCACCACTGTCGCGGACCTTGATCTGCCCAACCCCGTTGGTCTTGCCGCCGGATTTGACAAAAATGCCACCGCGCTTTCTGGCCTCGCTAAATCGGGGTTTGGTTTTGTCGAAGTGGGGGCAGCAACGCCGCGGCCACAGCCCGGCAATCCCAAACCGCGCTTGTTTCGCCTGACCGAGGACCAAGCCGCCATCAACCGCTTTGGCTTTAACAATGACGGTATGGAGGCTATCGGCGCGCGCCTGGCACAGCGTCCGAAAGACGCCGTGATCGGCCTCAACCTCGGCGCCAACAAAGACAGCGAGAACCGCGCCGAGGATTTTGCCCGCGTGTTGGCACATTGTGGCGCGCATCTGGACTTCGCAACGGTCAATGTCAGTTCGCCCAACACCGAAAAACTGCGTGATTTGCAAGGCAAAGCCGCGCTTTCCGCCCTTCTGAGTGGTGTCATGCAGACCCGCGACACCCTGAGCCGCAAAATCCCGGTATTCCTGAAAATCGCGCCGGATCTCACGGATGCCGAACTTGGCGAAATCGCTGAGGTTGCTCAGGAAACTGGCGTGGACGCGGTCATTTCAACCAACACAACACTCGACCGAGATGGCCTGGCCAGCGCCCACAAGGGCGAGGCTGGCGGTCTCTCAGGTGCACCGCTCTTTGAGAAATCGACCCGCGTTTTGGCACGTTTGTCTAAGCTGACGGACGGCACTCTGCCTCTCATCGGGGTCGGTGGTATTGGCTCTGCAGAACAGGCCTATGCCAAGATCTGCGCAGGCGCCTCTGCGGTGCAACTTTATACAGCGCTTGTCTACGGCGGGTTTTCACTTGCAGAGACCATCGTGCGTGAATTGGACGGCTTGCTGGAGCGCGACGGTTTTGCAAATGTCGCAGAAGCTGTTGGAAGCAAACGAAAGGACTGGCTGTGATCACCATTTGGCACAACCCACGCTGCTCTAAATCACGCCAAACTCTGGCTATTGTTGAAGAAAAAGGCGACGTCACTGTGCGTCGTTACCTCGAAGACGCGCCCAGCGCGGAAGAGATTGCCGAGGTTCAGAAACTCTTGGGCCTCAAAGCCGTCGACATGTTGCGCAACAAGGAAAAGCGCATTGCGGAACTTGGCCTGAGCAAGTCTGACGACGACGCCACTTTGCGCGCGGCTATGGCGGAAAACCCGATCCTGATTGAACGTCCGATTGTGCTTAAAGATGGCAAAGCCGCCATTGGACGACCTCCGGAAGCGGTTCTGGAAATCCTTTAAGCTACTGCGATTGCTGCGCTAAAACACTTTGAGAGCGCGGGAACGATACCTCCGCGCTCAAGCGGCCCCAATCAGCCCGATTGGAACACCGCACCAACTTCTGCCTTGATGATCCGCGCAATCAGCGCGCAATCCTCAAGCGAAAACGTCAGTGGAATGCGCATATCCACAATGCCCTTCAGGATCCGGTCAGATTTTGGCATCGGCACGCTCGGGGCAAAGCGCCAACTGTCGTAACGGGACGTGAAAGCCACAGGCTCGGCACCGCCAAACCACTTCAACTCCACACCGCGCGTACCACAGCGCTTCAGCACCTCGTTGATCTTCTCAACCGACCAATCCAGCAGCAAAAACTGGACCGAGCTGCCCACGTAGCCTTCGCCTTCAGGCCGCTCCACAACGGTCAGCCCGGGCGTATCGCGCAACCCATTCAAGATCACATCGTGCCGCGCATTCCAGGCCGCGACACTGTCAGAAAGCTTGCGCAGTTGCGGGCGCAGGATGGCGGCGCGCAAGTGATCCATACGGCCGGACACATTTGGCGTGTCATACTTCACGCCTTCAAAAACCTCGGCCTCGGGCACGGCCCCATTGCGCCCATAGAGCATGTAGCTGCCGGACAAGATGGTCGCCCGCGCTATGAGATCCGCATCATCACTGATCAGAAAGCCGCCTTCGCCCGAGTTCATATGCTTGTAGGTCTGCGTTGAATAACACGCCATCGCCCCAAACCGGCCAGATGGGATGCCGCGCCAGTCGCCGCCCATTGTGTGCGCGCAATCTTCAATCACCCGAATGCCGTGCTGGGCGCAAATCGCCATCAACGCATCCATATCGCAGATATGCCCCCGCATATGCGACAGCATCAGAACATCTGCCTGATCGGCCTTGGCTTCCAGATCTTCCAGATCAATCACCAAGCCTTCGGTCACGCCCACGAACACCGGCACAGCCCCCACGCTCGCGATCGCACCGGGAACCGGAGCCAGCGTGAAGGCATTCGTCAGCACTTTGTCCCCAGCGCCAACGCCCATTGCCCGCAAGGCGCAGCCCATCGCATAGCCGCCCGAGGCCACCGCGAGACAGTATTTCGCGCCCACACTCTGTGCAAATTCTTGCTCCAACAAAGAGACTTCACCCACCTCCCCTTCGGTCAGGTTGTAGCGATGCAAACGCCCAGTACGCATGACTTCTACGGCGGCGGCAATCGCCTCCTCAGAGATGGGTTCCTGCTGGGTGAAATTGCCGGTAAAAACTTCGCTCATTGGGGCCTCAATGAATTAACGCTGCATAAGCATTACGAGAGATCGGATGCCGCCGCAATCAACTGACGGGATCTGCCAGCAGAGTATCCACCACCTGCGGCAATGAAGCGTAGTCATGCAGCAATGCCTCGGGGTCGAGCGCGGCCATATCCTCTCCACTGGGCCCGAAGGTCACCAATACGCTCGGAACACCCGCTGCCTTGGCTGTATTGCGGTCTGTATCGCTGTCGCCAACCAGGAGCGTTTTTGCCGGATCGCCTCCCAAGCGACGCGCGGTTTCGATTAAAGGTGCGGGGTCAGGTTTGCGCACAGGCAATGTATCCGCTCCGACCAAGGCCCCAAAGGCCTCGCGCACGCCCAGCGCGATCAAGAGCTGTTGGGCCAGCGCTTCAGGCTTGTTGGTGCAAATGCCCACGCCATAGCCAAGCGCTTTCAACTGCTCCACAGCCTCCATCGCACCATCATAGAGCACAGTGTGCTCGGCAATAGCGCCGCCGTAAGCCTCAAGCAGAACTGGATAATAGCGCTCGATCGTCGCCTCATTCATCGCGCCCATACGTGTGAGCCCCTCGGTGAGCATCCGCCGCCCGCCGCGCAAAGCAACGCCTGCATCCCGTTCAGCGCTTAAAACGTCACCATACCCCATGTCCCGAAAACAATGGTTGGCCGCTGCAATCAGATCCCCACTTGTGTCCGCCAGAGTTCCATCCAGATCAAAAACCACTGTTTTCATCCGCTTATCCCTTAAAATGCGCGAGTTCCCGCCCACGGCTGTTACAAGGCGCAACCTGAATTGAAGCTTGTCGGCCTTGCACCCTTCCTGCACTCCGATAAAACGGGCACAACCGAAATACAAAGAGAAAACAAATGAGCATAGCCCTCATCATCCTTGCCGCGGGCAAAGGCACACGGATGAATTCGGACCTGCCCAAGGTGCTGCACCCGATTGCGAACGCCCCGATGCTGATCCATGCGATGCAGGCCGGACAAGCTTTGTCTCCGGAAAAGACACTGGTTGTGGCAGGCCATGGTGCCGAGCTTGTGGCCAAAGAAGTTTCTGATTTTGATCCTGACGCCGCAGTAGTTTTGCAGGAAGAACAAAAAGGTACGGCCCACGCAGTGGACATGTGCCGAGAGGCGCTCGCTAATTTTGATGGTGATGTGATTGTCCTCTTCGGGGACACCCCATTTGTACGCGCTGAAACCCTTGAGAACATGGTCGCAGCAAAAGAGCAGAACGCGGTCGTGGTGCTTGGCTTTGACGCTGCAGATCCCGGAAAATACGGCCGCCTGATTATGAATGGCGATCAGCTTGAGCGGATCGTCGAGTTTGCAGATGCTTCAGCAGATGAGCGGGCCGTCACTTTCTGCAATTCAGGCGTGATGCTGGTTGAGAGCAAGACGCTCTTTGATTTGATCAGCGCTATTTCGTCAGACAACGCGCAGGGTGAATACTACCTCACTGACATCGTAGGTCTGGCGCGCGAAAAAGGGCTGAACGTTACGGCTGTGTCCTGTGACGAGGCCGAGACACTAGGCATCAACTCCCGCGCGCACCTTGCCGAAGCCGAAGGCATTTTCCAAAAAAATGCCCGCGCCGAGCTGCTGGACCTTGGTGTCACATTGCAACAGCCAGAGACCGTCATGCTGTCCTTTGACACTGTGATTGGCAGGGACACCGTGATTGAGCCCAACGTCTATTTTGGGCCCCATGTGACGGTGGAAAGCGGCACGCGCATCCGAGCGTTTTCTCACCTTGAGGGCTGCCACGTTTCCCGCGGTGCAACCGTTGGCCCCTACGCACGCCTGCGCCCCGGAGCTGAGCTGTCTGAAAACGTGCACATTGGTAACTTTGTGGAAATCAAAAACGCCGAAGTTGGCGAAGGCACCAAGGTCAATCATCTGTCCTACATCGGCGACGCCACGCTGGGGAGCGGAACCAATATCGGTGCCGGTACGATCACCTGCAACTACGACGGGGTGATGAAACACCGCACCACCATCGGAGACCGAGTGTTCATCGGCTCCAACACGATGTTGGTTGCGCCGGTCACTGTTGGTGATGAAGCGATGACGGGATCGGGGTCGGTGATCACCAAGAATGTTCCCGCCACGGATTTGGCGCTATCGCGCGCCGATCAGGTCAACAAACCCGGCGTAGCGCGAAAATTGTTCGATTTATTAAAGAAAAAGAAACAAAAACAAATTTCGGAGACCAAATAATGTGTGGAATCGTTGGTGTCCTCGGAAACCACGAGGCAGCGCCCATCCTTGTTGAAGCGCTGAAACGGCTCGAATATCGCGGCTATGACAGCGCGGGAATTGCGACCGTGAATGACGGCGCACTGGAACGTCGCCGTGCCGTGGGAAAGTTGGTAAATCTCTCTGATTTGCTGGTCCACGAACCTCTCAGAGGCAAATCCGGGATCGGCCACACCCGATGGGCGACCCACGGTGCGCCTTCCGTCACCAATGCTCACCCGCACCGCGCTGGTCCCGTGGCCGTGGTCCACAATGGCATCATCGAAAACTTCCGCGAGTTGCGTGAAGAGTTGGCGCGTGACGGGTTTTCCTTCGTCACGGAGACCGACACCGAGACAGTTGCGCTTTTGACGCAAAGCTACATCAGCTCTGGCCTGCAGCCCGTTGATGCCGCTTTAAAAACACTGTCACGCCTGGATGGTGCCTTTGCCCTCGCCTTTCTGTTTGAAGGTCAAGACGATCTGATCGTTGCAGCGCGCAAAGGATCCCCTTTGGCGATTGGGTACGGCAAGGGTGAGATGTATGTCGGCTCCGACGCAATTGCCCTTGCGCCGCTGACCGATCAGATCACGTACCTTGAAGAAGGCGATAGCGCGGTCCTGACCCGAACATCGTTGGTGATCCGCGATGAGGCTGGCGAGATCGTTGAGCGTGAGCGCAAAACCATCAATGTTGACCAGGCTCAGGTCGACAAAGGTCTGCACAAACACTTCATGGCCAAGGAGATCGCAGAGCAGCCAACCGTACTTGGCCAAGCCATCGATCACTATTTGTCCAAAGACGGCAAGGCCGTTTCTCTTCCTGACGCTGGCCTAGACTTCACCAAAATTGACCGTTTGACCATGGTCGCCTGTGGCACGGCTTATTACGCCTGCCTGACTGCAAAGTACTGGTTTGAGCAGGTCGCAGGCATACCAGTCGAAGTCGATGTAGCCTCCGAATTCCGCTATCGCGAGCCTCCTGTCACCGAAGGCACCGTTGCTTTGTTTGTGTCCCAGTCAGGCGAGACCGCAGACACGCTTGCTGCACTGCGCTATTGCGCAGGCAAAACGGAGCAGATTGTGTCGGTCGTGAATGTCCCGGAGAGCTCGATTGCGCGGGAAAGCGATCTTGTGCTCCCCATTCTTGCGGGTGCCGAGATTGGCGTGGCCTCCACCAAGGCCTTCACCTGCCAATTGACCGTGCTTCTGATGCTTGCGCTGAAGGCAGCCCATGACCGGGGTAAGCTGAGCGACGCCCAGCTGGCAGAGAATTTGACCGATCTGCGCGGCGTACCGGGCTTGATCAATCAGGCGCTTGGCGGTGAGGCACAGGTCGCTGCAGTGGCGCGCAAATTGGCGGAAGCACGTGACATTCTGTTCCTGGGTCGAGGCCGGATGTTCCCGCTCGCGCTGGAAGGCGCCCTCAAACTCAAGGAAATCAGCTACATCCACGCAGAAGCCTATGCCTCCGGCGAGCTGAAACATGGCCCGATCGCATTGATCGACAAGCAGGTCCCTGTGGTGGTGCTTGCCCCACATGACGAGCTGTTTGATAAATCGATCTCCAACATGCAGGAAGTCATGGCGCGCGCTGGAAAGGTGCTGCTGATCTCAGACTCCACTGGCATGAAAGAAGGCGCCGAGGGGGCTTGGGAAACACTGCAGATGCCGCAGGTTTCGCCTGTCTTGTCTCCCATTCTTTACGCGATCCCCGCGCAACTTCTCGCCTACCACACCGCGGTTGCAAAAGGCACTGACGTCGATCAGCCACGCAACCTCGCAAAATCTGTGACTGTGGAATGACGCTCGAAGACGCCCTTGAACATCTGCACGCCCTTGTTGAGCCCGGGCGTGCAGACGGCATGAAGACCTACCACAAGCAGACACGAGACGTGTTGGGCATCTCAAACCCGGCTCTCAATGATCTTGCCAAAACCTGGCGACAGACGCTCTCGGTGGAAACCCGGGTGGCGTTGGCGCAGGCCCTTTGGGAAACAGATATTTTTGAAGCGCGTATCGTGGCTTCCAAATTGCTGACCCAAGCACGCCTGCGTCCTGATGAGGGTGCCTGGGCGCTCATATGCAGCTGGGTCGCGGATTTCGACAGTTGGGCTATTGCCGATCATGCCTGCATGGCTGGTCAACGCCGCCTCATCGCCGATCCATCACGCTTAGATGCCGTCGAAAGCTGGACCACGTCAGAGCATATGTGGACCCGGCGCGCGGCTTTGGTGATCACGCTGCCGTGGACCAAACAGAACAACCCAAAACCAGCTGAACTTGAGGCTCGGGACCGTATTTTGGGGTGGGCTGCGGAGTATGTCTCTGATGAAGAGTGGTTCATCCAGAAAGCCGTGGCTTGGTGGCTGCGCGATCTGTCAAAGCACGATGAACCGCGTGTGCGTGCATTTCTGGAAAACCATGGCGAAAAAATGAAGCCATTTGCCAGAAAAGAAGCCAGCAAACACCTTGGCTGATTGGGCGCGCGCCAAAGTCGTATAGAAAATACATCTCTACAACTTTCGCCGCCCTTGCCCTGCCCGCGCCGCGTGACTACGTTCTCCCCATGACAGCTCCTTTGATTGATCCGTTCCATCGCGCCGTAAACTACCTGCGTGTGTCCGTGACCGACCGTTGCGATTTTCGCTGCGTCTATTGCATGGCGGAAAACATGACGTTTCTGCCGAAGAAAGAACTTCTGACGCTCGAAGAGCTTGATCGGATGTGCTCTACCTTCATCCGTCTGGGCGTGGAAAAGCTGCGGATTACAGGTGGCGAGCCACTGGTGCGTCGCGACATCATGACCTTTTTTAAAGGCATGAAACGCCATCTGGACAGCGGGGCACTCAAAGAATTGACGCTGACAACCAACGGCTCACAGCTCGAGCGCTTTGCCGAAGAGCTCTATGCGTGTGGTGTGCGTCGCGTGAATGTCTCTCTCGACACGATTGACGAAGACAAGTTTGCCGACATCACCCGCTGGGGCCGCTTGCAACAAGTGTTGCGTGGTCTGGACGCCGCACAAGATGCGGGCCTGCGCATTAAGATCAATGCGGTGGCGCTCAAAGGCTTCAATGAGGATGAATTGTTCACGCTCGCAGAGTGGTGCGCCTCGCGCGACATGGACATTACCTGGATTGAAGTGATGCCCATGGGAGATCTTGGCAATGAAGATCGCCTTGATCAGTATTGGTCCCTCAAAGATCTGCGGGCGCGACTGGCCGAGCGCTATACGCTGACAGATTTGCCTGAGCGTACCGGCGGCCCTGCCCGCTATGTGCGACTGGAAGAGACCGGACAAAAAATCGGCTTCATCACGCCCATGACCCACAATTTCTGCGAAAGCTGCAATCGCGTGCGTCTCACCTGCACCGGACAGCTTTTCATGTGTCTCGGCCAAGAGGATATGGCGGATCTGCGTGCTCCATTGCGTGGCAGTGAAAGCGATGCGGCGCTGGAAGATGCCATTCGTGCCGCAATTGCACTCAAGCCGAAGGGGCACGATTTTGACTATTCCCGCCAACAGGTGGATGGTCAGATGTCACGCCACATGAGCCACACAGGCGGCTGATCTTCGAAGCCTGCTTATCAGAAATCGCCTAAGCCCAAGAGCCGCAACATGCGGCTCTTTTTATGCGCGAAACTGTGCTCTGTAGTTGCGGGGCGCGCAGCCCTGCTCCAGCTTGAAATCACGGCTAAAGTGGAAAGGATCGGGATAGCCGCAACGCGCAGCGATTTGCGCCACACGCTCATCTGTGCTGCGCAGCAGATACGCCGCCACCGCCATACGCTCTCGCCGCAGCCAAACGATCGGGCTTACCCCTGCTTCATCCCGAAAACGGCGAAAGAGTTGCGAATGGCTCAAACCGGTGATCTGCGCCATATCCGGAATACGCCAGGCCCGTTGCAAATCCCGGCGAAGGTGCGCCCTTAGTGCGGCCATCGGCTCATCTTTGGCCACTCCAGCCGCATTGCTGCGACGCTCAAACAGCTGCGCCAAAATTTGCGACACCGCGGCGTTGATGGTGGCACTTTCCCCTTCTGCTTCTGCTGAAAGCTCACGCAAGATCTGCTCAAAGCTCCCAGCAAGGTGAGACAGATCCGACGCCACGGGATTTTGGGCAAATCCCAACCTTTCAAAGAGAGCATCCACCCCATGCCCCCGGATCGAAAGCCAAACATAGCGCCAGGGTGCCTGTGCTGCCGCTCCATGCGCATAGGCGCGTGCTGTATCAATCCAGGCAAGGCTCTCAGCTCCGGCGGCATGCCGCGTCTCGCCAATGTCCACATGCCCAGTGCCGGAGAGCGTATAGATCAGCACATGCTCATTGTAGTTTCGGCGCACCATACCAGTGTCGTGATGCGCCAAGGTGCGCCCGCCTACGGGCACATGGTAGGGCCAAACGGACTCTCCGCCCTGCCCTGTGGCAAAGTAAATCTTCGTGTCTTCCGCAGCTGTCGTCATGGGGTTTAAATTTGAGAGTCCGGAACCTGAACCTCGATCCCCTGCATGTCTTCGCCAATAACAACCTGACAGCTCAACCGGCTGGTGGGCTGCGGGTCGATGACGAAATCCAACATATCCGCCTCATCAGACGCCGGTGCGGGCACGCGGCTAAACCAGTCCTCAGACAGAACGCAATGGCAGGTGCCGCACGCACAGGCGCCTCCGCATTCAGCGGCAATGGCCGCAACACCTGCGCCAACCGCAGCCTGCATCAAGGTGTCACCAGCCTTGGCCGTGGCCTCAATCCGGTTTCCGTTGGCTTCGACAAAGGTCACTTTGATCATTTGCTATTTCTTTCCGTCTCGCTCAGGCGCGCTGCCAAGCCACACGCAGCGCCTTTGGGCCACGCACGGACAAACCGCGTTTATATTCAGGGGTTTCCTCTGCCAAAGAGATCGAGGCAAAGCGGGTGTTCAATGTGGAGAATATGACGTCCATATCCAGTCGCGCCAAATGGTTGCCGAGACAGAAATGCCCCCCGCCGCCAAAGGCCATGTGCCGGTTCGGGGTACGTCCGACATCAAATTTATCAGGGTTTTCAAACCGCGCGGGATCACGGTTCGCTGCGCCATAAAGCAGGCCAAACCGCGTCCCAGCCGGAAAGAGCTTGCCGCCAACTTCGGTCTCTTCCGTTGCGAAGCGGTGAAAGAACGGCAGCGGAGACTCATAGCGGAACATTTCCTGCACCGCTGTCTTCATCAGCGACGGATCTTCGCGCAGGCGGTCATGCTGCTCAGGATACCGCAGCAACGCGTGCATGCCACTGCCCAGCACATCAATGGTGGAGCCATGCCCTGCCATCAGGATCAACATGGCAGTGGAGATCAGCTCATCTTGGCTGAGCCGTCCCTCGTCGCGGTGGCTGATCAGACGCGAGAGCAGATCATCCTGCGACGCTTTTTCGCGCTCCGCCAATAGATCCAGAAGGTATTCGTAGAATTCTTTTGTCGCCTGTTCTGCCCGCGCCTTGTCCTCATCAACGCGACCGGGATCAAAGAAGCGCACCACTTCCTCGGACCAATGGCGCAGCTGCGGGCAATCTTCGTCTGGCACCCCCAAGATACGGCCAATGATATGGCCGGGGACGTGGGCGGCGAAATCGCCGACAAAATCCACCTCGTCCTGATCGCTCAGGCCGTCGAGTAAACGGTCGACAAAACTTTGGATCGCCTCGCGTTGCCGTGCGATCATCGCAGGGGTGAACTCGCGAAACACCACCTTGCGCAACCGATCATGGGTTGCGCCTTCGCTTTCCAACAGGTTCACCTGCACAAAACGTTCATGATGCGGCATGTCGTGGAAATTGATCGCCCGTTGCTGGGCCAGACGCGCCTCCTCAGAGATAAAGGCTTCGTTGTTGCGCAACATGGTTTTGTTGAGCGCCACAGCCTCTACGTCTGCCATACGCGTCAACATCCAGGTGTCGATTTCCTCATAATAATAAGGCCCATCCAATGCGCGCAGAGCCGCATAAGTCGAATACGGATCAGCCGCGAACTCGGCTCCATGTGGATCAAGTAAAACCGTGGCTGGGGTGTCTTGCGTCATGGCGACCTCATTTGCTACGCGGGCGGACCATACTGAGAGCCACGGTGTAATAGAATGTAAAATCCTCCAAATCACCTAGACAATAGTCGCACCCATCTAAGTCCGCGCACGCAGCAAGCGCGCCACCAGAGGCGCCCCAAGGATCACAACAACTATTCGGGTCAGGTGGTGCGCGATGACAAAGCCCAGATCCGCGCCGGTCACGATGGCCAAGATGGTCATTTCCGCCTGTCCGCCGGGGGCAAAGGCCAAAAAGGCTTCCATGGACGGGGCCAATCCCAATAGCGTCACCAGTTCGGCAAAACACGCTGCAAGCACTGCAAGAACGCACATAAACGCCAGCCCAGACAGCACAACGGAGCGCAGCTCGCGCAGAGTCACCCCCACGTAGTGCACGCCGATCACCACCCCGATGAAGAACTGCGCAACGAGGATCGCCTCTGCCGGGGGCCGGGAATGGATAAAGCCGCCAAGCGTCAACGCGGCAGAGACAATCAATGGCCCCAGAATACTCGCGCCAAAAAGTCCGATACGCTCGCCACCTTTCCAACCAACGACTGCCGCGCCAACCATCAGCGCCATCTCTCCGAGCCGCAGATCTGCAGCCGGCTGGCCAATGGGGTTGGAGAGCCCAACCCCATAGATGGAGATCAACAGGATCGGAGCCACAGTCACGATCACCAGAACCCGCGTCGCATGGATCAGGGACAAAATACGCGCGTTCCCGCCCGCTTCTTTGCCAAACAGGATCATATCCTGAAGCCCGCCGGGCATCGCCGCGTAGTAAGCCGTGACAGCGTCAAATCCACAGATCTTGCGAAAGAAAGGCACCCCAACAAGCCCGATCACAGCAATATAGAGCGGCACCAGCGCGATGCTGGCAGCCATATTCGGGATCTCTGCCATCACCTCGGGTGTCACCGACGTGCCAACAGCCACGCCAAGGATTGTGCGCGCCGCCGCCGTGACTTGGCCAAATCCAGCCAGCTTGGCCCCTGAAAGGGCGGCCACCAAACAAGCCGCCATTGGTCCAAACAGAAACGGCAGAGGCAGGCCAACGGCCCAGAACGCAACAGCACCAAAGGCGGCCACCGCAAAGGTGAACGCGCGAATACGCAAAAGAGACACGGGTGATTCCTATCGTGATTGACGATATGCATCCTTTTGTATACATCTGGACACAATAATTCAAGGCAACGCTGGTGGACCAAAATGGATGGCACCTCATCTCAAGATGGGCTTCAAGGCAACGCGGCCTACAGCGCCTTGTTGCAGGAAATTCGAGAGGGGCGTCTTTCGCCAGGTGATCGCCTGCGGGAAACAGACCTTGCCACCCGCTTCAGCATCAGCCGCACGCCGGTGCGGGAGGCCATTCGCCAATTGGAAGCGGATGGGCTGGTGACGCACCTGCCTCGCGTCGGAGCAACCGTCCGGCGCTTGGACTACTCTGAAGTCATGGAGCTCTATGAAATGCGGGTTGTGCTGGAATGCACGGCCGCGCGCATGGCCGCCCGCGCCGCCTCTGACGTGGAGATCGCCGAACTTGGTGCGATCAGCGACGCTCTTTCGCAAAGTGGTGCAGGCACAGAAGCATCGCGTCTCAATCGCCAATTTCACTTGGCGCTTTTGAACGCGGCGAAGAACCGTTTTCTCACCAAGTCCATGCTCAGCCTGCAAAAGGCCATGCTGATTTTGGGCCGCACCACGTTGGCCGATACGGAACGCTATGAAAATGCGCTTGCGGAACATCAGGCGATTCTGGATGCGCTTGTAACGCGCGATGGCGACGCTGCCGAAGCGGCCATGCGAGCACATATCATCGCCGGTCAGCGTGCCCGCATCCGCGCCCTGCGCGTCGATTTCGACGACCCCAACACGCTTTAAGCGCCCACAAAGACCCCTTCAAATTCGCAGCCCCTCTGTGCGCGTGTGTGCAGATGAAAGCCCTCCAAGGCGGCTTACCTTTTGTCATGAAAGGAGGACGCCATGATTGAATTGTCCCACATCCGAACAACGCCGATGCCTGATGACATGCGGCGCCTGCTCAATGCCTATCCGCGTGAAGCCTGGGAGGCCCACCCCAACTTTAGGGATGCCACCCGACGATGGCTTGGCGCACACCAGATGTTTCGCCAGCTCGGCGAGCTTATCCGCGCTGATGCGGAGCTCTATCTCGATGGCCAGCGTGAAACGCAGGAGTATGCCGGACGCTTGGCTTATTATGGCAATGCTTTGGTGCGCAACTTGCATGGCCACCACGGCTGGGAAGACCATCGTTACTTTCCCGAACTCTCGGAAGCGGACCCGCGTTTTGATGCCGGACTTGAGATTTTGGAGAAAGACCACCACGACCTCGACCAGGTTCTGGATGGTTTCACAAAATCCGCAAACCGCACCATCAAGCTCAGCCAGCTCGATGAGGCCGCGATGTATGAGGAGGCAGGTGCAGTGCACGCGCATGCTGAAACCATTGAGGCCTTTCTTGCGCGCCACCTTGGTGATGAGGAAGACCTCGCCGTACCCATCATTTTGCACCACAAACTGCGTGGATAGGGCAAAGTAACAACCATGGGTGCCGCCGCTAGCGGCGCCTTCATATGCAAACAGGGTGGCACAATGACTGGCAAGAGCATCACAACCGAAGAAGACCAGAAAAACGCAACGGCCCGCCGCGCCTCCGGTGAATTTGTGCGCGGCCTCAGCGGGTTTCGCCATTGGCTTGATCCTGACGGTGACTTCCCACCTGAAGCTGACCGCTACCACCTCTATGTTGCGCTCAATTGTCCGTGGTGCCATCGCGTAACCCTCGCCCGCAACATCCTCGGCCTGCAGGACACTCTTTCGATGAGTGTCGCCTTCCCAACCCGCACCGGGGAATCTGATCCGGCTGGCCCCAATCTGTGGGAGTTCAATCCTGATCGCATTTCCCCGGTCACAGGCGCGCCACTTCCTGAATGCACCGCTGACACAGGCAGTACGCAAAACTTCCGTCTCGCCGCCGAGATCTATGCCGCTGAAGGGGCGAGCGAGAAGAGTGTGCCAATCCTCTATGACAAACGCACCGAGCGCATTGTCTCCAATGAAAGCGCAGAGATCATCCGGATGCTCAACGCCCATGCCGCGGCGCTTGGCAGCAAATTCCCCACAGGGCAAAGGCCGGATCTGTATCCTGAAAGCACAAAGCTGCGCGTGGAGATCGAGACACTCAACACCCTGACGTACACAGCAATCAACAACGGCGCTTACAAAGCAGGCTTCTCTTCGCGCCAGGACGTCTATGAAGGGGCATACACCGCCTATTTCTCCGCCCTTCAAACGCTTGAAGATCACCTGTCGGCAGACAATCGGCCTTTCCTGATGGGAGAGCATTTCACTGAGGCAGACTTGCGTCTGTTTCCAACGCTCTACCGCCACGACCCCGTCTACTACATCCGCATGAAACTCAACGGCGCAAAGATCCTCGACTATCCGCACCTCTGGCGCTGGCTGTGCCGGGTGTATGCCCTGCCCGGCGTCGCTGACAGCAGCTCGCTTATCCATTGCCGCCAAGGGTATTTTGGCCGGACCTGGAACAATGTCATCCCGCTTGGCCCAGACAAACCGATGACTTACCCGGAAGCCTATCTTCATCCTGAACTCGCGCGTGATGAAAGGTAACCTGCCCCCCCTCAGCACCATAACGATCGTCCTGGCTTTAAAGAAATACACACCAATTTTGGTCAAATTATCTTTGGATCCCCAGCGCAGACCGCTGCGCTTCGAGCAGAAGGCTTGTCATGACGTTCAAACTCTTCTTGCCTGCTGTGCTGGCACTGATCGCAGTTTGCGGTGTTATGTGGCTGCCCGCGCCAGCGCGCGCACCGGAGAACCTGCCCGTCATCTTTTTGGCGATACTCGTGCACGTTCCAGTGTTTCTTACAGTCTCGCAACACGGTAAGCTGATCACCAGTAAAGCGAAGGTACTCAACACCTTTCCGGAAATACTGCTGCCGCCACTTCTCGCAGTTTGCTGGGCTTTTCTGGGTGTGACCTTTGGCTTTTCAGCAAGCTTCGTCTTGGCGGGCGCAGCAACGAATGCGGCAATCTGTATTTGCTACCTCGCCGTGCGCCTTTGCGACCGACACTCCAAGCATCTTCAAGCGCAGGTTTGCCACTCAGACACTCTACCGCCCCCCTATATCGCTGATCTCAGCAAGCGATACCTCTACCTGCTGCGCTGCGCTATGGCCGCTTTGTCCTTAGCTGCGCTGATGATGCACGTCGCCGGCCTTGACGTGCCTTACACATGGGCGTTTCTACCTGGTCTCGCAGGCGCCGCTGCGGTCTTCCTGACGGAACTTACCAAACGGGTTGATCGCACCAACCATGCAGTGTTTGCAAAGGAAGTATCCGGCCTCCTGACCCGCCAGTTGCAAGCCGCACCGGCATCGGTGGCAATCTATCACGCGGGCACTGGCCGGGCCCATTTGAGCGCAACCAAATCACTCTGTGAAAAACTCGATGATCTTGGACGCGCATATGTTCTGATTGTCCGCGAGCAAACCGCATTTGACGAGCTGCGCAAACTGGATCCACAGCATCTTTGGCACGCTGAGAAACTCTCCGCCCTGCATCATTGCGCGCAACCTGACCTACAGACGATCCTCTACGCCAACGACCACCCCAAAAACAGCCATTTCACGCGCTACACACGGTTTGAGCATGTCCTGGTGACTGAGTTCTCTTCCCTGAAGGCTGCAGAACAACTGCCCAAAAACACAGCGCTTTATGCCAAAGTTATCGCGCGCAGCGCAGCACAAGCCGCAAGATGGCGCGCCTCCGCCTTTGGCGATATTGCAGCGCGGATTGTGAACAACCACCCCGCCTTCCATGGTGTCCCACCCTGCGGCGAGCCCCAACCTGAGCAGGCAGCATGACCCTGTCGCTCATAGTGCACGTTCTGATGGCAGCGCTGATCATAGGGGCTGAAGTCTGGTCACGGAACCGGTTGGCTCGCGTCACAGCCAAATCCGCAGTTTGCTCTTTACCAGAGACCGTGCATCAAACTTCGCCGCCGCTGAAACTGGCGGGCCATGGTCTATGCCTTTTCGGATTAGTTGCTTCGGCAATCGGTATGGTCAGCGACTACGCCATGTGGCTCACACTAGGTGCGACATCTCTCTGCTTAGCGGTCCGCTGCGGCGTGATGCAACTTGCAGTCACTGAGGCCAAACGCTGCCAACTGCCTCGCTACATGCAAGCCCTCCGACATCCAAAAATTCGGCGCACTCGCATGGCGCTCTATTTTTCGGAACCGAGACTGGCAACACCCTATCAAGTCACCATGTGGCTGAAACCATTGCTGTCTTTGAATGAGCCTTTCGTCATCATTCTAAGGGAACGAAAGCACCTCCGTCACTTCCCGAAGTCCGATCTCCTTGAAGTCTTAGTTGTCGAAGACTTCCCCAGCCAAACCGCCTTTCTGCCATCCAACATCGAGGTCCTGTTCTACGTCAACAACAGCATGTCCAATCTCCCGGTAATTGCGGCCAATCCAAAGGTCACCCACATACAGCTGCTGCATGGCGACAGCGATAAACCTCCCAGCTACAATCCAATGTCGGTGATCTACGATCATCTGTTCGTGGCAGGTGAAATGGCCATTGATCGGTATGCCCGGCATGGCGTTCACATCCCCCAAGAAAAGTTCCGCATCGTGGGACGCCCCCAAATCACTCTGCCGAAACAGACCGGCCCGAAAGACCCAACGCGTAAGACCATCCTCTATATGACCACTTGGGAAGGTATGTTTGAGGACAGTAATTTTTGCTCTCTCTCCCAAGCCCATACCATTTTGCATCAGGTCTACCACTCTGGCCTCAAGGTTGATGTCATTTTCAAACCCCATCCGCTGACCTTTAAAGATGCCAAATGGCCTGAGATCTCTGCCCGCATCGAGCAAACTGCCCAGAAGCTTCCCGAAGGTGTCGCCTCCCGCATGGCGCACCCGGAGGAGGATCCAATGACACTCTATGCTGAAGCCGATCTGCTGATCAGCGACATATCATCAACGGTCATCGATTTTCTGGCGACAGAAAAACCCATTGTCGTGACCAATCCACGCGGCTACACAAAAAAACAGCTTGAGGCTTATCCAAGCGTTTCAGCAGGCTATCTGGCGTCACCTGATGCGCAAAATCTTCGAGAGCTCATTGTTGAGTGTTTTGATAGTGATCCTCTGACCGAAAATCGGCGACGCATGAAAGAGTATGCGCTCGGAAACGCTGCTCACTCCAATGGAGCGCTGTTTAAGATGGCGTGCGAAGAGGCTCTCAGCAGGAGCGCAGATGCCTGCCGTTAGCGATGTAGAAGACGCTTCCATTCTGGAATCCTATCTACCGGCGCCAAGGTCGCGAAACAGAATGCGGCGTCACTTTCGCACGCCATTTCCCGCTATTGTTGCTTCCACGGTGCTTCCACTAGGTGACGGAGCAAGAGCACAAATGCCGTCCGGAGGCGGCATTTGTGAAACATGAGGTTCAGGTCGCGAGTGTGGTTGAGATTGCTGTGTGGCGTGGCAGGGATGTAGCACGGGGTGGGAGCTCAGCCCCCCAATCTGCCCAATAGCTTTTCTACGTACGTACATACGACACAGCAAAAGGCGGCAAACAGCCCGCATGTTCCCGAAACATACGTACGTAGGAAAACCGCTTCGCCTGAGAGCGAGACAAGCGCTCCGACCGTCGAAGGGTTAGAACCGTAGAAAACCCCTCAAGGGGAGCCATACGCTACGATACGTAGGAAAGGCCGTTTTGAGCATTGGGAAATCGGAAGCCGTACGTTCCGGGACTACCTCGCCTAACAGCACTACATCAGCGAAGGCAAAGCGCCCTCCAATGCCACCCAGGTCGATGACAAGCGCCGCATGTTGGAAGGCGTGGCCAAATTCGAAGGCGAGACACACCCTGTGTTCAGCCGCATCGCAGCTATCGGTCGAACGCTTTACCTCGACTTGGGTGGCGAGTCCTGGGAGGCCGTCGCGATCACTGCTGAGGGATGGCAGGTGGTGGGTCATCCACCCGCGCGGTTCCGCCGCTCTGCCTCCATACAGGCCCTGCCGCATCCAGAGAAACACCCTGATGGGGTCAACCGGCTCAGAGATTTTGTGAATGTCGGCAGCAGACCACGCGTTGTCTCTTCCGCCACACCCTATTTTCCGTTCCAATTGCTTCCAGGGTGCTTCCACTTGGTTGGGGCGCAAACGCAGCAAGCCGCCCTTGGGCGGCTTGTGGTGCAGTGCGGGGGTGTGTGACCAGTGTGTTTGAGTTTGCTGCGTTGTGTAGCACGGTTGTAGCACGCGCTGGTGCGCTTACCTTACTCGCGGCGCCCCTTGGGTCGCTAGTTCATTGATCTAAGGGGGTAAAATTGGTTGCGGGAGTAGGATTTGAACCTACGACCTTCAGGTTATGAGAGAGGTTAGGCGTTGTTGCACGGTCTGCGCCTTTTTGCGCCCCTCTACCCTATCTTATTGAATCCATTGTTTTTTAATTGACGGCGATTGCGCCTCAGCTCTACGCCTTACTCCAAGATTTGCGCCCAACTGCTTCCACAGTGCTTCCACAAACGGGCCAGAGACGGAGAAAAACACGATGCCAAAACTAACCAAACGCAGCGTTGATAGCTTTGAAGTACGCCCTAAAAGCTACTTCGAATGGGACAGCGAGATCAAAGGGTTTGGGGTGCGCATCATGCCATCGGGCACCAAGACTTATCAGGTGCAATATCGCAAAGGGGGCCGCACCCGGCGAGCGTCCATTGGGCGGCATGGCAACATCACCGCAGAGCAAGCCCGCAATCACGCCAAAGAGATCATGGGCGAATTGTCTAAAGGTGAGAACCCTGTGGAAGAGATCGCCCAGCACCGCCGAGCGCCGACTGTTTCAGCGCTGTGTGAGCGGTTCTTTGAAGAACATGCCAAAGAACGCTGCAAGCCCAGCACGCAGGGCGAATATCGCCGCGCCATTGATCTGTTTATCAATCCCGCCATCGGCTCTTTCAAGATTGTCGATGTGGAGCGCAAAGACATTGCGGAGCTGCACCACAAATTTCGCGACAAACCTTATCAGGCCAATCGCACCCTCGGGGTGTTGTCTAAGATGTTCAATCTTGCGGAAATCTGGGGCCTGCGCCCTGATGGCTCTAACCCCTGCCGACATGTTCCCAAGTATCGGGAGCAAAAGCGCGAGCGCTATCTGAGCCAAGGTGAGCTGCAACGGCTGGGCACGGCACTGACAGAGGCGGAGCACGATGGCACAGAGACATGCCATGTGGTCGCGGCGTTTCGCCTGCTGATCCTGACGGGGTGTCGATTGGGCGAAATTCAAACCCTGCGGTGGAGCTACATCACAGATCGCGGCATGGAGCTTCCAGACAGCAAGACAGGCGCGCGGCTCATTCCCCTACCCCAAGCCGCCCGCGCCATCCTGAGCGCCCTGCCACGGCGTCCTGACAACCACTACGTGATCATCGGCAAGCAACCGGGAGGCTATGCCACAGACATGCAGAAACCTTGGCGTCGCATTCGCAAGCGCGCGGGTCTTTGCGATGTGCGCATTCACGACCTGCGCCATACCTATGCCTCCAATGCGGTGTCCTCTGGCATGCCCATTCAGATGGTGGGGCGCTTGCTTGGGCACACGCAAATTCAGACAACCATGCGCTATGCGCATTTGGCGGATGATCCTGTTAGACGCGCCGCTGAGGAAAATGCCGCCCGGCTGAGTGCGCTGGTAGGTTAGGTTACGTAGAGCAAAATCTCCGTTACATACGGTACGTAGGAAATCACGATCCTACGTACGTAATGCCAGAGCGGGTATACCCCGGAGAACAGACTTCCTATGCGCTCCCTACCCGGCGTATACCCCGGGTAGGGAAACGAACCAAAATTACGATGCAAACGAGGCTTGCAGTGACAGACACCATGGCGCTTTGGAAAGGCTCACATTGGCTTTCCAATACACCGAAACTTTTTGCCCAAAGAGCTTTCAAAGAAGAATGGGAAGCAGCGGTTGCGCATCGCGGATCCAAGCTATGGATCCACAATGTCATGGAAGCTGGAGAGCGGCTCAAAGAACAAGGAATGCAGCCCGGATTGGAATTGCTTGCAAGCGGCTTGCAGGAGGCCGATGAATTGGCGCGGCCCAAGCGTGAACTTCTGGAACGCGCAACTGAGGAAGTGAGGAAACGCCTCAGAACTGGCCAATATCGTGCTTTCGGCTTTGACCGCCCAAGAACCTTGGACACCCAGCCTGTGCAGTTACCAACTGAGGTTTGGACCAGCAACAAATCTCTAGATGAAACAAAGGTTAGGTTTCAATCTATGGTGTTCACGGATGTCAGAGTGAGAATGGTTCGCGAAGACAACGACCCATTGCTGGCCGCAGGTCTTGCCCATTCACAATCCAAACCGGGCCGACCGACGATCAAAGATGACGTCGAGTTTGTATTTACCACCATGGAAAACCGTGGCTTGGTCGACGTTAAACGTCCTGCGAATTCTCACTACGACATAGTTCGTCGGCTTCTTTCGGAATTTTTTCCAGATCAATATGTCGACCCAGACAAGCCTACCAACGAAGGCATAAGACCACATTTTACCCCTTTATTCAAAGAGTTAAAGAAAAGCAGAAAACAGTAAATTGTCTGGTACTTTACTGTTGTTTTTTCTGTTTGAGTTTTGAGCGAAGGCTAGAGCATCCAATCCAAAAGGGGAAATCAAGGATGCTCACAACAACACATTCACAAGACAGCAGCGCTGCTGCACAAGACTATTTGAACAGCTTTATTGACGAGAAAACCGCCGCCGACTTCCTGTGTCAGAGCGTGCGGACAATCCAAAAATGGCGGGTAACTGGTTACGGCCCCAAATTCTACAAATCGGGACGCTCCGTCCGTTACCGTCGTAGCGATCTCTTGGAATGGGCCAACGTCCGCCGCCACGACAGCACCAGCGCCTACACCGCCGCATGAGTTTTGCCCGCGTTGGGGTTGGCAGCGCCGCGCGGGATTTTGGGGCCGGATGGCTCTTGGGGACGCAGGCGAAACGGTCCTGTGTCCCCGCTCAAACCACATTCCAATTGAAAGACATCCCCCATGGCAAACCAGCCTGCACATAAGTTCAAAATCGGCCTGATCACGGCCACCGTCTGGCAGAATGACGGGTTCTATTCTGTTGATCTGTCCCGCAGCTACAAATCCGACACCGGCGAATGGCGCAACACCAACAGTTTCCATCATTCCGACCTTCTCAACCTGGCCAAATGCGCAGAACGCGCCGAAATCTGGATTGGCCGCCAATTGACTGCAAAGTGACCCAGCGCCGGGCCATGCCCGGCCCCAAAACATATGCTGCCCCGCCGGAGGCACACAGGGGGCCATAAGGCCCCCGTTTCTTTTCCCAACATCTCAAAACCAAACAGCGGCGCAATATGCCGCGAGAGAGGGGGGTCTTGTAACACCCCCCTCCACGAATACGAAAACGAAAGAGAGCGTAAATGGACGGGGTGATCCTGCATTATGGGTTTGATGGGTTGAAGTTCACTCTGACCACCGACATTCCGGCCCGTTTCCGCGAAGAGCTGCTCTCTGCCAAAGCCCATGCCAAAGAGACCCTTGGCGAATGTGTCTTGGAGTTTGGAGACATCACGCTCAACGTCACTAACAAAGGCGCACGAGGCTTTACCGCCCATACAGGGGATCATGGCGCTTTCTGGCTCTTTCAAGACCCAGAGGACCGCATTCCCAACAATCCCGGCATCACGGTGGACTTTCGGGCCTTTGGACTCGCAACAGGCGGCTTAGAGGGTGCTGAGAGCCACTTTAGGGACTGCATGTCGGCTTTTGGCATTCCGTACGTGGAAACACAGCTCCGCGTGGCTCGTGCGGATTTTGCGGTAGACTACCTCGCCCCATGGTTTGAACCAGACAGAGAGGCTTTGGTTGTGCCACCGGGCACCAAGGTCACGGAATATACTGGCGTCGCTGAAACGGCGACCGTCTCCAGCGGCGCGCGTGTGATTGGCCTGCGTGCCGGTGCCGTCGCCAACCGCCAGCTCGCGATTTACGACAAGCGCGCAGAGATCATTCAGCAAAACAAAATGGGGTGGCTAACTATCTGGAACGCCGCCCTTGAGGCACAAAACAAACCAACTTTGAATTTGAAAGACCGCGACGCTAGCCAAGTCTGGCGCTTTGAAATGCGGCTAGGTTCTAAGCAGCTCCGCAACCGATTTGAGATGCGCAGTTGGGAAGATGTTCACAACATCATCGGAGACGCCTTCACAGACGCTCTGAGCCGCATGCGCTATGCCATGCCGACAACTGACAGCAACCGCGCCAGATGGCCCGTACACGGCCTCTGGCGGCAGTTTGAGGATGTCATTGGCAACGACCTAAACGAGAATTGCGCAGGCGTGCTGCCCTGTGACGTGGTGAAAGCCAACCGCATGGCCAAGATGCGTGAGCTGGACGCGCAGTTGCTTGGGTTGTTTGTCACGCGGGCGGCGATGTCCGGGGTAAGCGCGGATGAGTTTCCGGAGTTTATGGAAGCGCATGTTGGCGCACTCGAGAGATTGGCGGCAGATCATCACCAGCCACTCGCAGAAAGGATCGCGAAGGCTGGGGCGAGGTATCAGCTACATTAGCGTCGACGCCCCGCTCCGTTTCCTCTCTTCATACAAACACACTGAGTAAACTACGACAGTATAAATTCATCGAGGCTAGAGAATGTTGTCCCATCAGCGAATGCGAATTCTTCGAAATTGGTACTTCGATGGATCTTCGCCTGAGTA
This sequence comes from Shimia sp. R9_3, assembly GCF_017743755.1. Taxonomy (NCBI): domain Bacteria; kingdom Pseudomonadati; phylum Pseudomonadota; class Alphaproteobacteria; order Rhodobacterales; family Roseobacteraceae; genus Shimia; species Shimia sp. R9_3. The sequence continues at coordinate 3,531 of NZ_JAGHRP010000014.1, read as the reverse complement.
ATACCATGCGTCGCATCTTCCCAAGTCAGACGCGTGAAAGTGTCATCCTGCGAGAAACTCACCTCTGCAAGTGCGACATCGACAAGTTCCAGACGATTAGCCCCCTCGCCGTCATGGATGTAAACTGAGCCACCGGCAGAGATCAGGCGGTATGCGTCATTGCCCCCCTGACCGAAGAGATCAGAAGTGCCGCCTCGATAGGTCGCGGTCAAAACATCATCACCTTCACCGCCAAACAAAATGCGCGCGCCTGTTGCGGAACCGGTCAGAAGGTCATCGCCCGATGTACCTGACAGGCGCAGACCACCGTCTCCAAAACTGATTTGGCCAACAGTCGCCCCATCAGCAAACACATACTCTTCGATATGCTCCCCCATATTGGCGACGCGTAGTGTCCCGGATTGCCCGTCCTTGGACCAGTTGATATCGAGATTGACCCCGTTTGAAGAACGAATAGTTCCGATAACTACGTTACCATTCGGGGAATAGTCTATAATATCTACTAAGAATTCGTAAGTCGAGAAGCTCACATCCGAGAGGGACAGATCGCGGAACAACACTCGATCCGCCGCGCCACTCGTCGCGTTCTCTGCTTCCCAGTTTATCTGAGCCTTCCCATCACCGGTCCCGTAACTATAGATGTCGTTGCCCGCCTGACCTTGAAGATGCTGCCAATCTTCGCCGCCGCCCCCTGCATCAAGAAGATCATCACCTGCGCCACCAATCAAACTGTCGACACCTTCACCGCCAAGAATGATGTCGCCTTCCGCCCCACCGGTCAGGCTGTCATTTCCGGCTGCTCCGCTAAGAAGAACGCTAACTGAGGTGCTCGCGCTGTTGATCGAATTGTTCCGCGCATCACCATAGACGCCGTCGTAGGTATTGCCTGAAGTCGTGATGTTTGCGGAGGGAGACTTCTCAAGTTCAACGTAGCGCCGAACCTCAGCATTAGAGGCTTGCCCAACCACGTCAAACCCTACCGTGGTTTCTACGCGTTTCCAGCCCTCTGTACTGTTAGTCAGGGCAACATCGCCAACGCCGCCTTCCACAACTTCACCATTGCGCGTGTAGGACGACAGTCCAAACAATGTATTGCCAAATACCGAAATATCATCGTCGTGCTCGTTAAAATCCGAGCCGTCATCGTAGGATAGTGCAACTTCTGTAATGCCCCACGCTCCAAGCGTCTTTAGCTCGCCATCATCCGTCACAGCATCCTGATCCAAATCCTGCCATATGCGCAGCTCAGACCACATCGTGTCTTGGGCATTCAACACACCATCGCCGTTGCCCCAATCGTTTAGTTGTTCAAGCACGCTAAGAACTTGTAGGTCGGTCGAATTGACCGTGCCCAGCCAATCGCCCCAGATCATCTCAACGGCCTTGTCGATCACACCATCGCCAGCGCCTCTGGAGCCGTCGGCGTTCAGATCAATGACAAGGAAACCATCATCCGCAGAGGCCCAAGACGTCTGTTCCAGATAGCCATCTTCATCGATGTCAAAATAGACCTGCGTGCCAAAAGCGATTTCTACGCCATCGCCATCCAAGTCCAAGATGATTGGGATGTCAGCACCACCAAAGCGACCTCGACCAGAGGTATCCCGAGCGGATTCGCTGAATCCTATCGAACTATTGGAACCCGGAGCAGATATTTCATGGGTATAACCGGTTGTCTCACCACTTTCGTTTGTTCGTCTTGTTGTAGCACGTGACCCGCCAGCGCGATTTTCATGGGTCCCGACATAACCGCTATCATTCCAAGAATCGTTATCACCAGAGTCGCCTGTGTTGTTGGAAGCGCTGCCCCCGTTTGTGTTATCGCCGGAACCACCTAAGTTTGAGCTACCATCAGATCCTGAGGATCCATTATCAGAATCTTGGATGTTCCAAGGGTAGTGCCATTCAGGATGTGGCTGCGGGTTCGAGTCATCTGTAGGTATGCTATTTGAATTTCGATCTCCGCCCAGAGAACGGTTAGACAGTTCTTCCCGGGCTCTGACATTTATTTCAGCCAACTCTTGAATAGTAGCGCGCTCGGCGAGCTGAGTAGCAGCGCGATTTACTGTGATGGCAGTCACCGCTTCGACCAAAGCGCGACGTCCTCCGGTAACAATCTCACCAAGGATTCTGAGGCCGTCTATAGGTTGATCAACCAGTTCTTCAATGCCCGCCACTTCCTGCTTATACTCTGCTACATTCTCAGCAGCAGTTGCCAAGTAATCAAGTTGGTAGTCTGTCATCTCAGAATATTCTAGATCGTCCGCGACCAGATTAGTTACGCTCCCCGGATATTCAGGACCTTTATACAGATCACCTAGGTTGATTACGTTGTTGGCTTCCGACATTGGTCTTATTCACTCTTTTTGCACTGAGCTGTTTTCTGCTCTAGGATTTCTTTCAAATTATTGAGTTCAGATCGTTTCGAAACAATCTGAACTTTTGCGGTAAGACTGATATTGAGCCCGTTGTTTACCGCACAGCTTCTAAAAGTTCCGCCGGAAATGACGCCCTTTGATTTGACATAGCCAAGGGCATCTATATGTGCGCTTTGCAACTTTTCAGGCTTTTCTGATGCAACTCGGCTAGCTGGATAAATGAGCTTTAGTGCTTGCTCGAAGACATTGGTGGTATACTCATCAAATCCTATGGACAGGACACCAGTTTGCCCTGACGCCGTAACATCATATCGTTCCACCTCTGGAAGGAAGACAGTCGTGATCTGCTCAGTTTCCAGCTTATGGTTCTGACAGCTTGCTAGGGTAGTACGCTGCCAGCTTATTTCACACCCGATGGCCTTAACTATCCAAAGTTCGCCGCCAACGGATGTCTTATAATTTAAGGCGTTAGAAATCGCTCGCTCGATCTCGCGATCGGTGTGATTGGGATCTTCTTGCGAAAGGAGTGAGAGAGTCAGAATACCTAACGCCAAAGATAGGCCAACAAAGAGCCAAGCGGCCAAATAACGTCGCATTTTGTTTCTCCTGAATCTCTCGCTTGGGTGCCGAGAAAATTTAGTCCAGCGGCTACTCTAGTAGAGCTTGTAAACGCAGCTCTGAACAAAACAACTCTTAATCGCATTCAGAGAGCCAAGCGTGCCCCAAAGGAGAACACCGTCCTCTTAGAACGCTTTATCGTTTTCCCACATCTATTGGATATTAGGGCATATTTGCTAGAGATGTTAGCAGCGCTCCTGACTGTACTTTCGACACCCCGAGAACCTAAAGGTCCTAGCATGCCAAAAAAGCTCATTACGGTAACATTTAGCTTAGTTGGCTGCAGTTGCTCTAGTGCCACACTTAGTTTCCCGCCCCAATTGCTTCCACAGTGCTTCCACGGTTCTTAAAGCGCAAACGCAAGAAGCGCGCCTTGGGTCGCTAGTTCATTGATCTAAGGGGGTAAAATTGGTTGCGGGAGTAGGATTTGAACCTACGACCTTCAGGTTATGAGCCTGACGAGCTACCGGGCTGCTCCATCCCGCGACGCTTTTGATCTTTGGCCTGTGTTGGCTTTAAGATCTGTCGCCCTTCA
>NZ_JAGHRP010000013.1:0-47988 GCF_017743755.1 Shimia sp. R9_3 | reverse complement strand
TCGGCAGATAGATCACAACGCGGTCGCCTTTGCGCACGCCCATGGTTTCCAGCACATTGGCCATGCGGCAGACCCGGCGGTGCAGGTCAGCATAGGTGATCGACTGCGCCTGCTCGTTGGGATCATCAGGCTCCCAGATGATCGCGGCCTGATTGCCACGGGTTTCCAGATGGCGGTCAATACAGTTGGCCGCCACGTTGAGCGTGCCGTCCTCATACCATTTGATGTCGATATTGCCCGGCGCAAAGGAGGTGTTCTTCACCTTGGTGTAGGGCTTGATCCACTCCACACGCTGGCCGTGCTCGTTCCAGAACCCTTCAGGATCCGCCAGAGAGGCCGCGTACATCGCGTCGTATTTTGCTGCATCAATATGTGCATCTTTGGTCAAATTGGCTGACAGCAAAGACTTTGCGGGTGCATTGGTATCCAGTGACATTGAGGCTCCTCCCTCGATGATAAAATACAGTATCTCCCCCCTCAGGCAGTCGCGCCCGAGGCCTCAGCTTCAAGAATACGGAGGTGAGAAAACAAGTGAACAAGTCTCAGAGAAAAAAGAAAAATTCTGTAAATAGCTTTCCCGACATGCATCCTAATTTGTAAAGAAGTTCTCCGGTACGCGGAAAAATTCCTGCACACTAAGGATTTAAGGGGAAACTTAAGGTCTCACGCCCGGCCAGCGAAGTTAGGTGGAGTCGCGATGTTATCGCCAACACTTGGTGGCGCCGAACTGTGACATATGGACTGCGGCAAATAGTTGGGCCGCAGCATCGTATTATTTACCTCTTAGAAAACTGCGTAAATCTGAAGCTGGAGGATCACCCTCGGCGGGTGACCGAAGCTGGGCAGCTCTATCTGTTCAAAGGTCTACCTAAAATAATGTGTTCCGTACCTTGGCGTTTCCAAGTACCTTTAAGCCGGACGCCAACGTGACCTAGACTCGCTCATACGAGCAATAGACACACGGTCAATATTTGACGTTGATCGCAAACTAGGTCTAACGCTCTCGAACTCAGTCAACATCTGCGAATTTCCCTTGGAGAAACGCGCTTGCGCCTTAAACTGTATAAAAGAGAGACCACAGATTTAAATTGTGAGAGAAACGTGACAGGAGCTGATAGGCTAAACCATTGGCTGATTTCGGAAGGTCGGTTGCTTGGGGATGAAGCTCAAATCGTGAAAGCCTATTGCGAAGGCTTGGTGAAATTGGGAGTGCCCCTGAGCCGTGCTCGGATTGCACAAAACTATGCCAACCCACTGCTCAGTGCCTGGGGAATCATTTGGACTCCCAAAGCCACCAAACGCTACACGGTCCCAGCTGCGGTCTTGGCCACCGGTTCTTGGCGAGGCAGCCCTTTCGAATACGTCGTCACACATAGCCGCTCGCTGCGCAAACGACTGAACCACCTAGACCTGAGCACCGAGCACCCAGTCTACGCTGAGCTTGCGCAATCCGGAGCTACCGACTTTCTGGCCGTCCCACTTGAGCACGGCAACGGTTCTGTCCAAGGCACAAGCTTCACCACGAATGCAGAAACAGGGTTTTCGGAGCGGCACATTTTCTACATCGAAAATACACGCCATGCTCTCGCCGCGGCGCTCGAACCCATCGCAGTACGACACTCGCAAACAAGCCTATTGCAAACATATCTCGGGAGAGGCCCTGCCAAAGAAATTGAACGGGGGCATATTAAGCGCGGAGAACATCATACAGTCTCAGCCGCGATCCTCTTTGCCGATCTCCGCAACTTTACATCAAAGGCTCAGGCCTTATCCGAAGCAGACTTGCTGCTGATGATGGGCGACTACTTCGAACTGGTTGCCCCCTCTATTCAGGAGGCAGGAGGCGACGTGCTCAAATTTATGGGAGACGGCATTCTGGCGATATTTGACATCGACAATTGCTCGATTAACTCCTGTAAGGCTGCCGTTCAGGCTTCTCGAAAATCATTGATCCGCCTGCAAGAACACAACAGCACTGCCCTTGCTAAAGGCCAGGAGATCATGGAGTTTGTTATTGGTATCGATTTTGGACAAGTGACTTTTGGCAATATTGGCAGCCCCAACCGGTTGGATTTTACTGTTGTAGGACCGACAGTAAATGTGGCCAGTCGCGTGCAAGATCTATGCAAGAACCTCGACAAGAAGATCCTAGTGACGCAGAGCGTTGCGCAGCACTTGCCATCAAAAGTGCAATCCGCCGGTCGACACCTCATTCGTGGACTACCTGAAGAAATCGAAGTTTTTACTGTTTAGGTAAGGTAAATATGCCTTTTGATGCGGAAAACAGCGCGCTTATTGCACCAGGCAATTTACCCAAAGAGATCCGTAGAAAGGTACTTTAAGCCAGAGTCACAGATGACGACGGCTACTGTCTGGCCCTTATGAGGGCCTTTTAACAATTCGATTGCCCCAGCTACGTTTGCCCCTGCAGAGAAGCCGGCAAAAATCCCCTCTAGCCGCGCCAGGTCGCGCACGGTTTGGCGCGCAGCGCCCCCATCTACTTGCAAGAACCCATCCCACTTTAAGTTTCGCAAAAAATCGAGATCGGCCATTACATAGCCACCACCTTGGATGGGATGATCAGGCTTGACAACATCTTGCCCTGCAATCACCGCAGCACCTTCAGGTTCGATAGGATAGCATTTGATGTTAGAATTTTTTGAGCGCAGAAACTTAGACGTACCTGCAAGAGTTCCCCCGGATCCGACAAAATCGCAAAACGCGTTAATTTCGCCGCCGGATTGCTCCCACAGCTCGGGGCCGGTCATTTGTTCATGAGATCCGGGGTTGCCCGCACGGCGGAATTGATCTGCGCGGAAGGCATGGCGATCTCTGGTCAAGTCGGCTGCAACGCGATCTACTTCAGCCAGATCAGCACCTGAAACTTCTCCCGGTCGACTGCCAGGCAACTGATCCACCAGAACCACCTCGGCGCCGAGCGCGGCCATCATGCGCGCGCGCTCAGGCGAGTTGCCTTTCGACATAACCGCTACAAAAGGATAGCCTTTTATCCCGCAAACGATGGCCAGACCGGTACCCATATTCCCGCTCGTCAGCTCTACGACGGTTTGGCCCGGTTTGAGGGAGCCATCACGTTCGGCGGCCTCAATGACACCAAGCGCCGCGCGATCTTTTTTGGAGAACCCGGGGTTCAGGTGGTCGAGCTTGGCGAGGATCGTTCCCTCGCAGTCATAATGCTTTACCAACCGGTCAAGCCGAACCAGCGGCGTATTCCCAATGGCCCCAAGAATGGAAGTGTGCGTGTTCGTCATCGTGTATCTCTTCAACAGCGTTTCTTAGGTCCAGTTCAGAACAACCTTGCCAGATTGCCCAGATTTCATTGCAGCAAAACCTTTAGCGAAGTCATCCACATCGAACTGGTGCGTTATAACGCGACTGACATCCAGTCCATTCTGCAGCATGGCAATCATCTTGTACCAGGTTTCGAACATTTCCCGACCGTAGACACCTTTGATAGTGATCGCCTTGAATACGATATGCGACCAGTCGACCGGCGACCTGCCAGGCGGAATGCCCAAGAGTGCAATCTTGCCCCCCATCACGAGGGCTTCGATCATCTGGTCCAGAGCAATTTGCGAACCGGACATCTCAAGCCCCACATCAAAACCCTGTGCCATACCCAATTCCGAGATGACATCATGCAGATCTTCGGTTGTGACATCGACGGCCCGGACAGTTGGTGCCACGTGTTGCGCCAGCTTCAGGCGATCTGGGTTGATATCGGTGATGACAACGTTTCGTGCGCCGGCGTGGCGCGCCACAGCCGCGGCCATGATGCCTATCGGACCTGCACCCGTTATCAAAACGTCCTCCCCCAGAAGGTCAAAACTGAGCGCGGTGTGCACAGCATTGCCCAGCGGATCTAAGATCGCGCCAATCTCATCAGGAATATCATCGGGGAGTGGAATTACGTTGAATGCAGGCAACTTTAGATACTCCGCAAAGGCCCCTTGTTCATTCACGCCAATTCCACGCGTACCTGGATCCAGATGAAATTTTCCGGCGCGGCTTTGGCGGCTGTCGCTGTTTATCAGGTGGCCTTCTCCAGAGCAGCGCTGGCCGATTTCAAGGCCAGTCACGTCTCTGCCGATCTCAACAATTGTACCTGCGAACTCATGGCCTGTGATCATTGGGTAGGGCACAGTGTGGGCTGCCCAGTCATCCCAGTTCCATATGTGAATGTCTGTGCCGCAAATACCGGTTTTGTTGATATGGATCAGCACTTCGTCCGGAGCGATTTCCGGAACCGGTGCCTGTACCATCCAGAGCCCTTCTTGCGGCTTGGATTTCTCTAGAGCCTTCATTGTATTTGGTTTCATGAAATGACTCCAAGTGCTCGGCCAACCTTTCCGAAAGCTTCCAGAGCACGATTCAAATCGTCTTTGGTCAACGCTGCATTCATTTGTGTTCTGATCCGTGCTTGCCCGTGTGGGACAACAGGAAAAAAGAATCCGGAGACATATACACCTTCGTCAAACAGCCTGTTGGCCATCTCTTGTGCAAGAGTTGCCTCACCCAACATGACGGGTATGATCGGATGCTCACCGGGCAGAAGCTCAAATCCCAATCGGGCAAGCCCCGCGCGCCAATAGCGGGCATTTTCAAAGAGTTTCTCGCGAAGGTCGCCCCCTTCTTCGACCAGTCGGATGGCTTCTAGACCAGCTGCGACAATGGCGGGCGGGAGCGAGTTTGAGAACAAATAGGGCCGCGCCCGCTGCCGTAGTAGGTCGATCACCGGCTGCGGTCCAGCGATATAGCCGCCAATGGCCCCTCCAAGCGCTTTGCCCAGAGTACCGGTTAGAATGTCCACATCAACGCCAAAATGGTCTGGCGTGCCAGCACCTCGCGGCCCCATGAAGCCGGTGGAGTGGCAATCGTCCACCATCACGACCGCATCATAGTCTCTGGCCAGCTTCGTGATTTCAGGCAGGTTGGCCAGATAGCCATCCATGGAAAACACACCGTCTGTGGCAATCATAATGTGGCGTGCGCCTTCATTGCGTGCGTGTTTCAGCGTCGCTTCCAGATCATTCATATCGTTGTTCGCGTAGCGATAGCGCTTTGCTTTGCAAAGCCGCACACCATCAATGATCGACGCGTGGTTCAAACTGTCAGAAACAATTGCATCTTCAGGCCCGAGCAGAGGCTCAAAAAGCCCGCCATTTGCATCAAAGCAGGCAGCAAAGAGAATAGCATCGTCCTTGTTTAAAAAGCTGGCCAGCTTCTGCTCAAGTTCACGATGAATGTCCTGTGTTCCACAGATGAAGCGTACCGACGCCATGCCAAATCCCTTTGGGGCCATGGAGTTTTTGGCGGCGGCTATAAGGGCCGGATGATCAGCCAAGCCAAGGTAGTTGTTGGCGCACAGGTTGATAACCGTCTTTCCCCCAACTGCAATCTCACCGGCTTGAGGCGACGTGATCATTCGCTCGCGTTTGTACAAACCCTCAGCCTCGATCTGAGTGAGTGTGCTTGAGATATGGGATAGGAATGCTTCCGGCATGTGCGACCTCCGTTGATGGAGGCATGTCTATCATAACGGATTTAAGTCCGAAATAGGAGATTTCCGCTTTGATGGAAAATTTCCACCAAGCAGGAACTCAATCGAAGCTATATGTCGCTTCTGTTGAAAGATTTTTGGAAGCCCCTAGCTAGCACGCGCGCTTAAGAAAACCTGCCATCCAATCCACGCTTTTTGACGTGTCGTCCCTTCCCGTGAGCGACTCTAAACCCGTCGATGCCGCCGATCCCATGCGTTCCTTTCGACGATTGATAAGATCTGCATTGAGCTCGGACGTGAAGTCAGGGTGCTGTTGGATTGCTAGGAAATGATCACCAATAGTGAAGCCGCTGTTGGGGCAAAAATCACTGGATAAGAAGACCTCAGCGCCTACAGGCAGGTCCGTCACTTGGTCTTGGTGCATTGCGTGCAGCCAGATATCGAGCTCCTTTCCGGCCCACTCTGTATCCCGGATCACATCCACAGGCATCAAACCAACGCCCCATCCCTTCGAAGAGCGGGCCACCTCGCCGCCAAGCGCATGTGCGATGGCCTGATGCCCGTAACATATGCCGATCAGAGGAATTTTGCCTGCGTGCAGACGTCGAATGAAAGCAAATAGATTGTCCTGCCACGGGAAATTTTCAAAAACTGAGTATTTGCCGCCTGTGATGAGATAAGCGTCAAACGCGAATGGGTTTGGCAGTGAATCTGTAACTGCACTTATGACCGTCCAAGTCGCATTGGGTAGATGCGGCTCCAGAGATTGTCGGAACCTCACCGGGGAAGGTGGATGCTTTGGTTTCTCGTTTGGATCACTGTGTCCGATGTGAAGTATACATATTTTCATAGTGTTTGACCGTGCTGACTGACAGGAGCGTGTTAGAGCGATCGTATCACCTAGGCGTGGAGCAAAAAACGGTATTGCCTAATTTGATAGGTCCATAAGCGCTCACCCTATAAGTTAAAATTATGGAGAGAGAGGGTAGATCAATAAGCTTTTTTGGTTCTGCAACTGCCCGTAGCCTTGGTTCAAATTTGCTTCAAACAAAGGTTAAGAGCTAAGCCATGTTGATAGAAACCAGCGAAGACACCGCGGCCCATCTATCCGACGTCGTGCGTGTGATTGAGAAGAACGCACCCCTGATGCTGTCGTTTCCGCATTCGGGAGACGTTTATCCAGAAGACTTTGGATTCGACCCCAAACTTACCTACGCAGAAATTGACCACCCGTCAGACAAGTACGTCGATGAACTCTTCAGCGGGGCAGAAGCCTTGTCACTTAGCACCATCAAAGCGAACTTTCCGAGGGCCTATGTCGATGTCAATCGGCATCAGCACGACATTGACGCCAACATGTTAGAAGATCCAGAAAACTGGCCAGGACGATTTCTGCCAGGATCGGTTGATGTAGGCGCGACGCTGTTTTGGTCGAAGGCCTATGGCACACCGATCTATGATCGCAAGCTAAGCAATGCCGAAGCAAAGCGCAGACTCGCTTGCTATTTCATTCCTTATCATCAGACCATGACCCGCATGATTGAGCATCTGCGCGACATGCATGGTGAGGTCTACATTGTGGATTGTCACTCGATGACCCAGTTCGACGCCGAGATGCGCGGGGGTAAACAGCGGCCAGAAATCGATATCGGAACGCGCCGCGGAACGTCTTGCGACCCAGACATTGCCGAGAAAATGGCAGAGCTGTTTGCCGCTCGCGGGTATGATGTTGGCATGAACAAGCGCTTCATCGGTGGGGAGATCACGCTGCGGTACGGGTGGCCCGAGATCAATCAGCACATCTTGCAAGTGGAGCTTCGCCGCGACCTTTACATGACAGAGGCAACGCGGGAGCGAAATGAGAACTTCGCGAAAGTACAGGCGGACTGCGCCTGGGTTTTGCAAGAATTCAAAACATTCATTGAACACCGCACCGGCGGGGTAAAACAGCCCCAACCAAACAAAAAATGAGAGGAGGAACACCCATGAAAACGGCTTTGGCGATTATAGGATTGTCCGCTGCATTGACTCTACCCGCGGCCGCTCAGGCAGAAACGCTACGGATGGCATTCTCCTCTGCACCACGGTCCATTGATCCCTATCCCTTTGGCGGAACACCCACGGCTTCCTTGAAAGAACACGTTTTTGAAGCTCTGGTGGCTGCAGACGACTCTCCACTTCTGGCCGAGAGCTGGCAATGGACCAGCCCCACATCTCTAGAGGTGAAGCTGCGCCAGGATGTTGCCTTCCACGACGGAACGGCGCTGACGGCCCGTGATGTGGTTTATTCGGCGTGTCGTATGATGCGCCTGATTGACGGCAAGCGAAATTTGCTAACCAGTTCGATGGGGCCAATCACTGATGTGGTCGCGGTAGACGATCATACTGTCCGTTTTGAAATGAAAGCGCCGTATCCGCTTTGGATTCAAAAAATGAAGTTCCTGTCGATATTGCCTGCGGCAGGTGCGGATACTCCAGAAGGGCCGATTACCTATGATGACCAAGGTGATTGCGGCGGCATCACCTATCCGACGCGAGCAGAATTTGAAGCGGGCGGCGCCGCGATTGGAACCGGGCCATACAAATTTGTGAGATTTGATAAATCCGGCGAAGCAGATTTGGTCAAAAATGCCGATTATTGGGGCGGTGCTCCCGAGTGGGACGAGGTACAAATCAGAACCATCGGCAATGCCGGAGCGCGTCTTGCGGGCTTATTGGCGGGCGACTTTGATCTGATTGAAAATCCAACAACAGAAGATCTGCCCGGCTTGAAAGCCAATGAAGATCTGACTTACACCGCTGTACCGTCTTGGCGTTCAATCTTCCTAGTTCTGGATGTGAATGCAGAAGGCGCCAAAGGTGTGCGTGCAGAAGATGGTAGTGCACCGCTCGCAGATCAGCGGGTGCGCCAGGCAATGTCGTTGGCGATCAATCGCCAGGCGATTGCCGATAGACTCTTTGGAGGAGAAGCGACTGTCGCAAATCAGTTTTCTCCAAAGTATCGCGCTGGGGCGCCGGAACTCGCGGAGTTGCCCCATGATCCGACTAAGGCCAAGGAGCTATTGGCAGAAGCGGGATATCCGGATGGCTTTGAAATCGATTTTTATGCCCCGTCTGATCGCTATGCTAACGGCGCGCGGGTAGCTCAAGCAGTGACGCAATATCTCTCGCGCATCGGGATTAAGGTGAACCTCAAGACTGAACCCTGGTCGGTATTTGCGGGGAAACGTCGTGAGAATGAACTGGGTGTCTTCATGTACGGCTGGGGACACCCTCAGGGGCCTGCGCAGATGATCTCCTTCGCATTCGCCTCAAGAGACAAAGAGCTTGGTTTGGGCTCATCAAACTACTCGAACTACCAAAATGATGGCTTTGATGCAGCGATGAAAGCTTGGGCTGTCGAAACTGATGAAACGCAAGCCAACGCCTATCTCGGTGAAGCGATGCGGATTGTCGTCGATGAGTTGCCCGGCATTCCACTCTACTACCAGCATACGATTTGGGCGCATCGCGCCGATCTCGAAGTGAACGGGCGTCAGGACGAGCGTACCAGCGCCACCACTGTTAGCCGTAAGTGATCACCTAAAACCGCAACAGATTGCCGAGCCTGCTGTAGGCTCAGCAACTCACTAACCGCCGGAGGGGCATTATGTTGAGTTTCGTCACTAAGCGACTTGGGCAAAGCGCCGTGTTGGTGCTGATCATGTCGGCCCTGGTTTTTGTGGGGATGTATGTTGTCTCCGATCCGGTCGCTGTACTCGCCGGGGAAGACTTCACAGAGGAAGATCGCCTGGCGTTGGCGCAGGAACTGGGCGTAGATCGACCGCTCTTCCTCCAGTATCTGTCCTTTTTAGGGAATGTGCTGCAAGGGGATTTTGGGACATCGTTTGTCTACAATCGTCCTGTCATGGATCTGATTTTGGAGCGCTTGCCAGCAACTTTGGAGGTGGCCTTCTTTGCCATGTTCATTGGCTTGGTGGTTGGTATTCCGCTGGGTGTGTACTCAGGGTTGAACCAGAAGAAACGCAGCACTAAAGCCATCAGTTTCTTCACCACCGTTGGCTATTCCATACCGAACTTTTGGCAGGGCGTTTTGCTGATCATGCTGTTCTCGGTTTGGTTTAAGGTTCTGCCTGCCTCGGGCCGAGGGGATACCGTAGATGTCTTCGGTGTGGGTTGGTCAGTGTTCAGCCTTGATGGTCTGAGCCACCTTATGCTTCCGGCCCTAAACTTGGCGATTTATACAATTTGCCTGCAAGCGCGACTTGCAAGGTCGGGCACACAGGAAGTTATGTATCAGGACTACATGACCTTTGCGCGCGCCAAAGGGATCAGTCGGGAACGTATCGTTCGCCGCCATCTTGTGCGTAACATTCTCATTCCAATTGTGACAATTACAGGTTTGCAGCTGGGTGGTCTCATAGCCTTTGCAACAGTTACCGAGACGGTTTTTTCCTGGCCCGGCATTGGCAAATTGCTTCTGGACAGCATCCACAATTCGGATCGCCCGGTTGTTGTCGCCTACCTGATCCTGATCACCCTCATGTTTGTCACCATAAACTTTGTCGTCGATGTGCTCTACGCGCTGCTCGACCCACGTATTCGTTATACTTGAGGAGAAAGAGATGCCTGTTGATACCACAACTGCTGACATTGGAAGCCCTTCTTCTCCAGATAAGCCGGAACCCAGATTTTTGGAAAATGTCGCCAAAATCTTCAGAGGTCATCCGGCAGCTATCTGTGGGTTGATTGGAATTTCAATCTTTATCTTTCTTGCGATTTTTGCCCCTCTGATTGCGCCCCAAGACCCATATGACCAGACACGACTGGATATTCTGGACGGCCTTTTGCCACCTGGCTCGACGCTTGGTGATGGCACGACCAGTCTGCTTGGCACCGATGCATTGGGACGAGATATTTTATCGGCCGTGCTCTATGGATTGAGGATTTCGCTCTTTGTCGCATTGGTCGCTGTAATTGTTGGCTCTGCGATTGGGGTTTTCATGGGGCTTCTGGCGGCAATGAAAGGCGGCTGGGTCGAAACCGTAATCATGCGGACCGTCGATCTGAAAATGAGCTTTCCCGGGATTTTGTTGGCGCTGATGGTGCTCGCAATTTTTGGGACAGGCATCGACAAAGTCATCATTGCCCTCATTATCGGTGCCTGGGCATCGGAGGCGAGGTTGGTCCGCGCGGTCGCTCTGTCAGAGTTGAAGAAAGACTACATTCACGCAGCCCAACTTGCAGGATTGTCTGACTGGCGCATCATGGGACGGTTCCTTTTCCCGAACTCAATCTCTCCAGTTCTGGTGGTGCTACCCATGTCCATTTCAAGCGCAATCGGAGCAGAGGCAACCCTTTCCTTCCTAGGAGTGGGCGTGCCCATCACCGAGCCCTCTTTGGGTTTATTGATCGCCAATGGCAACGACTACATCTTGTCCGGCAAATGGTGGATCAGTATTTTCCCAGGCCTCGTTTTGGTTGGCATGGTGCTTTGTATCAACGTGGTGGCAGATCGTTTGCGTGATCACGCCAACCCCTATCTGCGCGGCAAGGAGTGAACCATGACTGATCAGCTTGTACACGTCGAGAACCTGACCGTGGCCTATCCGATGGCGGACGGTGCAGTTTTCCGGGCGATTGACGAATTTTCCATGGCCGTTAAGCGCGGACAAATTGTTGGCGTCGTAGGCGAAAGTGGTGCTGGAAAATCGACCATCGGCAAAGCGACGCTAGGTTTGCTTGATGAAAATGCAGTGATCGACACCGGAGGCGTCATGCTTGATGAGGTGATGGTCACACGGCTGGAAGAGCACGCATTTGCGGACATTCGGGGCTCCAAAGTCGGATATATTTATCAGAACCCGATGACCGCGCTCAATCCAGTTCTCACCATTGGCGAGCAGCTGATCGAAGCGATCGAGGCCAATACGAACAAGCGCGGGCAGGATGCGCGCGCTTATGCGATTGATCTGTTGGAGCAAGCGGAAGTCCCTCTGCCTGAAGAAAGATTGAGCAAGTATCCGCATCAACTTTCGGGTGGCCTGTGCCAGCGTATTGTTTTTGCTATCGCAATCAGTGCCAAACCGGATTTGATTATTGCGGATGAACCGACAACAGCACTTGACGTCACAGTACAGAAGGCTGTGCTCGGAACGCTTGTCAAACTCACACGCCAAGAGAACATCGCGATTATTTTGATTACGCACGATATGGGTGTCGTGGCCGAGATGTGTGACTATGTTTATGTTTTGAGACATGGGAAACTTGTTGAGGAAGGCACCACTGCGCAAGTGCTGAGCAATCCCAGCGAACCCTATAGTCGGGAATTGATGGCGGCGATCCCGCGGATCGACCACAAAATCGAGCGCTTTGCTGTGCCTGGCGGTCTGGGTAAAGCGGAAGATCGCAAGCGTGCCATAGATTATCTGATGTCTCGCAAGGCAGATGCGGGCGTTGAAGGGACGCCACTTTTGAGTGTGAAAAACCTCTCAAAGACATTTGCGATGAAGGCCACAGCCTTAAAAGCAGCGACCGATTTCAAAGCAGTATCTGATATAAACTTCGATGTATTTCCAGGGGAGACGTTGGGGATAGTCGGCGAAAGCGGGTCCGGGAAATCGACGGTTGGCAAGATGATCCTAGGACTGCACACGCCAGATCCCGGATATGAAATCACGTACAAGGGCCACAACATCGACGATCTGACATCAAAGGCGCAAAAGCTCGCTCATCGTCAGTCGCTGCAGTGTATTTTTCAGGATCCGTACTCTTCTCTCAACCCGCGCATGACGGCAGGAGATAACATCACTTATGCCCTTAAGGCGCATGGCGTGCTCAGCCGCGCGCAGGCGCGTGAATTGTCTGGCGATCTCATGGAACTTGTCGGCTTGCCTAGGGCATCGGCTCGAAAAATGCCCCATGCGTTTTCTGGTGGAGAACGCCAAAGAATTGGCATTGCGCGGGCACTGTCGTTCCGACCAGATTTCATTTTCTGCGATGAGCCAACCTCTGCCCTGGATGTGACTGTACAGGCGGAGTTGTTGAATCTTATGAAAGATTTACAAGAGCAACTTGGGCTCACACTGCTTTTCGTCAGCCATGACCTGGCTGTTGTGAGACAAATGTGTGATCGCGTTATGGTGATGTGCGCGGGGGAGGCTGTGGAAATTGGAGCCTGTGACAAAGTTCTGGTTGCGCCGGAACATGAATACACTCGGGGCTTGCTTGCCGCGATGCCAAGGTTCCGCCCTGAAGAGGTGACATAAGATAGGTTTGAGATCTCCGAGTACTTGTGCTGGGATGCAATGGCAGCTTTGCATTGGATGAGGCGACACCATGGCTGACGGCATTAAGTCCAACCGAATTAGACGGCTGAAACATATTGAAGCGTTTTCAGCTGTGATTTCGACCGGTTCGTTTTCTGCGGCGGCGCGCCAACTTGGTGTTTCTCAACCTGCGATCAGTCAATTGATCAAGGTGCTGGAGGATGCCATCGGCGCACCGCTATTTATCCGCAGAAACGGTGCGGTTTTCCCGACAAGCCGTGCCGAGAGCTTGCGAGAAGATGCGGTGAGTTTGCTGGCACATCTGGATCGCTTCCAGGCGCAGTTGAGCTATGGGCGCACGGGCGTGCTATCAACAGTGCGGCTGACCGCGTCGATGAGTATTGCCAGCGAACTGTTGCCCAGTATTGTGAGCGAAATCGTCGCGGATCATCCAGATGCGATGTTTTATGTCAGCTCGGTGCCCCTCTCCTCAATGGTGCAATCTCTCATTCAAGGGCATGTTGATTTCGCCTTTCATACCCGCCCGCTTGAGCACCCTGGGCTGCACAACGCAAAAGTTGGCGTTGCACCCCTAGTGGCAGTCATGAGAGCGGATAATCCATTGGCTGCGGCAAAATCTTTGAGCGTCCGCGATTTTGCAGGGCAGCGCATTATTTCCTCAACACGCAACGATCCGGCATTCCACTATTTTTCCAAACTGTGGCACGAAAATGGTGTTTCCATAAAAACAGTTTTGCAATCCCCGTTTGCTGGCTTCGCCATCCGCATGGTGGAGGCTTTGTCCGCAGTCACCTTCAATAACGCCTTGGTGGCAGAGAAAATCTGCGATCGAGACCCCAACTTGATCATGCGGCGTGTAGAAGGCGTGGACTTCGAAACGTCCTTTTTTCTGGCCTGTGCTGATTGGCAAAAGGGATCAGACACCCAAGAGAAACTGATCGCTGCCTTTGAGACCCTTGCCGTCAACACCTCAACGGAATGATTATAAAGTCAATCCAAAGTTCACTTCGGTTAGACACTACACTGCTGGGTGAAGGTTTCTCGAAGAGATCTGCTGTATGCCATTTTCCGTCGCAAAACACCTAGGCGCAGGCCAGTGTGAGTGGTGGTTGGCTTTGCAAAAAATCTGCGATCATTTGAATAGCTATGGGCGTGGTTGCGGCACTAAGATCGGCAACAGTCACTGCCGAACCGTACCCTTTACGAAGAGTCCCGATGTGCCCTGTAAAATCAGCGAAAGGCTGTTCTATGGCCAGCAGGTAGCTATCAAGCGTATAGCCGCTGATTGGGCGATACTTCTTTGTAAGCACGAGCTTTGCACCTTTAGGAACTTGCATCACTTGCTCCACGAATTGGGTTTCACCACCCGGATTAGTCTCGACCAAAGACAGATGGTTCGCCGCCTGGGATTTCAATGGGCTTAGATGCGTCTGGTAGTTGCTAGGTCGTTTGGCAACAGATCCGCCGAGCGCCAAAGTCACCGCATGAAATCCGTGAAAAACACCGATGGTTTTTAGCCGTAGTCCGTTCAGTTCACGGACAAGGAAGTTTAGCTTCTGCTGATAATCGTATGAGCGCTTTCCTCGCCCACAACCCACAATAAAGTAGGCATCATACGCATCGGAAATAGGCACATTGCCTTTTGATGCGTCTAGAAGGCTCCACTCGGCATCCGGCAAATGAGGAGCCAGCGCATTGCATAGTCGATCCGTCTCGGGGAGGGAGAGAGGGGAGGTGTAAGGAACCTCGTTTCGACCAAAATAGACTAGGCAAAGTTTCATGCTGGCTCCTCGCTCGCAATATAAATTGACGTAGCGTAATTTTAGTGCCGCTCAAACCATATTGAACTAGATTATGGAGCCATAAGATTGACCCATAATAGACTATTTGGACTTCTGGACGTGGGACCAGGACGATTTTAGCTAGAGTAAATAGGCAATCGCTTCAGCGTTTAATTCACCACTCAACCCCACTGCTCAAGGCACCTAAAACGAAAAGAGCTACAGCTTTTCCGGACGAGTTGGTGTCTTTGAAAATGGCCGTGTCTGGCCCCACTCTCTGTACTATCGGTTTTTGTATCTGACAGCGAAGCGTGCGCACTTCTATTCAGGGAATCTTTAGTGTCATGTGTGACATCAGGCCCTGGTATCATAGCAACTCCATAGGCCAGCCAATGCTCGCAGTATTCAGATCGGTTTCCGGCAAAGTTATTGCATCAATAACTGCTGTTTTTGTATTGGTGACTTTCACCTTCTCTGTTTACACTGTCGTCAACGAAACCCGTGCGGTGAAAGCTCAAATTCTGGAAAGCGCGACACAACGTGGCAAAGAAGTTTCTCAAGGCCTGACCAGTCAACTTATTGAAGCCACGTCCGCGGCAGCGAGTCTTGCAGGCTCGCTTGCCAGCTACATGGAAAGCGGTGTCTCCGAAACGTCAAAACTGATTGAGATTATGAGAGGGGTACCAGGCCAATATGACCTCGTTTTCACCTCTTGGTTTGCTTCTATTATTGACGGACCGACTGAGCAGTTCATTTCAGGAGAAGCAGGGCGAAATCCTGAAGGCGTGTTTGCACCCTATTGGCTTGAAAACGCGTCAGGTGGCTTGGACTTCAACCCCTTCTCCTACGCAGCTGATACCACCGAGGAATGGTACGCGGCACCTCAGAGCAGTGGTCAAAGTGTTATTACCGAGCCCTACCTGTCTTCCGAGGGAAATCTGCTAACAAGTGTTTCGGTGCCGGTGAAGGTCCAAGACCAGATTGTGGGCTTGGCTGGCGTCGACATAGAGCTTGGGGAACTCTCCAGCTTTGTAAATGCGGCCTCTTTTTATGACGGCGGGCGCGTTATGCTTCTTGGTCAGGGCGGAAAGTGGCTTGCCAACAGCGATCCTGCTCTACTGACCAAAGAGTTTTCAGGAAAAGGTCGTGACGCATTCGACGCCGCAATCCGCACCGGCGAACCTCAAATCGCCAACGAAATGCCAAATGGAGCAACGCGCCTGTTCCTGCCCTTCAGCGCCTATGGAATGAACAAAACATGGGCGGTTGTTCTCGATGTACCGCGCGAAGTGTTTGTGGCTCCAGTGAGACAAAGACTCATTGAAAAACTGGTCGAAGAATTCATCATGATCGCACTCGCAATCTTGACCGTTTTCTTGTGCGTTCGTTCGATCGTCGGCCGTCCAATTGGAAAAATACTGAATGTCATCAGAGATTTGTCAGGCGGAAATGTGGCCAATCCCATTGAGTTGCCTAAGAGCCAAGATGAGATCGGCGTCATGGCGGATTCCATTGAAATTTTGCGCCAGGGCTTAGCGCAGAAAGATGCCCTTGAAGCGGCTCAGAGGAAAGAAAAACTGCAGCAAGAAGACGTCGTTCGCACGCTGGCAAATGGCCTCCAGCTCCTGGCTTCCGGGCATTTGGACGCGCAAATTGCAGAGCAGATGCCTGAAGAATATGAGCGGCTGCGTGTGGACTTTAACAACACCGTAGAACAGCTCGCGAACCTGATCAGCTCAACCGATGTCTCCGCCTATTCCATCGACGCCGGGCTGAGAGAAATCACGACAGCGTCTAATGATCTTGCGCAGCGCACCGAGCAATCTGCCGCACAATTGGAAGAAACCGCTGCCGCGCTGGATGAGATGACCAAATCGATCACGAACGTTGCCCAAGGCGCGCAAGAGACAGAGCAATTGGTGGACCAAGTCAACCGCAGCGCCGTGAATAGCACGGCAGTGGCGCGCGATACGGTCAAAGCGATGGGGTCCATTCACGAGACGGCGGAGAAAATCACGCAAATTACCGGCATGATTGATGACATTGCGTTCCAAACAAACTTGCTGGCTCTGAACGCAAGTGTGGAAGCAGCGCGTGCTGGCGACGCAGGTTTGGGCTTTGCGGTTGTTGCTTCAGAAGTGCGGAGCCTCGCGCTTAGATCGTCAGATGCGGCGCATGACATCAAAAAACTTATCAACACTTCCAGCGAACAGGTCGGTCACGGTGTCGAACTGGTCGATCGCACAAGCGCCTCTTTGGAAGCGATGCTGAACGCGTTCGTTGACATCTCAGATCATGTCAAAGACATCTCCAAACAGGCACGCGAGCAGTCTTTGGGAATTTCCGAGCTCAACACGGCCATGGGGCAATTGGAAAGTACGCAACAACAAAATGCGGTCATGTGCGAAGAGACCGCGGCGGCATGCGGGGTGCTCGATCGGGAGACCAGCAAGCTTTCCAAATTGGTGTCCGATTTCCGAGCGGATGAGGAGGGCACAGAACTTCTCCTGGCCTCCTAACAAGGTCTGCCATTCCCAGCTTTAGTTGTGTTAGAAGGAATTGAGGAGCCGGTTGGTCATACCCCTAATCATGGGCGTTTCCTTGAGGTCTCTTTAATTTCTGACTAGTTCAAAACGTCAACATTAAACGCGCGGGACGGAGTTAGAGCGAACTAGCCCGAAACCATCGAACCCGCTGCAAGCCACAAAACGGAGAGACCCGCAGTGTTCAGAAATCTAAACTTTGCTCTCCTCAGCTTCGCCTTCGTAATTGCCGCAGTTGGGGAGGGACGCGCCGAGCCTCAGGGTGCGACCATTCTGACCGTGACCGGTGACCTTTCACACGGAGAAGAAGTCACCTTTGATCGTGATCAGCTGAAAGAAATTGGCTGGGAGACCATCACAACAGAGTCTCCGTTTTTGGAGGGAGAGCAAACCTTCACAGGCACGCCAATGTCGGCTCTCTTACGCTATCTAGATATTGAAACCGGTACGTTTGTGGCCTTCGCGCTAAATGACTACAGCATAGAGATCCCGTTGAGCGATGCGCGCAAATATCAAGTATTACTCGCGCTGGAACATAATGGACAGGCTATGCGAATTCGTGACCGCGGCCCGATTTGGATTATCTATCCAACTACTAAGTCAGACTCTTTAGATGTTAACGCTGAAAGGCGTATGGTTTGGCAACTCAAGCAACTGGACTACACGCGCTGACGTCGTGTAACAATCAAGATGTCTGAGCACCTCAGAAGCTTTATCAACCTGCGAAATTTTAGGACGCTGATTGCCCTCGGGCTATTGGTTTCTTTGATGTTTGTTTTCATTGCGAACCAAAGAGATATTGAAGGCCTACGGAAGCGTTCCCTTATTGGCAGCAGCGAAACTATTTGGCGTCTCAACGATGTAATTGTAGATACGCTTCATTTTGGATACTCCACTAGCCTCGTATTCACCGGGGACCCAAAGACGGTGTCGCTCAGTGAAGTAGATCTTCAAGATGTTATACTTAGATTCGAGTTACTTTGGAGCAAAGTTGACATCGCGCTAACTTCAGATCTGCGGTTTTTTGAAAGTTTCTATGATCCTCTCTACGCACTCAAATCGACGCTGATTGAACTTGACCCCCTGCTTTTGGACGAAAGCGCTTATGATCCCGTGCAACTTCTCAGCGCAGCGCAGGATGTTCAAAGGCTTGGCTTTGTATTGCAAAAAACTTGGCAAGACTCATATACCAATCAGGTTTTTTCGAAGCGTGAACTTGAGCAATTGGCTAGGTCACGTGGGATCGTTCGCGAGCGCTTGGTGCTTGTGCTGATCGCCATACTAGTTGTTTATCTGTTAGCTGAAGCCCGCATCGTCTCTCGCGCCAAACGAAAAGAAGAAGACTTGCGCGCAGAAGCTAAGGCAGCCTCAATGGCGAATGAAGCGAAGTCACGCTTTCTTGCAAATGTAAGTCATGAAATCCGGACACCGCTGAATGGGATCATTGGTATGTCTGGCGAGCTCCTAGAAACTCCGCTGAGCGAGGACCAGAGATCATGTCTCACCATTGTATCGCATGCCGGCGATTTGCTGCTGAAAACCTTGAACGATGTTTTGGATCTCTCAAAAATAGAGTCTAGTGAATTCGAGCTAGAAAACAGCGTGTTTGATCTCCACCAAACTCTACATGCAGCGGTCGAACTCTACACAGCGAGCGCTCGCGAAAAGCAGATTTCCCTTATTTTGAGCCCATTGGATGGGTTGCCGCGCTTTGTGCGCGGTGACAAACAGCGGGTAAGCCAAGTACTGCACAATTTGATAGGCAACGCCATTAAATTTACTGAAAACGGCACCGTTACGCTTCAAGCGTCATTCATCGGCGATCGTGCAATTTGCCGGTTTGAAGTGTGCGATACGGGGCCTGGAGTCGATCCAAGCGTACAAGAAAAAATCTTCGAACCATTCTCTCAAGCAGACAACAGCGTTACGCGCTCCAAAGGTGGCACCGGCCTTGGGCTTGCGATTTCCCGCAGCTTTTGCGAGGCGATGGGCGGGCGCATTGGGGTAGCGACTAATTCTGGTACAGGCTCGAAATTTTGGTTTGAGTTGCCATTGCCCGAGCAAGAAGCACCAATTGAAGCCAGCTCAAAGCAAGCACCTAAACTGGTAGAGGTGGCAGGCGATCAGCTTTTGCTGCAAAAGAAGCGGCTCCTGATTGTCGACGACAATGCGACAAACCGCTTCGTGCTGAAGCGCTTTCTCAAAGATACTCCGCTCCAGATTGACGAGGCAAAAGATGGGAAGGAAGCTGTAGAAGCTGCTTCCAAGACTACATACGATGTCATCCTCATGGACATACAAATGCCTGTTATGGACGGCATCACCGCCTCGAACGAAATCCGGAAACTGGAAATAGCCAACGGCTCGCAGGCCACGCAAATCATAGCAGTCACTGCAAATGTTATGACACATCAAATAGAAGAGTACCTCGCGGAAGGTATAAACGAAGTCCTCGGAAAACCAGTTTCAAAACAAGAGTTGCTCGCCAAGCTCGCGGCAGCTCAGTCGACCTAAAATATATTCAAGTCAGCACCCTAGAAGCCACGATTGTCTCATAGAACTCGGACAATCGCGCCTGAAATGCCGCGTGGCTAAACTCCGCCTTCACGCGTTCTTTGGCGCGTGTGGCGAGGACCTCTGCGGCTTCCGGATTTGCAGTCAGGTGCAACAATCCTTGGGCCATCGCTTCAGGCGTTGGTGCAACCAAATGAGCGATATCTTCGCCAATCACCTGGGTGTGGGTTGATAGGGCTGTTGCGAGCAGCGGGCGGCCGCTGTCTAGGTATGAATAGACCTTCATCGGAGTGTTGACACCTTTTAGTCGCGGAGACACGACGATGTCTGCGGCGCTCAGATATGCTCCAAGTGCAGAAATCGGACGCGGCCCCAAAAAATGGCTGACGTCGCCGATACCGAGATCAGCGGCTTTGGCTTTATATCGCGTAATGTCTTCGCTGGCCCCGCCAATCACGACCAGATGCATCCGCCTTTGAGGGAGGGCGCGGGCAAGACCTTCCATCAGCAGATCCAACCCTTGGTAGTGTTCAAGATTTCCAACATACATTGCCACGGGAGCATCAAACCTGGCATCAGATGTGTCGACATCGTCCTGCTTTATCAAGGCTCCGTCGAGCAAGCTGACATCTGTGATAGTTTTGACAGGCAACTCTGGCGCATTGGCGCAGGCAATGTGTTCCAGCGCCGGGCAACATGTTATTGCAGCAGTCGCGCGCCTAAGTGCGCCACGTTCCGTGGCTTCGAGCATACGTTTAATGGGCCCAGGGAGGTTATATTTCTCCTCGATTTGCATGGGAATAGAGGAGTCTAGATCAAATACATAAGGCACGCCAAAGATCGGTTTGAGCCATCGCGCGACGTAGGCCATTTCCTCGACTGCGTGGATAACATCATAGCGGTTGCGCGATAATTTTGCGATGGCCATAGCTGTCATCAACAGGTCAGCGAAAGCTTTTTTTCCGGAAAAGCCGGGGCGAATGCCGCGCAATAGAGCCAGATCGGCTACCCGAAAAATATTGACCCCCTTTATTTCCACAGGATCACCCTCAGCGAAGGTGAGCATATCGATCTCATGTCCCTTTGCCGCAAGGCTTTCAAGCAGCATGAGCACAGCAATCGGAGTGCCGCGCAGAGAGAAAAATGGCTGCGGCGCTAGGACTAATATTCGCATCAAGGCATCTCAAATTTAATACTGCTATTTCCGCCGAAATCTTGTGGCGTCTTGTCTAAAAAACCGCATTTTCTACCGCTAGGGCACCTGCAGTGAGGACCAGTCTCCAAACTCTCGCAGCATTTAGTCAAACCAATTTTGCCTGAACATGTAAATAATCCTGCCCCGTTGCAGGAATTCCAAGCCTTACAAAGCAAGGCTAGAGTGCTAACCATTTAGATGACTGATGCATTCGCGCAATATAGCGGCGGCTTATTGGGGCGAGACTTAATTCGTTGTCGTTGCGATTGTGCCGTTAGGCAAAATAGTGATAAGGAATGAGGTGTTAAGCTGATTAAATAACTATAATTTTTGTTCATTTTTTAATTGCGCCGACAGTCACTCAGTTATGGGGCTGTCGGTTCTGAGACTTTATGATGAAGAGTGACTTCGCTGAAAAAATCGGAATTGCCTTTGTAGGTTGTGGCTATGTTGCTGATCTGTATCAGGCCACCCTTAGCAATTGGACCGGGCTGTTAGATCTCAAGGGCGTACACGATATTTCCCTGGCTCGGCAGAGGCAATTTGCCAGCCACTATGGCGTCCCGCAGTATGACAGTTTGGATGCGATCCTTACCGATCCGAACGTCCAGGTTGTTGTCAATCTCACTCCGCCAGCGCAGCATTACGCTATCTCCCAAAAATGTCTCTCTGCTGGGCGACATGTCTATTCCGAAAAGCCGCTGGCTTTGAATTTGGCTGAAGCCAAGCATTTGGTAGGTTTGGCACAAGAGAAAGGGTTGCACGTTGTTTCCGCACCCTCGAGTTTTTTGGGGCCAGCAGGACAGACTCTCTATCAGGCGGTTCGCAACCGAGAGCAGGGGGCGCCGCGTCTCGTTTATGCTGAAATGGACGACGGCATGGTGCATCGTATCGGCTATGAGAATTGGAAGACGGCTTCTGGCGCATATTGGCCGGCGGAGAATGAATTTGAGACGGGCTGCACATTGGAGCATGCCGGATATGCGCTGACTTGGCTTGTGGGCATGTTCGGCCCTGTACGACGGATGGTGTCTTTTGCAAAATGCTTAGTGGCAGACAAGGGACCGGATACGCCAGCCGGCTACACCACACCTGATTTCACTGCGGCCTGTCTGGAATTTGATGATGGATTGGTCGCACGGCTAACCAACAGCATTGTTGCGCCACACGACCATCAATTCCGTATTATGTGCGATGACGGTGTTTTGAGTGTCGACGAAACCTGGGATTTTTCCTCACCTGTACGATCCATTCCTTTACCAACAACCCGTCTGCAACGGGGGGCAAAGAAGCTCTTGGGTTTGGATTTTGGCAGGCGCCTGCAGCCGGAAGCCTCGCGAGAAATTTCCACGGCTAAGCGTGGATATCCGATGGATTTTGCGCTTGGTGTCGCAGAGATGGCGATGGCGCTTAAGAGTGGTGCGGCCCCGCGTTTGGGCGGCGAGTTTTCTCTGCACATCACTGAAGTGTCTCTCGCCATTCAGCATCCGGAGATCTTTGGAGCAGAATATTATCCTACTTCAGCACCCGAAAAAATGGAACCGATGAAGGTGCTTGAGCCTTCTTGATCTCCAAACGGGATACGACCTTGGGTGTCCCGCTTATTCTTGGCTGCTCGCGTTTGACCAAACCAAAGGGTCCTCAGATGTACCGCGTTGTCTCTTCCGCATCGCGAAGATGACACCACCTGCCACAGCCTGAAGTAAGACCATTCCAAAGCCAATCCAAGCTAGTGATATGGCCTGTGCAGCACCAATCCCAAAAGCTCCAAAAAGGTACACGAAAATCTGCTCGCGGATGCCAATACCGTTGACTGAGGCAGGGATCATCATGACAAAAAGCGAGATCGGAATGATCCCAAAATAGATCCAAACAGGAATTTCAATGCCAAGTGCTACTCCAATTAAATAATAATGCAGCACTACGTTGGCCTGAAATACAAATGAAATTCCCATACATTTGTAGACCGCTCCCATTTCGGATCCAAAGGCTCGAGATGTTTCACCAATCTTGCCAGCTATACTCTGGAGCTTTTGAGTGCCGGGCAGACTAAGGGTTTGCGTTTGGCGACTTTCTTTGCGCATCAATGCAAGGCTAGTACTAGCAATTAAAAGAAGTACAAAAACCGCCAAGAGTATCCAATGAACGCCGGTTTGAGCAACAATATCGCGCCCAACGAAAGGCAGGGCTAGCGCCGCTAAGACGAGCAGTCCAAACATTCCAGTAAGTCGCTCAACAAAGAGAATTAAGAAGGAGCGCGTGTAGGATCCTACACGGTCAGAAATGTCGTAAGCCCGCATAAAGTCGCCACTCATCAGGCCTGGCAAAAATGCGTTAAAGAATATTCCGATTGTGTAGGCTCGGATCAGTTCCATTAAAGGCACGTCAAACTTCTGAGCAACCAAGAGAATCTGCCAACGCCAGGAGCACAGCAGATAACCAAAAACATTGAGGGAAAATGCCAATAGAAGGATTGCTGGGTCAGCGTGGCCTATGGCCACCCAGATTTCATCCATGTTGTCTACTTGCGTGTAAAGCAAATAGGTCAGCAAGCCGATGCTAATGACCGCCTTGATCAAGAATGAGATCATCGCCCGAAGACGACCCTTACCAGCTGGCGTTTCAGACATTTTCTTCGGTACGCTTTCGAATGAGTTTCGCCGGAACTCCCCCCATAATGCTGTAGGGTTCCACATTTTGGGTCACCACAGCCCCAGCGGAGATGATGCTGCCATGTCCAATCCGCACACCATCGAGCACACGTACGCCTGAACCGAGCCAAACATCATCTTCGATGTGAATGCCAAGACAGTTTACCCCCTGAGAGATCATAGGTGTGTTTAAATCTGCAAATCCATGATTTCCGGCTATGATATGGCAATGACCTGCGATCAGGGCGTTGTCGCCAATGGTTAAGCCGCCGTGGCCATTCAATATAGTATAGGCACCAACAAAGCTGTTGCTCCCAACTGTGATGCTTCCTTCGTATCCAGTCTCAAACCGGACACCCGACATAATTTGCGACTCCGCACCAACTGAAACGGATGCCTCTGTGCTCTTGATGTCAAAGACCGTGTTTTCGTCAACAAGTGTACCCTCTTCCAGAGAGAGACGTTGTGGACACCTCAAAGTAACGCCACGGGAAATCACTACGCTTTTGCCAAGTTTGCCAATCAGGGCACGGTAGATCTTTTGTCGTAGCAGTAGCCCAAGCGCGCCGGGCAAATTCATAAGAAATAGTGTGCAAGCTTCATACTTTAGCAGATCAAAGAAACGTTCGCTTCCAACGATCCGCTGCTGGTAGTTTTTGAGTGCACTTTGCTTGCCTGGCTGCAATCTGTTGTTACTGAAATTTTGCGTCATTCGCCGCTTTCAAAAACTTATCTATGAGTGTTCCCAACCGGGGCCGAAACTAAGCTCCGTTCCAAGAGGTAGCGGGGTTGGTAAGAAAAGGTGGGCGCTGTGGCTGCATACGAACACTACTGAATCGGGCATTTTGCTTAAATTTAGTCTCGGATGTTTTCACCCGGGACAAAGCAGACATTAATCCCCCAGTTATAAATAGCATGGTGAGCAGTGCAAACGGCGCGATGAAGTCAGACTCGGTCATACTGCGAGCGAGTGAAACCGAGCAGACACAGAGGAAAAATACAGTAGGGATCGGATTGGTTTGGCTTCTTGCAAGCAGGATGCTTCCGATTGTCCAGAGAACCGTCAGGATGCAGAAAAAGAGACCGATTAGTCCTTGGTGTACAGCAATTTCAAAATAGGAATTGTGAAAAGAAAAGGTTGCATAGGTGGCCTTGTGGAACTCCTCATAGATGCGACTGGCCTGAGAGAGCTTGTCATACGGTGTCCAAAAGCCGCCAGCCCCAACGCCGAGAAGAGGGTCGTCCTCAATCTGGCGTGTTGCATATTCCCAGAGCAGCGTGCGGCCGGTTAATGTCGTGTCTTTACCGAACGCGCCAAGCACAGCATTTATGGGGTCAATGCTTTGCGTCGTAAAAAAGGCCGAGGCGCTTAGTAGGAGCGCGGCTACCGCAAGAAAACCCAGGGCATAGAACCAGCGGCGTTTTAGAATGCCCGTTTGGGGTACGATTGCGAACAAGAAGGCGATCACTGCGATGCCAAATGCCAAGAGCATAGCGGTGGCGGAGTTTGCCATATAAATTTGCCAAGCGGACAAAACCAGAGCGAACATCCCGAAGAGCTTTCGTTTCTTCGATGAATCCGGGTCAAAAACTATGCACAAAGAGCAGAGCCATAGGATCACCATCGCTGTTCCCATGGCATTCTTGCTCGAAAACACACCACGGGCACTCGTACCTGTACCCAAGTAAGGCGCGAGAAAACTAAGTATGCCGTAGTAGGTCGCGGTCAGGGCCAGAGCTAAAATCAAATCACGGACCGTCAACCTGGTTGCAATGAAATAACAGATCATGATTGTCAGTAGCAGCTGCAGGCCTGACCTTAGAATTAAGGTCGTCTCAACACCCCATATGGCTGACAAAAGCCACCAAGCAGGAAAAAGGAACAGGACGAAGCTGCGGGCAATCAAAGGGAAAATCTTCTGAAAATCTCTTATGAAGGCCCACGCGAAGTAGAGCGCCAGCGGGTAGAGTATGAGTTCGTCAAAGCGAAATTGTTTGAAAGTTACAAAAAACCACAGGGCAACAAGAATGAAATCCCGGCGGCGTTCGCGAATTTCCAAGACCTCTATCGGTGTCGCAGTAGCGGTCATTGCGTTACCTCACTCCGAAGGTGCCGTTTAAGGTGGTCTGCCAGCCGTAATGACATTGCCACAACCGAAAGCGTTGGATTGGCCTGTCCTGACACCGGAAAAACTGAGGCGGAGGCGACATAGAGATTGTCGGTCCCATGTACGCAGCAGTTGCTATCAACGACCCCCGATCCCGGTGTAGCAGACATGCGAGTAAGGCCTGCCTGATGATAGCCATCGCGAGCCTTGTCTTCGATGGCCTTCGCAAAAGCCTCGTCTTCCGGCAGCGTGATCTCAGCAACATTCGCTGCTTTGAGGCGCTTTGCCAAAAGCTTGTGGCCAGCCATTAGCGCATCAATTGTGCGCTGTCCGTATCGAAAGTCTATCTGCAACATGCGCTGCCCGAATTTATCTCTTTCTTCAGAAAGTGTAACCTGACTCTCGGGTTCTGGGAAATGTTCTGCGTGATAAGCGAGAATGTACGGCCCGCGGCCTACCAAGGCGAGACGTTGAGGGCGTCGCATCGAAGGCGGCAGAAACCGCTGTGCTGCCGAACGCAGGATGTTTGATGCACCAATGGGATCTTTGAGAACATTGGCGATATGATTGCCGGCATCTTCGAGACCCTTGGGCTTTTTGAGCAGTTTTTTAAGGGAGATCTCGCCGGAGCTTTGTCGGGGATCTTCAGGGTGCAGGTTTTCAAGCCAGAAAGCCACGTTACTTGGTGCGCCATTTGACAGGCAAAATCGGCGCCGATACGGGCTGCGACCACGACCACTTTGATAGCCGAATTGCTTGGCGAGTTGTGGATCAGTGAAAGTGATTTCAGCCATACCGCCGGTGAGGTGCCCCATGTAGTAGCGCCCAAGGGCATTTTCAGTGGAAGCAAAGATCTTGGGATGTGCAGCTTTTTCAAGCAGCAACATACGTGTGGTTTCAAGTCCGCCGCAGGCCAAAACGAGTTTTTTGCAGGGCAGGACACATGTTTGCCCTGCATGGGTTAATGTGAGTCCTCTCACTTGGTGTTTTTCAGAAGCTTCCCAACGAAAGGAGAGAACGCGTGTCCTGGGTAAAAGATCAATGGGCTCAAGCCCGTTTTTGAGTCGCTCTTGCAGATTGGTCGCTTGGTCTTGGGCATTCAGGAGCTCCACTTTCTCGAGACAGACGCCGGGAATGTCTGGGCCATTCGGAAGGGAGGAGTATCTAAATGTCGAATCTGCTTTGAGAAATTCCGCGGCCGGAGCGATCCACCGAGCATAATCATTGAAACTTATTGACCAAGGGTGCTTGTGGCGCGAACGGGCTTGCGCGAAATCTTCTGGGTCAAATGGCATGCATCGCCCGCCCCAGCCAAGCAATGTACCCGCCACTGCTTCGCGGTTTGTACGATGCCGTGGATCGTGAGTGTCGGTTGAAAGATGAAGGTCTCTACGCTCACTAGGATCAATTGTCCCCTCGTCAAACCCGCCTTGTTCGATGACAAGAACCTTCATCCCTGCTTGCCCAAGTGACAAAGCCAGTGCCAAGCCAGCAGCGCCCGCTCCAATAACGCAAACATCGTAGTTCTTCGAAAGGGCGGTTTGCAGCGTAACGGTCGTCATCAGGGCTTTGCCGCCTGTTCTAAGGATACTGCATTCCGTTGACGGCGCTTCAAGCCAATCAGTTTTCTCAATGCAGTGATCGGAGCGGCTTGAATTGGCCCTAGGCGAGAACAGCTGCCTGTATCGTTTTGCAGGGCGCGCAGTCTTTCGGGGATGGCCTTGCTTGCATATTGCTGTGCCGCACGCTCACGGATATCTGCGCAGTTCTGCCGGGTTGCTTTGACGTTTGTACGAAGAGATCGAACCAGATCATGAACGTCTGCCGGGTTGGCGTAATGTGCCGTCGGCCCAAACGTATCTCGTAGGCTTGGGCTCAGTACACAGGGACGCTCCATCAACATGGCTTCAAGGATGGTGCGCCCGAAGGCTTCGACCCATTTGTCGCTGTGGAAGTAGGAGAACACATCTAAACTTTCAACGAAATAGTCCACAGGTTCGTTGTTGAATGGCACAATCTCCCAACCGTCTAAATTCGCGCCGAGAGAATTGAGGTGCGCTTCCGGGCACCCCATAACGCGCGTCTTCCAGCCAGCTTCCCGTGGAGCAACATGAGCCGCTACATCAGCTGCAGTGTCCGGCCACTTGAGCGGGTCTTCACGGCTGTGACGGCCAACCACTGCAATTGGCCCATCAAAAACGGGACGGTTTGACATCCAATTGCCGGTATCAAAGGAGTTTACCCAGTCGGCGTTTGTTAGCCGTATGAATGGAAGGAAGCTGCGCAGGTGTTTTCGAATGACGCCTGAGACTGGTGCCCACATTGGTCGAATACCGAAAGACTGTTCGATATATCGTGTTGTAGCAATCGGGTCATATTCAAGTGATCCATCACCGCGAAATGGAGGATGATGGCACACCAAAACGGATGTGTTTGAACGAATTTTTGCGTTTTCTTGCACTTGATGTGCGAAAGTAAGAGGGTGGTGAAAAAAGGTCGTGTCAGCAACAACACATGCTTCCGGTTTGATGACTTTGACACCTGGTAAATCAGCCAACGCCGCTAAAGCTGTGTTTTTTCCTGTGCCCGCATCAATGAAAAATCCGGAAGTCACTTCCAGTAATCCAATTGTCAAACCAGCAGCATGAAAAGCATGGGCGTCAGTCAAAATCGCGCTCGCCGTTCCCCCGGTGAATCTTGGGTCATAAACAAGCAGGATATCTATCCGGCTGGCTGTCATTCGCTAAACCCTGGCCAGACTTGTGACAGATCGCGCCCCAAAAGCTCTGATAACCCAGCATTTCTGAGCGACAAATGCCGTGTCAGGTATCTGGCTGTTTCTGATTTCATTGCGGGCGGCTTCTGAGCTGTCAGCAGGATCGGATTAATTCTCTTAAACCACTGATAATGAATTTTTTTTCTGATGGTTTGAGGCAAGCCAGCTTCATGCCCCATGTGATTGCGATAGCGGCGAGCCACGATAGGTTGACCAAGATAATTGATCAGCTGTTGGCCCTTGGGCAAGGAGGGATAGTTGGTGCGGTTGAACCAAGTTTTCAGCGTTTCCACGTCCATATTCGAGGCTCCAATATGGGCGGTAACACCGTCTAAATAAGCCTGTTTGTCGCTCAGAAAATCTTCAAACAGTGCGACATGCACATTATCACGGCCAAATACTCGAAAATACTCCGCAAGATGTGGCGCATAAGTGGAACCGAGTATGATCGAGCTGTGCGCGCTAATGGCTTTTTCAAAACCACAGGTTAGACGGCCGCTGCAAAGCAGATGCCAATACTGAGAGTAGGCGCGCTTGACGGGGTTTCTCAGAAGAAAGACCAGCTTCACGTCTGGCAATAGTCTTTTGATGCGACGCGCTGCGACCGCAGAAAAAAGATAGGTTGTAGAATCTTCTCCGACGAGCTGATGATTTTGGAACTCAGAAAAGCAAGACGTATACCAACTCAAGTTGGGTGCGTTCTCTTGACTGGGGTCGAACCATTTAAGGCCGTTTTCGTTTTCAGTCAGAAAGTCGGGATGCGTGATCGGATCGTCCGCATCAAAGTAATGGATTTCCTGATCGGGGATACCGATTTCCGGATTTTGCCCCAGTATAAAATGCAACGATGTCGTGCCACATTTCGGCGCACCGCCGATGATAAAGTCAGGTAATCTTGTCAAAGTTCAATGACCTTGAGAGTCAGATAAGAAAAATAAAAAATGTCGATCAAAAGACATTCAGAGATTAACCCGAGTCGATTGTGGAATCTACAATTCGTATCTTTTTAAAGATGCGCCTTAGTGTTTGTGGCGTATTCGCCGCAATCAAAGGCGCACTTGCTTCTCAGATGCCCGCTCTCTAGGTGGCCGTTGCCGCCTGCAGCAGGCTCTGCGTTGTCGCAGGGGTCTCCACAAAAGTGCTGCGAGGGAGCGATAGTAACTGGGCCCGCAGCTTCTCTATTGGGGTGCGGTCTTTCAACAGTATCAATATTTCTTTTTCAAGAGCTTGCTCAATTGGTTGATTGAGAAGAATGCCACTTCCATGATCCTCAAGCCAGCGCGCAGTCTCTGTGCCCGCAGGGGCCAGGGCAGGGGTCGCAAAATATCCCCCCTCATAGATACGATTAGGCAATAACCAGAGTGAATTGGCGCCTTCCTCATACCAATCGCCCGCCCAGACCAGATCGACATCAGCATACATTTCAGACAAATCGTCCGGGGCGTTATACCGGCCACCAAAAGAGACATTGTCATAGGGCCGGATTTCACCCTCAAAGTCTTCAAACACGCCCGGTGCGGGGTAGCCGCGCAATACGATATCGACGTCTTCCGGAAAATTCTTGGCCAACCCTAGCAACAAAGCGAGCGATTTACGGCAACGTAGATTGCCAAACCAGCCAATGCGGAGGCGCTGACGCTGCTTTGGCGATGGGTCATCATTGGTTGGGCGATCTGGGAAATTGTCTCCGTCGATCATCAGATTTTCGAGCAAGAAAGATCGATAGGCATTTGGGTAATGTACGGCGAAGTGCTCACTCTCAAAGCGAGGCGAAGAAATCACCACCAATGCGCAGTGTTTTAGTAGGCGCGCCTCTATACCACGCAAAAGGCGGGCGATTGCGGAAGTGCCAGTAAGGCGACGATGCACGTCTAGGCATTCATATATCAATGGAGTGTTGAGGCTGAGTTTTGAACGCGCGCGCGCAGCTGCCGCGAGCATATCAAGATTTCGAGCGTAAATAACATCAGCCCTGCCCAACTCGCGCCCGTGTCGCGCTGCAATTTTAGCGCCTTTAAAAATAGAAAGCAGCCTTTGCCCGTAGGCGTTATCCGCAGTCTCTCCGAGGTCAACGAGCGGCCACCCCGTGTCTTGCTTGGTACCGCGATGTGGCATGAAGCCGATGACCTCATGACCGGCTGATTGGAAAGCGCGAGCGCGTCGACGGACTGCAGGTTCGTTTGAGTTGTGACCAAAAAATGCGATTGTAGACATAGGAGGTCTTCG
Organism: Shimia sp. R9_3; assembly: GCF_017743755.1. NCBI lineage: Bacteria > Pseudomonadati > Pseudomonadota > Alphaproteobacteria > Rhodobacterales > Roseobacteraceae > Shimia > Shimia sp. R9_3. The sequence goes on along the minus strand of NZ_JAGHRP010000013.1, from coordinate 17,384 downwards.
ATCCGCGATTATTCTGCAGGCTGCGGGGAAAATGTTCTGGGTGATTTCTTCATCAGACGTGAGAGAAACCCAATTCCCCAAGCAAAGTGCATGGTTGCTAAAGCAACGCTGGCAGCAAGGCCACAGATGGAGCGGTGCCTGAGGGCAATCAAGATCCCGCAAGACAGCATAGCTAAGGCATAGAACGCGGGCCACAGAAGTAGCAGGGACGTGATAGGTAGGGCAGCCAAGCTAACAGCACAGACTGCCGTGTGCACGGCTGGTATCATCTGACGCGGCGCGGGCTTGATGCTGTGTTTAAGACAGGTCCGCGCACGTCCTTCGCCGTAGCGAAAATACTGTCGCCATAAACGGCTTGCGGTCTTTCTCGGAAAATACTTGATACGCACATCGGAATTCAGCCAGATACTGCCGCCAAAATCGCTCAGCCGCTTATCATATTCGGCATCTTCGTTGGTACGAAAGTCAACATCGTAACCACCGAGCTTTCGGAACGTCGACATGCGGAACGCTGCATGATGCCCATGGTCACAGTACCCGGAAACATTCCCGCCACGATGTGGGGAGCCTCCGGCGCCAAGCGGGGTATCCGCAACCCAAGCGAGCCCTAGTTGAAAGCAGCTGTTGCTGTCAGCAATGGCATCCATTGGGACAACAACCGAGTCGACTTCTTTCGCCAACATACAGTGCACCAGATCACTGACGTAGCCCTGCGGATAGGCAGCATGCGCATCACATCTGATCGCGAAGTCGATGCCGTCGAATTCCGGCGACAGAAGCAAATTGAATGCAGCCGCTTGTATGCGTTGAGAATTGTGCCTCAAATGCAAATTAGAGTGCTTGCTCATGAGGCGTGTAACAATGGCGCAAGTGTCGTCACTACTCCCACCATCTGCGACGATCACTGTGCAGCGAGAAGCAACAGCGTCTCCATGCATGATCTGGCTCAGCACAGCCTCAATCTGATCTGCTTCATTCAGGGTCGGAATAAGAACGGCGACGCGCGCGGGGTCAATCATTGTTACCAATTGTATGCCTCATGTGTCAGGTGGTCCAACTCAGACAGATGTGATGCAGACGTTCCGGGGTGCGGTCGCGCTCCGGATTGCAAAAGAAAAGTTGTAATTTTCGTGAGCAGTTTAAAGTCGCGATTGTTCAACGCCTCTCTTGCGCGCCAAACAGATCCTCGTCCAAGTGCATTTAAAATTGTTTTGCCCGTAAGGCCAAATTGCGAAAGGCTTAATAGCTGTTTGCGTACCGGCGAAGAATACGCCTCAGCGTTACCGTGCTTACCGGCCATAGACCTCACAACAATGTCAATTTCAGTCGGTGTGAGGCCGTCATTTTCTGCCATTTGTGCTGCCGCTTTAAAATCCTCAATGGCGCGCATCCAATCGCAACGCCGCGCGTAAACGCAAGCACGCTGCAAATGAGCTGCCCGTAAGGCCAGGGCTGATTTCTCCGCCTCAAAAAACGATGCATAGAAAGAAATCGGCAATGTTTGGTAGAGATCGCGGAATATCTCCCGATCGGCAGAAAGCCAAACTTCTTCGGATTTTTTGGCTGCATGTTGCTGGCCTGCTGGACCACGTGAGCCGTCATGTTTGCGCTGGTAGAACAACACATCATCGATCATCTTGACCCGAAAACGCGTGCACAATCGCACAAACATCTCATAGTCAATTGAACGGCTTAAATCTTCGCGAAACGGTCCTACTTCGTCAAAACAAGCGTGACGCACCAAGCTGGCATTTTGGAAAAAGAAAATGTCTTCCAACAGATGACGAATGATGCTGCCTGACGATAAGTCTGGCCAATAACCTGTCCCGAAGAACTCTTTGTCATTCTCGGGCTCAACTGTCCTGAAGCGCGCATGTGCTCCCGCCACGATGCCCACATCGGTTGCGTCAAGCACTTCGGCCATTTTCTCCGCCGCATCCAGACAAGCGATATCGTCGTCATCGCAGATCCACACGTACTCCCCCCGCACTTCTTTCATGGCACTATTCAAAGCAAAAGATTTGCCCTGATTTTCGGCCCGGAAGTACTGAATTACCCCTCTTTTATCAGCGTTCATCGCTGATTTGACTATTTCAGGCGTCGCATCGGTTGACCCATCATCCCACACAACAATCTGAGCCACGGGTCGCGTTTGATGCAATAAGGCATCAATTGCCTCTTGAAGAAAATTACTCCGATTAAATGTCGGAATAATTGCAGAAATCGAACCTTGCAACGAGACAAGCCTTAAGTGAATAATTGTCAAACAATCGATGATTATTCAAACATGGGTATTTTTCTTATGTCTAGTTTTAAATGGAAAGTTCTGGTGGCGGTGTGATGTTCGGGTGTCACTTCGCTGCTCGGAAGGAAAAGAGCATTATTTGGGCTTTGCTGATTTCGTTAAGTTTTTTGGCTACTGCGTCTTTGGGGATTGCGCAGTCACTAGAAAATGACGGCATATATAGGCTCTCAGCCGGAGATAAAATCAGCCTTCGGGTTGTGATCTGGGATGAAGGTGAGCGGGACTATGTGATCTGGCGCGCTGTTAGCGGAGAGTTTTCCGTGCAATCTGAAGGCCGCGTCATGGTGCCGCTCGCGGGGCATCTGCCAGCGGCAGGGCGCACGCCTGAAGAGCTCGCATACGATGTCGCTGATGCTCTCAAGGCACAGGTGCGGAGCAATGATCCGCCGTCGACCTCTGTTGAGGTTATTGAGTACGGCGCGTTTTACATCCTCGGTGATGTGGATAATCCCGGGGCGTATTCGGCACAACCAGGTTTGACAGTGCTTCAAGCTTTTGCCCTCGCGGGTGGTGGTCGCCATCTCGATACAGTTAATGGTGATCCACTGTCCGTGCTGCGTGAGACAGGATCGCTTGAACAAATTCAGGCAGAACTGCTTCGTGCTCAAATAACCTCCCATCGTTTGCGTGCAGAAATTGAGGAGCATACTGAGCTGCGGTTTCCCGAAACGCTCGGCCGAGACAGCAGCGCTGATAAGCTCGCGCGCTTGCTGGATGAGGAGACGCGCATTTTCAGCTCTCGCAGAACAGCATTAGAACGCGAGCAGGCTTCGTTGATGGAGTTAATCGCGCTGCTGACGACGGAAATCGAAAACGTTGAAAAAAAGATTCAGAGCCAACAAGAACAGTTGCGGCTCGCGCAGGAGTATCTTGAGAATACGCAATCTCTTGTGGACAAAGGTTTGGCTAAGGCTCCTCAGTTAACGCAAGCTCAGAAAGGCGTTTTTGATGTGGAAGCCAAGACGCTTGATCTGCAGAATACCTTCTTTCGAGCCAGCCAAAGTATCAAGGAAGCTGAGAGAGATATTGTTGCTCTGAGAGCGAACAGAGCCACGCAAGCCGCTGTCGAGCTGCAGAACGTGAGCGCGAGAATTGAGTCACTTCTCAGTCGTCGCGAAACCGTGCGCCTGCTGTTGTTGGAGCGAGGTGCAACGAATACCGCAGTTGATGAGGATCTCCAGACAGAAACGATCTTCAGTTTGCAACGTGGGCGCGGCGACGCTGCGAAAATGATCCCCGGCGCTGACACGATCGTGCTGCCGGGTGATGTGATTAACGTCGAGCAGCGTCTTGTCCCAGCTGATGAAGTAATCCCTGGCTAATCTAGAGCGCCTGCCGCATGAAGCAGCAGGCGCCAATCATCGTGGCGGGCGACTTGCTGCTTGGGCGAGCTTACCTAACGGCAACGAAGTGCCTCCAAAAGTTCTTCATTTGACATTTGGGCTTCAAGCCGTTGGATAGCATCTTGCGGGCAGCCTTGCTGCTCTGCGGACTTCTTCAGTATGTCAATGAGGGTCTCTGTGAATTCTTCTGGCGTATCGACTGCGGTGACCAGGCCATCCAGCATGTCGCCATAAGCTTCGAGAGTCTTTTTGAAAGTGACAACTCTCATGCCGAGCTCGAGATATGTGCCGATTTTGATACTTATCCCACTCGTGACCAACATAGGCGCAATGCCAATAGTATTTCCATCACCTAAAGTACGTAGATCTTCAACAAAGCCTACGCGGCGCACACCGTCGTGCCGGCCTTCCACCCATTTGGAAATTTCGCCGACAATCCAAAGCTCCACACCAGTTTCTTGCCAAACGCGTGGCCATATTTCTTTGAGGATCATGTCTAATGCAGCGCGATTGCCGCCATGTTTTACGCCAATAAAAACAACGCGGGGCGGTGCGCTTGAATCTCCGGTGTTTTTTGTGAGCCGTGGGCGCATCCAGATATGTTCTGCATCTGGAAGATGGTGTTTGACTGCATCGGCTTCAATTTGTGAGGCGTGAATGCAAATATTCGCGTCACGCAGGCGCGCGACCTCCTGATTTAGAGTTATAGAATTATGGTCTGGGCATATCCCAGACTCCTGAAAGGACACTGCCCTACTGGAAAAAAGGTCGTGCATCAAAACGCCACGCTTCGTAGCCTTACAGCCGCCGAGCAACGGGGCGAGGGAAGAGTACTCGGCAATCACCAAATCTGCACCCAAAGCATTTGCTGCGCGCTGGACCTCTTCAGCCTCCCCATCTGTTAGCGTTTTGCCTAAAGCACTAGGAAAGGAAAGTTGCCTCCCTCCGTTTAAGCCCTTGGTAAGAGACGTCACGCTGGCGAGGGCGCGGATAATGAATTTTCTCCATACCCGCGAGCGGGTCGAAACATAAAGCCTCCCCACCTTCAGACTTCCGGGCCAAATGACAGGTATGTCGTTGTCGCATAAAACGCGATCGGGGCGGCAAAATGGGATGTGTCCAAAACTGGTGGTCGGCGCGGCGACAATGCGAACCTGATAACCTGCGTCAAAGAGGATTGAGCAAAGGCACATAAGATGCACACCGCTACCCGACTTGAGGTTGCTCAGGCGGCGATGCATCAGTATCGTTGCATAAACTGGGGCAGAGGTCGTCAAATTTGAATCTACCTTAGGGTGTTCATCTCTTGAAACTATACGGATTGATACGCGAGATATACCCTTAAGGATTAATTCTCAATTTATTACAAAACCACTAAGTGGCGCTATGCCTTTTCAAGCGCGCCTATATTTTTAAGTAATTCTATTCCTTATTGCCTCCAGCAGCTGATGCCCGACCATCGGAATAGCATAGGGGTGACGTGATAAATGACGGCAGGCTGCACCCACTTGCCTAGATTTCAACGCTGACATAATGCGCTCGGTTTCCATCATTTTTCTAAGGCCAATCTCTCTTTCGCTAAATAGATCAATCGCATGATTGCTGATATCGTTATGATATCTATCGACAAACTTACAATCTTCTTTGATCAGTGCTTCGAAGTGATCGGGATCTATTCGATGAGAAATCGACCCTCTCCTAACAGTGTAGAGGTAGTCAGCTTTTGGCCAAACGAGAACTCTCCCCCCCATCGCCAACGCTTCAAAAATCAGGTGGCAGTCCTCGCCGTTTCTCAGGCTTCTATTGTATTCTAGTTTTTTCTCTTCGATGAAAGATCTGCGAAAAATCGGCTTTAAATACCCGGTGCTTTTTGATTTTGGGGAAATTATATTATCGGAAACGTATTCTTCTAATTCAACTTTAGCGCCAATTGTAATTTCGTTATGCCTTAGAAAGGTGCCATCCTCGTATGTGTGCCCTTGCTCATCGACCTTTTGGAAGTTTCCTAGCAAGACGTCGGCATCAAATTCCTCCGCGTATGTAATCATTTCTTTGAGGCGGTCTGGCTGCATCGTGTCGTCAGAATCAAGCACGCAAATCCAGTTTCCTTCGCAGTGATTTAGTGCTGCATTTCGTGCCGCGGCCGGGCCGCCGTTATGGGCCAATCTCTCGAAGATCACGTCGTTTCGCACAGGAATTTGATCTTCAAAATCTTCATCTGACGCATCGTCAATAATCACGACGCGCGTTTTTACATCCCGCTGACCAAGGGCACTGCTTACTGACTTTATAATCGTTGCTTTAGCATTCCATGCTGCAATTATTACCGTTGCATCGGTCATCTGGGTCTAATACGGTTCTATCAATTTGATTTTGAAATTAGTGGGTTAAGAACTTAAAGATGTTCGAAGACTGCCGTGCCTCAAAGAGGTTTGCAACAAATTATTCCGCATCAAGTCTCTATTTTTGTTGTGAGTTTTCTTTTTGGCAACAGAGATGCCATTTGCACAATCCACCTAAAGCAACGGTTGGCCGGACTTGACTGCCCCTAAAGATATACCATCTGTCTCGGTAATTATCCCGGCCTGGAATGCCGCTGAGACTCTCTCTCGGGCGGTAACGTCTGCGCTAAATCAAGAGGGTGTCTCTGTAGAAGTCATTGTGGTCGATGACGCTTCTACTGATGAAACACTGGTTTGTGCTGAGAGGCTGGCTGCAGCAGATAATCGGGTTCGTGTTTTAAGGCAGAAGAATAATCAGGGTCCTGCTGCTGCGCGCAACCTTGCACTAGATGAAGCTCGCGCGCCTTACGTTACGCCTCTGGACTCAGATGACTTTATGGAGAAAGGGAGACTCAGAGCACTTTTGGCTATCGCACAAGAAACACATTGGGATTTTGTCGCAGACGACCTTTTCAAGGTGCCCGAAAGTGATATTGATGGCCCTCGGCAGCGTTTGATTTCAGATGAACCAATCAATGAGCTCAGCATAGATTTCGCGGGCTTCGTCCAAGGGAACCTTTCAAGCGAACGTGGCGGGCGTCGGGAGCTAGGTTTCATTAAGCCGCTTATCTCCAAAACATTCCTGGAGCAGGCAAACCTTCGTTACGACGAAAGTCTTCGATTGGGGGAGGATTACATTCTTTACGCGTCCGCACTTTTGAGTGGCGCGAGATTTTGTCTGACGGATCCTTGTGGATACGTTGCCGTGATGCGGCCAACCTCATTGAGCGGTCAGCATTCTACGCGGGACTTGGGGGCGCTGGTGCAAGGCGACCTCTTATTGATGGCAAATCCTGCGCTAAAACCCAAGGATCGGACCGCTTTGAAGGCGCACTACATTGAGGCGCTCAAAAAATGGCACTGGCTTCGACTTATTGATGCGGTGAAATCTCGTAGCCCAATTGAGGCTATGCGCTGCTTTTATGCCCCCTTTCCCGTGATCGAGGAGCTGCTGAGAAATCTCCGTGAGCAGTTCATAATAAGGTGCAGCGCAAAGTGCAGGTCGTTGTTCGGGCGCGCTGCTAAGGTCGGGTCCCCCGGCGCTAAAGGCGGCAAATCATGAGCGGAGCAAAGATCCGGTGGGGAATTTTCGGCTCAGGTTCGATCGCGCAGCAGTTCGCGTGGGACATGAGATTTAGTCGCACGAGTTTACTTTCAGGCATCGCCTCACGATCAATGGAGAACGCCAAACGGCTTGCGGATGTTCATCCCGGAGCGAAGGTGTTTGCAAATTACAAGGATCTGGCTAAGTCGGAAGCTGTCGAAGCGATATATGTTGCGACACCCAATGCGCTGCACAAAGAACATTGCCTCATCGCCATTTCTGCAGGCAAAGCGGTTTTATGTGAAAAGCCATTTGCGACAAATTCTTCGGATGCGCGAGAAATCGTAGCGGCTGCAAAGGCCGCAAATGTGTTTTGCATGGAGGCGATGTGGACTCGCTTTCTTCCGATGTTGGCAAAGGCGCGCTGCCAGATCCGGAGCGGCGAGCTGGGTGAGATTGCACACTTGAATGCGTCGCTTGGCTTTGCCAGGGCAGAACGCCAGGGAGACCCAATCACCGACCCGGCGCTTGGCGGTGGGGCGCTCAACGATCTTGGGTGCTACGGGCTTTCCATTGCTGAGTATCTTCTTGGACCGTTTGAGGTCGCTGGCGGCGATCTGCAGCGCTCAGAAAGCGGCTCAGTTAGGACCGCAACGATATCACTGCGCCATAACACCAAACGCGAGCTTAACCCACTTTCGGCAATAACTGTAAGTCATGCCACTCAATTGGAGAACACACTCACTATTTCCGGGACCAAGGCGCGGCTCTCCCTTTCAGCTCCCTTTATTCAGGCGCGCGAAGCTAATTTTTCCTCTGTGACATTTTCAAATTCCGCCAAAAGTCCAATTTCTTTAAAATCTCGATTCGCCTCTTCTTATTCAGGTCAAAAATTAAAGAAAGCGATTCGGACTGTTTTTCCACCATCTAGGGCATTTTCTGCCTCATTTCGTGGCGGAGGGTTACAATTTGAAATAGATGAAGTTGCGAGATGTTTGACGGGGGAATTGGTTGAGAGTCACATAATGCCTTTAAGAACAACCATTTCCATCATTGAGGAGCTTGAGCGTATCAACAACTTTCGCAAATAGAGTGGACTTCCATTAGTGCGAAGAGACAAATTAATACGGACTTATTAGTCACAGTTTCGCCAAGGTCCGGGCGCCAATATGACATGTTGGAACTCTAGCTTGATCATTGACAGGTCGCTGCGAGTAGTGGCCGGCGTGGTTTCGGTTCCGGCATGTAGTTTATTGTGGGCCATTTCCAGAATATTGCCGGGCATTTTTATTCCAGAGGCTGGTCGAAGAGTTCGAGTAGGCGGATTATGGAATGTCCTTTTACAGTTTCACGCGGGTTTTTGCCGATCTTTCGGCGCACTATTCCGCATTATGGTTCTGGTTACTTTTGCGCGCTACATCGGCAATGCAGTATCGAGACGGTACACCACTCAGCCGTTTCGAATTCACTACAGCACTGAAATCAGGGCGGTTTGCGCTGCTCTAATTATTTATGTCGGCCTTTTGGCTGAGCCTTTGGTATGCGAAACGACTGGAGACGAAATGAACGATATGACGCACACGATGGAGATGGATCACCATGCCGGGCATGGGGCCGGTGATGCTGGCCAGGATCTTATCGGTTCGGGTAGTATCTCTTTGGCAGAAGCCATCCAGAAACAAAAAGAAATGATATCTGGTGGGCATAGCGCCCACATGGATGATTCCGTGAAAATGGGCGAGCACACAAGCCTCGTCGATCTTTTTCCAGATGCAAGCGATCCAGACACCTTTGTAGCTATCAATGGCGGTTCTTGGTTTGACGCCGCGACATGGGCAAACGGCAAGATTCCAGGCGAGGGCGCCGATGTTTATATTCCGCAGGGTATCTCTGTTGTCTATGATGGTGTAAGCACCGCCGAACTCAAAACTGTGGGTGTCGATGGGGGCCTTCACTTCGCAGTTGACACAGATACGCGCATGGAAGTGGAATCAATTTTCACTGGATCCAGCTCCATTCTGACGATTGGTGTCGAAGGGAACCCGGTTCAGCCGGATGTTTCTGCAGAAATCATCTTCACAGATGGCCCGATTGACCTGTCATCAGATCCGTCACAGCTAAGCCATGGCCTTGTCACACATGGTCAGGTCGAGATCCAAGGTGCTTCTAAAGCCCCTTATCTCAAGCTGTCGGACGAACCTTCCAAAGGCGACACCACCCTGAAACTTGAAGGGGATGTGGACAGCTGGCAGGTTGGCGACAAACTGGTAGTCATGGGCACAGAATATGTTGGCAACGACTCCAACGGAGTTCTGCAGACCCAAGACGAAGAAGTGACAATCGTAGCGATCAACGCAGAAACCGGCGTTGTGACCATTGATCGCCCTCTGCAGTATGATCACCATACACCTGACTATGTGGGTCGTGACGGCATCGACAATGAGTTGTCCGTTTATGTTGGCAACTCAACCCGCAACGTGAGCTTTGAATCCGAAAATCCAGAAGGTGTACGCGGCCACGTTATGTTTATGCATAACCCGGATGTGGAAGTGCGCTTTGCAGAGTTCCATGAGCTGGGCCGCACCGACAAATCAAAACCGATCAACACCAACGAACTCTGGGATGAAAATGACTGGTCCAATCGTGGACCAGGCATCAAAAATGGCCCAGGCGAAGATGTTATTGGCACCGCGCGCAACCCTGGAGACGACAATGTCGAAGGGCGCTATGCGCTTCACATTCACCGTACAGGTGCCGCAGAAGACGCGACTCTCGCGATCATCGAAGGTAACTCTGTAACCGGTAGCCCTGGCTGGGGCATTGTGCACCACGACAGCCACGCCGCGATCGACTACAACTTCGTCTACGGCGTCGCAGGCGCAGGGATTGTATCCGAAGACGCCAATGAAACCGGTCAATGGATTGGTAACTTCGTAACGTCCACCGTCGGGACGGGCCGTGACCCCAACTACGATGGCGCTGCCAATGTATTGACGCTGGAAAAAACAGGCGACTTCGGCATTGAAGGCGTGGCCTTCGAAAGCCAAGCACGCCAAATCGTTCAGCAAGACAACATTGCGGCGAACTCCAAAACCGCTTGGATGTTCAATACTTCGGAGACAAGTACTCAAGGCCCGCTCGCGGATGTGGTGCAGTTTGATCCATCTGGTGAACCATTCGAAGAAATTGAACGCTACGATGAAGAAGACACCTCAATTGTTGGCTTCACCGGCAATCAGATGATCGCTGTCGAGCAGGGTGTTTTCACAGGACACCGCAACATCGACAATGCGACCGACATTCAGCAAACTTTCGAGGATCTTACCGGCTACAACATTCACAATGAAGCTGTACACATCTTCAACTACACAAACGAATATGTCTTTAAAGACACCCTGCTTGTGAATGTTGGTAAAGCTTTCAAAGTTGGCGACAAAGTCGAAGGTGTAAACCTCTCCAACGTACACGTCGAAGATTCATTCGAGGTTCTCTCATCACGTGGTTTCAATGCAGATGCCGTGTATGTCGATGTTACGTATCGCGATGTCAGCAAAACGTTGAGTGCGCGTGATGCGAACGGCAATCTCGTAAACGTCGCAAACCAAATCATCGACAGTAGCAAACTGAAGCCGGTAGAGCAGATCACGTTCAAAGCAGACTCCGGGACGAAGATGACAATCCGCGCAGGCGGGTCTGATCTCGATATTCGCGGCACCTTGACCGATACCGCAGGGGAATTCCGTTTCCATGCAAACACTTGGTACCGCCAAGATGTGCATACTTTTGACGGCCTGCAAACCACAATTCGTTCTAGCGAAATGGACTACGTGCTGGACAAGTTTGGCGCCATCAAGAACGCGGACGGATCCTGGGACCTCGGTTTCTATTGGTGGGTTGGTGACCGTGTGACCGGCGAAAACCAAGCCGTACACATTCCATTGAAGCTCGAAGGGTTTTCGAATTCCTATCTAGAGCAGTATCGCATCGACAAGTTCGTCGCGCCCTCCGGAGAAATCAAACACTATTACGAAGATGGCATTAGTTCCATTGACGATGATTTTTCCAATGAAACCGGCGGAGACCACGGCGGTCACACAGGTGGCGACACTGGCGGTGATACCGGTGGCGATCACGGCGGCCACACAGGTGGCGACACTGGCGGTGATACCGGTGGTGATCACGGCGGCCACACGGGTGGCGACAATGGCGGTGATACCGGTGGTGATCACGGCGGCCACACGGGTGGCGACACTGGCGGTGATACCGGTGGTGATCACGGCGGTCACACAGGTGGCGACACTGGCGGTGATACCGGTGGCGATCATGGCGGCCACACAGGTGGCGATTCTGGCACAACTCCTGATCCCGATGCTGTTCAATTGACAGATGGTGACGACGACGGCCGTTCTTTGAGCACCGAGGGTGCAGACGTCATCGATGGCCTCGGTGGCAACGATGTCCTCTATGGCAATGACGGCGGTGATACGCTCTACGGAAGCATGGGCAACGATACGCTCTATGGTGAAGATAGTGGCGACACATTGTTCGGTGGATCCGGCGATGACTCGCTTTATGGCGGTAATAACAACGACATCCTTGATGGCGGGTCCGGTGCCGACATCCTGCGGGGCGGCAAGGGCAAAGACACCTTCAAGTTCTCCATGGTGGATGGCGCAGTCGACACCGTTAAAGACTATGCTTGGTGGAATTTCGTCGACGTCGGAGACGCTTTGATCGGTTACTCTGCTGATGCAAATGACATCACAGATTTCGTGCGTTTCACAACCGCGGGCGACAACACACTTCTGGAAATCAGCCCAGAAGGCAAAGCAGAGGGCTTTGTAAAAGTCGCTATCCTTGAAGGTGTAAAAAATCTTCAGGGGACAGAGGCTGAAATGGAGGCCAATGGCTCTCTGCTGACAGCGCGCACCAACAATTCACCAAGTGAAGGCGATGGCGGCCATGACGGCAGCGATACTGGCGGTGATCACGACGGTCATACCGACGGCGATACTGGAGGCGATACCGGAGGTGATACAGGCGGCGACCATGGTGGTCACACAGGTGGCGACACCGGTGGTGATACCGATGGGGACAACGGCGGCCACACAGGTGGCGATACTGGCGGAGACAGTAGCTCTGGCTCACACGATCACGACGTGATTGGCGGCAACGGTGTGACCACACTGACTGATGGCGATGACAATGGTCGTGATCGCTCTACCGGAGAAGCCGATCTGATTGATGGATTGGGTGGCAATGACGTGCTCTACGGCGCAGATGGCGGAGACACGCTATTTGGCAACGCGGGCAATGACACCCTTTATGGCGAAGACAACGGTGACACGCTTTATGGTGGTGCCGGCGATGACTCGCTTTATGGCGGCAACAACAACGACATCCTGGATGGCGGGTCTGGTGCTGACATTCTGCGAGGCGGCAAAGGTAAAGACACCTTCAAATTCTCCCTGATTGATGGTGCTGTTGACACCGTCAAAGACTATGCATGGTGGAATTTTGTTGATGTGGGTGACGCTTTGATCGGCTACACCGAAGGCAGCAGCGATATCACCGACTTTGTCCGCTTCACCACAACCGGAGACGACACACTCTTGGAGATCAGCCAGGAAGGCAATGCAGATGGCTTTGTCAAAGTGGCCATCTTTGAAAATGTGCGCAATCTGGAGGGCACCGAAGCCAAGATGGTTGCCGATGGCAAACTGTTGACAGCCAAATCCACTCCCGGTGACCACGTTGCAACCGATGGCGGTAGCGATCACCAAGATGGTGATACGGGTTCACACGACGATAGCGACACTGGTCATAACACCGGTGGAAGCGACGACAACGCGCCTGATCCTGTGGATCAGGATGTTGTTGGCGGAGCGGGTGTCACAAAACTGACCGACGGTAACGACGACGGCTCCGCTCTCGTCACCTCGGACGCAGATCTGATCGATGGCCTAGCTGGGGATGACCTCCTCTTTGGCGGGGACGGTGGCGATACGCTCTTTGGCAACCTTGGCAACGACACGCTGAGTGGCGGCGACAATGGTGACACGCTCTATGGTGGCGCCGGCAATGATGCGCTGGATGGCGGCAACAACAACGACATCCTTGATGGCGGATCCGGTGCCGACACGCTGACAGGTGGGAAGGGCAAAGACACCTTCAAGTTCTCATTTGTGGACGGCGAAGTTGACACCGTTGAGGACTACGCATGGTGGAATTTCCTTGATGTGGGCGATGCACTTGAGGGTTACACCAAAGGTGCCGACAACATCAGCGACTTTGTCCGCTTTGTCGCTTCCGGATCCGACACCATGCTGGAAATCGACACAGACGGTGGTGCCGATGCCTTCGTCGAAGTTGCATTGCTGAAAAACACCAAAAACCTTGTGGGCACTGAAGCCCAGATGGAAGCCAATGGTCAGCTGCTAACGGTTGGCACAGACTCCATGGCAACCGATCTCGGTCTCAGCAGCTTTGATGACAGCAGCTTCATATTCTGAAGTTAGCATGAGATGGGCTTAGGCCGCATCTTCTGAAAACAGATATACCCGAGGCAGCACGAGTTGCCTCGGGTATATTTTTGATTCTGGCCAATATCTACCAAAACTAAGCTAAGTCCCTCAGGGCGTGACTACCCATAAAATTCGTTGTGCGGTTTTCGAAAACACCCACGCAACACTCCAATATGGAAGCACCCCCTCAAAGCCCAAAATGTCAGTTTTTTCCTGTTGGAAATAGAAGCCAGTGTTCTCACTGAGCAATAAGAGATTTTGGCTATGCTTTTGCCCATGAGGCTGGCGGTTTTTCCACGTGTATCTTGTCGGGCACAAAATCCGTATATCGTGCCTGTCGCGATACTTCTAAGAGATAACCACTTGAATGACAGGCGCGCGGGTGCCACGGGTTCATAAACGATCGCATCTTTGCTGATCGCCATTTGAAGGCCTGCGCGATAGTGGCGAAAGAAAAAGTCGATATCTTCGCCACCTGTCTTGCCAAAATCCAGCCGAAATCGCGCATCACGCAATTTAGGTTCACGAAGATCAAGCAAGACATTGCCGGAAAAGCCTGTCTCAACCTTGCCATTTAATTTCGAGGGAACGCTGGAGTGTATCTCATTGTCTCTCATCCACTTCGGCGCATCGGGTGGATAAACGGCATAGACCGGCCCAAAAACAATCTGCGCTTGTTCTCGGGTCGCTGTTTCTAGCAAGTTCATAACCCAGCCTGGCTCTGCTGTCTCATCATCGTCGATGAACAGAAGAAAGTCGGCCTCGGCGTTTACCAAGCAAGCATTGCGCGCAATCGAGATGTTACGAGCAGGAGCGTGGACATACTTTAAGTTGACGCCAAGTTCTTCTGCCCATGCTTCGATTTCAGATTGCTTAACAGGCTGTTCATCATTATCGGAAACGATAATACGCAGATGCCAATGAGCTTGCAGATTTTGTCGGCTCAAGCTTTCAAGCGTGTCATACAAACTGTCTCTGCGGAATGTGCAGATGCCAATATCAATGTTCATTTTGTCACCTGCGTGGCCAGATTCTGCCAATAAGCTTGTGAAATTAAATAGAAGTACCAAATATGGTCAAAATATCTCAAGGTTGTTGTTAAGGCCACAAAATAACAAAGGTCACAGCAATCTTGCTGCCGAGTAGGACAATTTAGGCAATGATCATTTTAAAGGTGTTTTTTTCATCCGTAGCCACCATCGGTCTGTGCTTTTTGATGCATCTTTTCTTGGGTGGGTCTTGGGTTGTTTGGTTGATCGTCGGCTGGGTTTTGTCGGGGCCGATTGTCTTACTGATGTTTGCGCTCCATCATAGTGATACCGGCGACAGCATCACCCGGACTATCCAGAAGAAGTTTGTTGCATGGCGATCAAATTCAGCTTCGACATACGACAGAGAGCCGCACCCTTAGATTTCATTGACCAAGCTGTGCAGACATAGAGAGTTTTAATCTCTCCACGTGGAGAGTGTTCTGAATAGGAGGGCAATGACCATTGCCCCCCACTTATCCAATCACGGCCTACACAAACAAGAAATCGGTGTCATTCACGAAGGTCACCAAACCTGTATCGTTTGTGAGCTCGTATGTTCCGCCACCAAGGGCGTTTCCTTTAAGCAAGTCAGCACTGGCACCATCCACTTCGATAGCTGCGCCCCCAAAGGAAATGACAACTCCCGTTCCATCACCTTGATCCGTTACAGTGCCCGCACCAAGAGAAAGCTCGAACACTAGCCGGTCACTGCCAAGATCACCAAAGTCGGTTATCACATCGGCGGTGCTTGCACCTGTGGCAAAATCAGAAGCGAAGATGAAGACATCATCTCCTTCGCCGCCAGACACCTGATCCGCACCCTCACCGCCGGTTAGACGATCATTACCTGTGCCACCCGCCAATGTGTCGTCACCAGCCAAACCACGAAGCACATCGTTGCCGGCCCCGCCATCCAACAGGTTCGCTAAGGCGTTGCCGGAAATTAGGTCTCCAGCATCACCACCGATCACATTGATCGCATCCAGCGCAGTTGCGGAACCTTGGATGGTGCCATTTGCAAAGCCAATTTCTGTTTCCAGAAGTGTCGCCAAAGCCTCTGCGTATTTTGCGTCACCTGCGTCTGTGAAGTGCACCATATCGGGCAGCAGATCCGCCTCCGTCAAAGGCGTATCAAACAAATGCAGAGTAGGATGATCTTGGGCTTCTGTGTTCACGAGTTGCCGGATCCCTGGGACATAGGTCCCGTTCCCGACATCACCGACAACGCGCGCGCCATCTACAATGCTGTAACCTTCATTGGTCTGGTCCACCAAAACACCAAGCTCAGGCTTCACAGGAATAAGGGAGATCACCAAATGACGATCTGCTGAGCCATCCAATGCAAAGAACTGATCAATCAAGACCTGCATACCCGCCAAGATCTGATCCACCTTGGTAGGACCATTGAGATCGTTGGTGCCCAACATAAAGAGCGTCACGTCTGGGTTAAGTTCATCTACTGCGAGCGAGAAGTTCATCTGATCATTGGGATCATCGGTCAGCACCTCAGCCAAAGAGTGGCCCGGAACCGCGGAATGGTCCTGATCCAGCATGCCTTCTGAACCGCTGTTAAAGCGGCCGATGTAATCTATCCAGACATCTTCGGCCAAAAGGTTCTCAAAGAGGTCATCTCTGAAGCCGCCTTCGACCTCGGGGTTTCCAGTCTTGAACCCTTGCGTCAAAGAATCCCCAAACATCATCACGGTCGCTGCGTAACCGTAGCTTGCCTGGGCCAGATCAACCACCAGACCACGACCTTCTCCGGTAAAGTCTCGCTGACCGACTGCCAAATTCACATTACCTGTGTCTGTCGTTTTGCCATCGCTGATTGTGTAGGTGAAGCTGTCAGATCCGGTGTAGCCTGCGTCTGGCGTGTAAATCACCTCACCGTTCACAACAACAACCGCACCATGGCTTGCTTGCGATGTGATCTCTGTTACGTCCAGAGATGTGAGATAAGTGGCGTCTGGATCAACATCATTGGCCAAAACGTCCAATGTCCAATTGCCAGAGCTTTCCACGCTAAAGAAGTCGTCATTGGCGACGGGAGGCGGGTCTACTGTCACCATGCGCCCATTTGACTCCATGCTCGCTTCAGTGCCTTGCAGATTACGCACGCTTTGCAGGATGGCGACGGGCACAAAACCACTGACCCCATCCGGATTGATTTCCATCAGCGTGTCGCTGCCGGTCGTGGTGAAGCGCACAAAATCCGTGATGTCATCGGTCGCAGAGTTGTAGCCAACCAGTGCATCACTCACGTCAATGAAGTTCCACCAAGCATAATCGGTGACCGTATCGACCGCGCCATCCACCACAGAGAACTTATAGGTGTCGTTGCCTCTACCGCCGGTCAGCGTGTCTGCCCCCGTTCCGCCGTCCAGGGTGTCGTTGTTTTTGTCGCCAGACAGCGAGTCATCGCCGGAGCCGCCAAACAACATGTCACCACTGCTGCCGCCAAAGAGTGTGTCGTTGCCGACATTGCCATAGAGGCTGTCTGTGCCACTGCCGCCATAGAGCGTGTCATTGCCAGCGAGCCCGTCAATCGCATCAGCGCCGCCAGTCAGATACGGCAGGCCGTCGTCGCCCCCGTCCGTAAGCAGAACCGCATTGGGATCAATCGGATCATAGAGCG
>NZ_JAGHRP010000012.1:0-55749 GCF_017743755.1 Shimia sp. R9_3 | reverse complement strand
GCGTCAGATCACGCCATTGGTGGGGCAGACCAAGATGTGAGCGCTCACAGGTCGCGACATTGCGGTGTCGCCTTTGAGATTGCGCCATGGGTGGGCGCGCGCCTAGTGTCGCGCAAAGCCGGCAACAGGAGGACCCCAAATGACCCGCCCCAATATTCTGATTTTTATGGTGGATCAGCTCAATGGGACGTTGTTTCCCGATGGGCCTGCAGAGTGGCTGCATGCGCCGAACCTGAAAAAGCTGGCGGCGCGCTCCACACGGTTTCAGAACGCCTATACCGCCAGCCCGCTGTGCGCGCCGGGGCGGGCGAGCTTTATGACCGGGCAACTGCCCAGCGACACGCGGGTTTACGACAATGCGGCGGAGTTTGCCTCCTCTATCCCCACTTACGCGCACCATCTGCGCCGGGCGGGGTATCAGACCTGTCTGTCTGGGAAGATGCATTTTGTCGGCCCCGACCAACTGCACGGCTTTGAAGAGCGCCTGACCACAGATATCTATCCGCCGGATTTTGGCTGGACGCCGGACTACCGCAAGCCGGGCGAACGGATTGAGTGGTGGTATCACAATATGGGCAGCGTCACCGGTGCGGGGGTGGCGGAGATTTCCAACCAGATGGAGTATGACGACGAGGTGGCCTATCACGCCACACGCAAGGTCTATGATCTGGCGCGGGGGCATGATGAGCGGCCCTGGTGTCTGACAGTCAGCTTCACCCACCCGCATGATCCCTATGTGGCGCGCAAGAAATATTGGGACCTTTATGAGGATTGCGCGCATCTGCTGCCGGAGGTGGGGCCGATCCCCTATGAAGAGCAGGATGCGCATTCCAAGCGGATCTTTGATGCCAATGACTGGCGCAGCTTTGACATCACCGAAGAGGATGTGCGCCGGTCTCGTCGGGCCTATTTTGCCAATATCAGCTATCTGGACGACAAGATTGGCGAGGTGATGGAGGCGCTGGAGGCGACCCGTCAGGAGGCTATCATCCTCTTTGTGAGTGACCACGGCGATATGCTTGGGGCGCGCGGGCTGTGGTTCAAGATGAGCTTTTATGAAGGCTCAAGCCGGGTGCCGATGATGGTGGCGGCGCCGCAGATGCAGCCGGGGCTGGTGACAACGCCAGTAAGCAATATCGACGTTTGCCCCACGCTATGTGATCTGGCGGGGGTGAGCATGGAGGAGGTCATGCCCTGGACCACAGGTGAAAGCCTGGTGCATCTGGGGCAGGGTGGCACGCGGGATACGCCGGTGGCGATGGAATATGCGGCAGAGGCCTCTTATGCGCCGATGGTGTCGCTGCGCTATGGCAAGTGGAAATACAACCGCTGTGCGCTCGACCCTGATCAGCTGTTTGATCTGGAGGCCGATCCTCATGAGCTGACAAATCTGGCCGAAGTGGCGGCCCATCAGGGCACGGTGCAGACATTGCGCGCCAAATCAGAGGCGCGTTGGGATCTGGCGGCGTTTGATGCGGCGGTGCGGGAAAGTCAGGCGCGGCGCTGGGTGGTTTATGAGGCGCTGCGGGAAGGCGGCTATTATCCGTGGGATTATCAGCCGCTGCAAAAAGCCTCTGAGCGCTATATGCGCAATCACATGGACCTGAATGTGGTGGAAGAAAATCAGCGGTTCCCGCGCGGAGAGTGAGGTGCTTTGGGTATTTTTGACCTGTAAGAAGCGGATGTGTCTTTGGCTTCTTACAGGTTTTCGATGCCTCGAAGGTGAATTGGAGCAGCCTAGAGAGCGCTGGTAAAGTGCCGCCTTCGGGTGACAGGTCAGGCGTTTGAGCGCAGCATCAGATCGGCGACTTCACGCGCTTCCTGACGGGCTTGGGCCGGGTTGAGTGGCGCATCTGATTGCGCGGCCTCAAGCCAGACCCCATCCATGTAGCATTGGAGTGCTTCGCGCATGGTTTCGCGGCGAGAATCCGGCACCAGTGCGCGCAGCTCGGCGCGGAAATGTGCATTCACCCGGGCGCGGTTGATGCGGTGCAGCCGTTGCAGAGAGGGCGCATAAGGCGCATTCGCCCAGAACTGCATCCAGATTGAGCATTGCTCGATGGTGAAAAGTCGATCCGAAAAGTTGGCGTCAATCACCGCCATCAGGCGCTCATGCGGAGTTTTGGCGGTGGCGTAACGCTCCAGCATGGCATCTTTCAGCTTGGAAAGCAGGCGGCGCATGGTGGCCTCCATCAGCTTTTCCTTGGAGCCGAAATAATAGTTGATCGAGGCGGCGGAAGCCCCGGCTTCGGCAGCGATTTCCGCCATGGTGACAACAGCATAGCCGCGTTTGTGCACCGCCGTGATGGTGGCGGTGATGAGTTCCTCATGTCGGATGTCGCGGATACGTGTTCGGCCCATGGTGCCACTTTAACGTGCTGGTGGGCGGGAGCAATGTTGTTGTTTCAATAAAAAAATGAAATGACCATTTAAAAAATGATCGAGCGGTGCTACGGTCGCGTCCAATTGAGATTCCGCGTGCCTGTCTGATCTGCGGGTGTGCCACCAAAGGAGCCAGCCATGCAGCTGCAACCAACCGCCAGTCATTTCATCAATGGGGCCTATGTGGAGGACACCGCAGGGGCGCAGATCGATATCATTTACCCGGCTACCGGTGAAGTGATTGGCAAGGTGCATGCGGCGACGCCGGCGATCATTGATCAGGCGTTGGAGAGCGCCAAGGCGGGGCAGAAGATCTGGGCGGCGATGACCGGTCGGGAGCGCGGCCGCATCATGACCCGCGCTGCGGCGATGATCATGGAACGCAACCACGAGCTTTCCGTGCTGGAGACCTATGATACTGGCAAGCCTTATCAGGAGACCATCGCGGTGGATGCCACCAGCGGTGCCGATGCGCTGGAATACTTTGGTGGAATGGCCGCAACCCTGACCGGTGAGCATATTCCGCTGGGCGAAGATTGGGTCTATACCGTGCGCGAACCGCTGGGCGTTTGTGTGGGCATTGGCGCGTGGAACTATCCGACACAGATTGCCTGCTGGAAAGGCGCGCCTGCTTTGGCCTGTGGCAATGCGATGGTGTTCAAGCCATCAGAAACCACCCCGATGTGTGCTTTGAAGGTGGCGGAAATCCTGCATGAGGCCGGTGTGCCTGCGGGGGTTTACAATGTCGTTCAGGGCATGGGCGAAGTGGGCGGCGCGCTGGTGAATGATCCGCGCGTGGACAAGGTGAGCCTGACCGGCTCTGTGCCCACCGGTAAGAAGGTCTATGCCGCCGCCGCGAGCCATATGAAGCACGTGACCATGGAGCTGGGCGGCAAGTCTCCGTTGATCATTTTTGATGATGCAGATGTGGAAAACGCTGTGGGCGGGGCCATTCTGGGCAACTTCTACAGTTCCGGTCAGGTCTGCTCCAACGGCACACGGGTGTTTGTGCAAAAGGGCATCAAAGAGAAATTCCTCGCCCGTCTGGCAGAGCGTCTGGGCACGGCGGTGATCGGCGATCCGTTGGATGAGGCCACCAGCTTTGGCCCGATGGTGTCTGAGCGTCAGATGAACATTGTGCTTGGTTATATGGGGAAAGGCCAAGAGGAAGGCGCACGGCTGGTGTGCGGCGGCAAGCGGATGGATCGCGAGGGCTTCTACCTTGAGCCCACCGTCTTTGCTGATGTCACTGATGAGATGACCATCGCGCGCGAAGAGATCTTTGGCCCGGTGATGTCGGTGCTGGATTTTGACGACGAGGAAGAGGTGATTGCGCGCGCCAATGCGACCGAGTTTGGACTGTCTGCCGGTGTGTTCACCTCTGATCTGACCCGTGGACACCGTGTGATTGGTCTGCTGGATGCGGGCAGCTGTTTCATCAACTCCTACAACGACGCCCCTGTGGAAGCGCCGTTTGGCGGAGTGAAAAACTCCGGCGTTGGGCGGGAGAACAGCAAAGAAGCGATCAATCACTACAGCCAGGTGAAATCGGTCTACGTGCGCATGGGCGACGTGGAAGCGCCTTACTAAACGCGGCCCGCGCGGACGCCCCTCTGTCGGAGAAGAATGACTATGCAGGCTGATTATGTGATCGTTGGAGCGGGCTCTGCGGGCTGCGCCATGGCGTATCGTCTGAGCGAGGCCGGGAAATCGGTGCTGGTGATTGAGCATGGTGGCACGGACGCCGGGCCGCTGATCCAGATGCCAGCGGCGCTGAGCTATCCGATGAACATGAGCCTGTATGACTGGGGCTACAAAACCCTGCCGGAGCCGCATCTGGGCGGGCGGACATTGGTGTGCCCGCGCGGCAAGGTGATTGGCGGGTCAAGCTCGATCAACGGCATGGTCTATGTGCGCGGGCATGCGGGTGACTATGACCATTGGGCCGAGAGTGGCGCGGATGGCTGGTCTTATGCGGATGTGCTGCCCTACTTCAAGCGCATGGAAAGCTGGCATGAAAGCGGGCAGGGGGGCGATCCGGACTGGCGCGGGGCCAATGGGCCGCTGCACATCAGCCGCGGGCCGCGCAACAACCCGCTGCATGCGGCTTTTGTCGAGGCGGGGCGTCAGGCGGGCTATCCCGTCACCGATGATTACAACGGTCAGCAGCAAGAGGGCTTTGGCCCGATGGATATGACCGTTTACAAGGGGCAGCGCTGGTCGGCGGCCAATGCTTACCTCAAGCCTGCGCTGAAACGGGAAAACTGTGATCTGGTGCGCGGCCTGGCGCGCAAGGTGGTGATGGAAAATGGCCGCGCCGTGGGCGTGGAGATTGAGCGTGGCGGCAAGGTGCAGGTGATCCGCGCCAATATCGAGGTTATCCTCTCGGCCAGCTCGCTCAACTCGCCAAAGCTGTTGATGCTGTCGGGGATCGGTCCGGCGGCGCATCTGGCGGAGCATGGCATTGAGGTGGTCGCAGACCGTGCCGGTGTGGGCCAGAACCTGCAGGACCACCTTGAGGTCTATATGCAGATGGCCTGCAAACAGCCGATCACTTTGTTCAAATACTGGAACCTGATTGGCAAAGGCCTCATTGGGGCGCAGTGGCTGTTCACCAAGAAAGGCCTTGGGGCGTCCAACCAGTTTGAGACTGCCGGATTTATCCGCTCGCGCGCGGGGATTTCCTATCCGGATATCCAGTATCACTTCCTGCCGATTGCGGTGCGTTATGACGGGCAGGCGGCGGCCGAAGGACATGGATTTCAGGCGCATGTGGGGCCGATGCGCTCGCCGTCGCGCGGCGAAGTCACGTTGTCCTCCTCTGATCCGAAGGCAGCGCCCAATATCTTCTTCAATTACATGTCGACGGAGCAGGACTGGGAGGATTTCCGCGCCTGTATCCGCCTGACGCGGGAGATTTTTGCACAAGAGGCGATGCAGCCGTTTGTGAAACATGAGATCCAGCCGGGTGCGGATTTGCAGAGCGATGATGAGATCGACAGCTTCATTCGCGAGCACGCGGAAAGCGCCTATCACCCCTGTGGCACCTGCAAGATGGGCCGCGCGGATGATCCGATGGCGGTGGTGGACAATGAGTGCCGCGTGATCGGGGTTGAGGGGCTGCGCGTGGCCGATAGCTCGATTTTCCCGCGCATCACCAACGGCAACCTCAACGGGCCGTCAATCATGACGGGGGAGAAAGCCTCGGATCACATTCTGGGGCGTCAGCTTGCGTCCTCAAATGCGGCGCCTTGGTTCCACCCTGAGTGGCAGGTGGCGCAGCGCTGAGGCTCTGAAAGCCCGTACACGCGGCTCTACCTTAGGTGACATGGCACGCGCGCTAAAAACTGCATTTGTCGTGCGGATTTGATCGGGGTCAAAGTTGGCCCCGATTCTCGTTGGTATGGTGCTGTCGGACCTAAGAAAAAGGAGCGAACAGCATGTCTAACACCCCACATGAGCTGGCCGAAGAATTCCCTGATTTTGCAGAGAAAATGAGCGCGCTGAAAGTGAGCGACAAGCATTTTGCAAAGCTCGCGGCGGACTATCATGAGATCAACCGCAAGGTGCACACTGCAGAAACCAACGTGGCGCCGCGCGAAGAGCTGGCTGAAGTGGATCTGCGCAAGCGTCGCGGTGCGCTGAAAGATGAGATTTACGCCTATCTGAAAGCCAACTGAGTTTTGGCCATCGCATAAAAAGCTACGCTCCGCCGGAGGGGACTCGGGCGGAGCGTATCCGTGTTTCATGACATATTAGGGCGCATTTCATGAAACACTGTGAACAAGGTGCTTGCCTTAGAACTTGAAGCGCACACCCAGGTTCACGGAGGTGTTGGACAGGTCGTCAGACACGCTGGCGGTGCCACCCGGGGAGGTGCGGGTGCCTGTGACGTCAAAGCCGCGGGTGTAGCGCACATCACCAAACAGAGCGACCTGATCGTTGATGTCATAGGAGGTGCCTGCGATCAGCTGGGCGGTGAAGACTTCGTCGTCGCCGCGGATGGTCACGCCGTTGCCGTAAGAGATGTCCTGATCAAAGAAGCCAACACCCACACCGGCACCGAAGTACGGGGTGAATTTGGAGCTGGTTTCCACGTCAACGATCAGGTTGCCGAGCAGGTAGGTTGCGGAGATGTCGCCAGCGGGGTTGGCTTCTGCACCGGCGCCGTTGCCGCTGAAGTCTACGGCGGTGACATCGTTGGAGCGGTAGGAGAGTTCGACTTCGCCGCGCAGGGAAAGGCCGTTGCCAAAGCTGGTGATGCCGCGGCCCACTGAGATGCCGACTGCCAGATCATCATCAAGATCGGAGCGCACGTTCTGGGTGCCGCCGCCGATGATGCCGGAGTGGTTGGCGTCATCCGCGAAGGAGTAGCCGAGGGAGCCCTGCACATACCAATCGTTGGCGAAGGCTGGAGCTGCGAGGGTTGTGGAGGCGAGCAGCGCTGCGCCGAGGAGAGAGCGGGTGAACATGAGACTGGCCCTTTGTCTTGCTAATCGTGTTGTTGTGTCGTGGGGCCAAGCTGCACAGCGCGGGGGCAACTGTCATTTCACAAGCTCAAAAGAAAATGTGTGACCGCGCCATTGAACAATTTTCAAACAGGGCGCGAGTTTTGGGAAATGCAACCATTTCAGAGGGTTGTGTGGTGCGCACGCGGCGCGTGTGGCTCACAGCGGGCTGGGTCGCCCCCTTGGGGTGCAACATGGCTCACGCTTTGGTGAGCGATGCGGCGGGTTTGGGCTGTGCCTTGGGTCAGCCCACGTCGTAGGGGAGCACATCGCGGCGGTTCTCGTCAATCGTCAGGCGGCGCTCCAGCGGCGGCACAGAGCGCTGATGGCAGTGTGTGCGTTCACAAATCCGACAGGAGATGCCGATCGGCTCAAAGGCCTGCGGGTTGTCGAGCTCCATATGGTCGGCATAGACTAGGGCGTCGGCGTGGCGGATCTCGCACCCAAGCGCGATGGCGTAGCGGCGCACGGGCGCGCCGAAGTGGCCGCCGGATTTGGAGACATCCCGCGCAAGGGAAATATAGCGGACGCCGTCTGGGGTTTCGGCCAGCTGGCGCAGGAAGTGGCCGGGGGTCTCAAAGGCGCGGTGGACGTTCCAGAGCGGGCAGGCGCCGCCGAAGCGGGCAAATTGCAAGCGTGTTGCGGAGTGGCGCTTGGTGATGGTGCCGGCCTGATCCACGCGCACAAAGAAGAAGGGGATGCCCTTGTTGCCAGGGCGCTGCAGGGTGGAGAGCCGGTGGGCGATCTGTTCGATGGAAGCGCCAAAGCGGTTGGCCAGCAGTTCCAGATCGTGGCGGGTGTCGCGGGCAGCCTCAAGGAAGGTGCCGTAGGGCATGAGGGCTGCGCCAGCGAAATAGTTGGCAAGGCCGATCTTGGCGATGGAGCGGGCGGCGTCGCTTTGGAAGCGGGCGAAATCCAGCGTGGCTTCAAGCAATGTGCCGTGCTGGAGCAGGGCGACCTGCAACAGAAGCTGGAAGGTCTGGGTTTCAGGCTGGGCGTAGCGTGAGATCTGCAGACGCTGGGTGTCGGCGTCAAAGGCGCGCAGGTGGTCGACATCGGTGAAGGACACGGCGATGCCAGCCTCCCGCAGCGCGGCAAGGGCGGCGGCGCGGACGCCGCCGTGTTCGACCGCTTGTTGGGCAAAACGCTCGGCGGCGTGGTCTACTGCGTCGATGTAGTTGTCACAGTAGTGGAAGAAGTCGCGAACCTCATCCCAGGGGCTCGACTGCATCTGCACGTCCTGACGTCCGAGCGCTTCGTCCAGAGAGGCGAGGCGTTCGTGGGTCTGCCGGTAAGCGCGGTGCAGCTCCAGAAAGGCGCGAGCCAGTGCGGGCGCATTTGAGGCGGCGAGGCGCAGATCTGCCAGCGGAGCGGAGGTTTCGGCAAGGACCGGATCCGCCAGCGCTTCGCGCATGTCAGAGACAAGGCGCTCGCTGTCTCCGGTGCTGAGCTCTGTCACGTCCAGCCCGAATTCTTGTGCGAGCGCGAGCACAACCGTGGTGGAGACCGGGCGGTTGTTGTTTTCCATCTGGTTCAAATAGGGCAGGGAGACGCCGAGTTTCTGGGCGAAGTCCTTTTGTGTGAGCGTCAGCCGCGTGCGGATTTCGCGTAGCTTTGCGCCTGCGTATAGCTTTTGCGTTGGCACAGTGGTCCTCCCGTGGTCCTCCGGTTTGCATAGCTGCAAAGATAGCTTTGCAAACCGCGCTGCGCCAGCGGGATTTTGCAGGGTGCGACGATGGGGCGGTGCAGGTTTGACGCGCAGAGGTGTGGCGCGCGCTCAGAGGCGCAGTTGCTTTTCGCGCAGCATCACAAGGGCGATGGCCAGGACAGCGCAGCCTGCGGTGGCCACCATCAGCCAGAGCAGCGGGAAGGCGCCGGTTTCCGGTGTCAGCAATGTGCCTGCCAGCGCCGAAAGCGCAGCGCCGCCGCCAATCATGATTGCACCGGTGAGGCCGGAGGCGGTGCCTGCCAGCTGCGGGCGTACCGACAGGGCGCCTGCGGTGGCGTTGGGGATGGCAAGGCCGTTGCCGATGCCCACAAAGCTCATGAAGCCAAAGAACACCTCGGCGGAGCCATAGCCCATGTAGAAGATCGACAGTGAGGTGGCGATGCCAAGGCCGCAGATCAGGCAGCCCGCCATAACCATGCGGTTCACGCCGATGCGCGCAGAGTAGCGGCCTGCCAGAAAGTTGCCGATGAAATAGCCCACTGCGGGCGCGCCGAAATATATGCCCATTTGTGAGGAAGTCATGCCAAAAAGTTCTGTGGCCACATAAGGCGCGCCGCCAAGGTAGGCAAAGAAGGCGCCGGAGGTGAAGCCATTGGCCAGCGAGTAGCCCCAGAAACGCGGGCTGGTCAGCAGCTCGGGATATTGGCGGACCTGTTCCCCGAGGCTGAGACCGCTGGCGGATTTGGTTTCACCGAGATCGCGGTAGGCCAGCCAGAAGATCGCCAGCCCCACAAGAAAGAGCATCCAGAAGCTGGCCTGCCAGCCAAAGGCCGCATCCAGCACGCCGCCAAGGGCGGGGCCAAGCATGGGCACCACGGTCATGCCCATGGTGACATAGCCGATCATGGAGGCCGCCTCATCCGTGGAGACCATATCGCGCACCACGGCGCGGGTCAGGACCATGGCGACAACCACCGCAGCCTGAAGCATGCGGAAGGTCAGGAAGGTGGCAGCATTGGGGGCAAAGATGCAGCCCAAAGTGGCCAGCAGAAAGATCACCATGCCACAGAGTATCACCGGGCGGCGGCCAAATTTGTCAGATATCGGCCCGACCACAATCTGCAGCACGCCGTTCACCGCGAGATAGACCGCGATGGAAAGCTGCATCACCGCATAATCCGTGCCGTAGTAGGTCGCCATGGAGGGCAGGCTTGGCAGGAAAATGTTCATGCACAGCGCAGAGACACCTGCCAGCAGGATCAAGGTGATGATGTTTGGTGGCGTGGTGCGGTCCAGAAAAGTGCCGCGGGTCTGGCTGTTCATGGGCTAAGAGGTAGGGGGGCACCCTTTCAATGTCCATGAAGAAATTTCAGATGTGAAGGATTTGCGGGTTTGCAATTCGCACCTGCTGGGTTTCATCTGGTTTGCAAATTTGCCGAATAAAGCTTTTGCCGCGGGGATGTCCTTCTTATGGTATCGTTCAACCGAGGTGTGCGCCTGTGTTTTCCGGTGGTCTGGCGGCAAAAGCCAAGCAGTCGGGGTGGTGCGCAAGAGAGATCATGAGGGACTGCCATGAAAGATATTTTGCAGCAATTGGAAGAGCGTCGTGAGGTTGCACGCCTTGGCGGCGGTCAGCGCCGGATCGACAGTCAGCACGCCAAAGGCAAGCTGACCGCGCGGGAACGGATCGAGCTTCTGCTGGATGAAGACAGCTTTGAAGAGTTTGACATGTTCAAAACCCATCGCTGCACCGAGTTCGGCATGGAGAAAGACAAACCCGCAGGCGACGGTGTGATCACCGGCTGGGGGACTATTAACGGCCGTATGGTCTATGTCTTTTCTCAGGACTTCACGGTGTTTGGCGGCTCGCTGTCTGAAACCCACGCGCAGAAGATCTGCAAAATTCAGGACATGGCGGTGCAGAACGGTGCGCCGATCATTGGTCTGAACGATTCCGGCGGGGCGCGTATTCAGGAGGGGGTGGACTCTCTGGCGGGCTATGCCGAGGTGTTCCAGCGCAATGTGATGGCCTCCGGTGTGGTGCCGCAGATCAGCGTGATCATGGGCCCCTGTGCCGGTGGCGCGGTGTACTCGCCTGCGATGACCGACTTCATCTTTATGGTCAAAGACACCTCTTATATGTTTGTGACCGGCCCGGACGTGGTAAAAACCGTGACCAATGAGGTTGTGACCGCAGAAGAGCTGGGGGGCGCAAGCACCCACACTAAGAAATCCTCTGTTGCGGATGGCGCGTTTGAAAACGACGTGGAAGCGCTCGCCGAAGTGCGCCGTCTGGTCGACTTCCTGCCGCTCAACAACCGCGAAAAGCCGCCTGTGCGCCCGTTCTTTGACGAGCCGGGTCGGATCGAGAAAAGCCTTGATACGCTGATCCCGGACAATCCGAACACGCCTTATGACATGAAAGAGCTGATCCATAAGGTGGCGGACGAAGGCGATTTCTACGAGATTCAGGAAGACTACGCCAAGAACATCATCACGGGTTTCATGCGTCTGGAAGGTCAGACCGTGGGCGTGGTGGCGAACCAGCCGATGGTGCTGGCGGGCTGTCTAGACATCGACAGCTCCCGCAAGGCGGCACGGTTTGTGCGCTTCTGTGACTGCTTTGAAATTCCGATCCTGACGCTGGTGGACGTGCCGGGCTTCCTGCCGGGCACCACACAGGAATATGGCGGCGTGATCAAACACGGTGCAAAGCTGCTGTTTGCTTATGGTGAAGCGACCGTGCCGAAGGTGACTGTGATCACCCGTAAGGCCTATGGCGGTGCCTATGACGTGATGTCCTCCAAGCACCTGCGCGGCGATTTCAACTATGCCTGGCCCACGGCGGAAATCGCGGTGATGGGCGCGAAAGGCGCCACCGAGATCATCCATCGTGCGGATCTGAACGATCCGGAGAAGATCGCGGCGCACACCAAGGATTATGAAGACCGGTTTGCGACCCCGTTTGTGGCCGCAGAGCGTGGCTTTATTGACGAGGTGATCATGCCGCAGAGCACACGCAAACGCGTGAGCCGGGCCTTCGCGAGCCTGCGCAATAAGCAGCAGAAAAATCCTTGGAAAAAGCACGACAACATTCCGTTGTAATGCGCTAGAAGTGGATTCATTGAAAATCCATACAGGGAAAAGTTGAATATGAGATCGCTTATCTTTGCTTCTTGCGCATTGCTTTCATTGCCGGTTGCGGCGCAGAGCCAATCCTGCCGGGGCGTGCAGGCGTTTGATCTTGGCGGTGGCACCAAAGGCTGTGTCGTCACCATTGAGGAGAGCGCCATCGTCACCACGCGTTCGCGTGATGACGGTGCCAGCACCCAAACCCGTCGAGCGGCGCAACCTTTGGTGGCTGCGGCGATGACTGGGCCGGTGCCGGGCAAGCGAAGCGTTGTGAAAAAGCAGATGGTTGCGATGTGCAAAGCCACACAAGGCAAAGTACGTGAGCAATTCTCTGACGCAAAATACAACCGGGTCATCTTGTACATGGATTGGCGCGATGCTGGCGGCGAACTGTATGGCGGCTTTTCGACAGATACCTGCCGTGGTTTCAGGTTCTTTGATGGCTGATAGTGCGCGCGCATATCTCCCCAGTGTTGGGCAGGCCTCGGCAATGGAGTGCGCGCGCGCTCTTTGGGGGCGGGCACAATGTGTCCGTTCCTGCGAAGGGACGGTTTGATCATGACTGAGCTCTTCAAAAACCAAGCTTTCACCATTTCCCATGCCGATGACGGAAAGTTCGTCGGGCAGGGGCTGCGGGCGTTTTTTGAGTATCGGGATCTCGGAATCAAGGACGGCACCCAAGGCGAGTTTGGCGCGCATGTCATTCGGGCGGTGCCGGGGATGGAGAGCCCGGGGGCTTGGCACAGCCATGAGCTGGATTTCCAGATGGTTTATGTGACCAAAGGCTGGGTGGTGTTTGAGTATGAGGGGCAGGGCGAGCATGTGCTGCGCGAAGGCTCCTGCGTGCTGCAGCCGCCGGGCATCAAGCATCGCGAAGTGCGTCATAGCGATGATATTGAGCTGATCGAGATCATCAGCCCAGCAGACTTTGACACCTCTGATGAGGAGGCGCCCGCATGAGCAAGGCGCGCTGGCATATTCTGCGCGAGGGCGACCGGCTGACGGTTGCGCGGCGTGTGCCTGTGCGCTGGGATCTGGCGGTGCAGACCACGCTGCCGGATGCCGGTCGGCTGCGGATTGCCCAGCAGGTGCGTCAGGACATGTGGCGGGCGCTGCAGGATCTGCGCGGCTTTGCGCCGGTGGTGCAGGTGACGCGTGTGGATGGCATGCTGCAGGTCAAGGCTGGTGGTGCAGTGGCTGGTGCGGTGGCGCGCGAAAAGCTGGAAGCCGAGATTTCTGAGGTGCTGAACTGCCCCAAGCGCCGCGCGCGTTGGCTGCGCCACGCGCAACACAAAAGGGTGGCGGCATGACTGATTTCCACCCAAATCCTTGGATTGTGAAAAAAAGTTCCGCGTTGAGCGTATTTTTTGGAGCTTTTGTTAAAAAACTGTGTAAGCCTGCGACTCACGTTGTTTTTGCCGCATTTGGAGGGCCCCTTTTGGGTGCAGCGGCCACAGCTGGAGTTTTGGAGGAGGCTCCAGCTGTGCCCTCCGGCAACGTTGTTTCCCTACATGAAGTGCTGTTTGAGACCCGTGCGGACACCAGCCGTGTCGCGCGGTTTCGCTATGTCATGCCTGTGATGCAGCAGGGGGTGACCTTTGCGGAGATCGAAGGGGACTTCTTTCACCTGTGCAATGGCGTCGCGGTGCCGTATCTGGCGGTTTCCGAAGAAAAAGTCGATCAGGTGATCATATCCATGGCGGACAGAGAAACAGAATTCGGCGTGATGACCCATCTCGCCCAGCAATATTTTGAAGCTTTCAGCGTGCAAGACGGCATCTGTATCTGGGAGGGCTTCTGATGGCGCTACTAGATATTGTTGCGGATTTTACGGCACAGCGCGACGTTGCGGCAAAGTGGCCACATCGCATGAACGCCGACTGCTATCCCTATCTTTTTACAACGCAATCCCATAATCTCCGCGCATGTCGCAACAACGCGGCAGTGAGGCAGGCAGGGTGCACACGCCCTGTCCATACTGAAAACGATAAGTGGAGAAACAGATGTCCAAGAGCATCAAGTCATTCCTCGCGATTGGCCTTGTGGCCCTCGTGGCGGCCTGCGGCCAAGACGAACCGATTGAAGAGTTCGTTGTGGTTGATCCAGAGCCGATCTCAACCGAGCCAGCCTACACTGGCAAATACAAGTAAGGCGCACAGCCTTTCGATTCGCACGACTCGTGAGCAGGCCGCGCGGCCTGCTTGCACCACACAACAGGTGATGCGGATACCGCTCCCTCAGCAGAAGGGAGCGCTGGCATGATCAAGCATCGCGGCTTCCCCGGGCGTCTTCCGGGTTCAGATTTTCAATTCACCATCCGGCGCGCAAATCCACGTGGCGTGACTCCGATCACCCGCAGAGAGCGTTTCAAGGATCGCAAACCGGCTGACCGGCGCGCGGACACGGCCTTTATGGCCGCGCTTTGGGAGCATTTCGGAGATCAGCCCTTTGAGCGCGGCAATCTGGATGCCGGGCGTCTGAGCTGGCTTTTCGGGCGCGAGGTGATCGCGGTGGACGATCCGTTTGATCCGGAGAGCTATGACGCGCTTTTGGTGATTGATGAGGCCGTGGCACGGGCCTCTTTCCCGGACGCGTTTGAAGACGACTACTGATGCACCAGCCGGGCGCACATATCACGTTGCCCCCAATGGGTATGGCCCCACCTGCCGCTGTTGGCGGGCAGGGCCATGGCTTCGCTTTAGAAGTTCAGCTGCACAGCCAGCTGGATACGGTCGGAGTCAAATGTGCGCCCGGTGGCCACATCGTTGCGTTCCCCGATGAAGTATTCCGCGCTGAAGGTCAGATCATCCGTCACCTTGTAAAAGGCGTTGAGGTGGATGGTTTCCAGCTCGTCAAAGGCGAGGGTGCCTGTGGATGTGGCGAGGTCGTAATCCTCGCGGCCGTAGGCGATGCCCACGTTCCAGCGCTCGCCAATGTCCTGACGGAATTCCAGCGTGTAGCCGGAGACGTCATTGGCCTGCCCGCCGACAGCCGCGTTGCCTGCACCGATGAGCAGCGGGCCGAGGGCTTCGCCGTCAACATAGGTGGCCTGGAAGAGACCGCCCGCCCAGGGACGTACCGCGCCGGAGAGGGTGAAGCCGCTCTGGTCGATGTCCTGTCCACCGGTGCGCACGGTGCCAGCAAGGCCTGCCACGCGGGCGCTGAAGAGGTCGGTGTCATAAGACAGGGCCGAGGTGAAGGTCGGGTCATCAGAGGTGGTGTTGTTTTCCTCGATGGAGGCGCTGAAGGTCAGGGCGTCCCAGCTGTGGGTGTAGCGGATCTGCGGCACACGGGCGAAGGCGATGCCGACGGGGCCGTTGAATTCCACCGTGGTGGGGTATTGGCTCAGCGGCATGAAGTTGGTCCAGTCCTGACCGATCAGCCAGTTGTCGCCCAACTGAACGCTAGCGTGGCGCAGGCGCAGCTCTGCGGTGCCACCGGAGCCGAACAAGTCCAGCTCAAGGCGGCCAGAGACATTACCGATGCCGGTGTCAGTGTTGGTGCGGAAGCCGAGACGGGATTGCCGCGCGGTGGCGCCAAAGCTACCGTCGGTGGCGTTGGCTGGCTCCCCGATGGCATTCGGGAAGGCCGTGTCGCCCTGCCGGAAGTCGGTGTCATAGTAGAAGTCGGCTTTAAGGTAGCCGTAGATGTCGACGCTGGTGCCGCCAATGCTGAAGTCGCCGCCGCCGGTGCTGGCCGGTTCGCTGCCGGCCTCAAGCGCCTCGACGCGGGCGCGCAGCGCGTCAAGCTCGGACTGCGTGCCTTGATCCTGGGCCTGCGCGAGAGTGCCGGTCGTCCCTATGGTCAATGCCGCGACAGTCAAGAGTTTATGTCTGGGTTTGCTCATGTGGCTGGTCCTTTCAATGACGTGCAACACCCCATGCGTTTCACGGGTTTGCGAATTGTCGAAATGACGTCGCCGCGAGCCAGCGTGAGCAAAAATTCAGTGCTTTGTGACAGTTTTGTGAAGATGTGCTCTGCAGGGTCCTTACGTAAGGGTAAGGTATTGAAAATGCAGACCACGCTATTGTTGGCCCTTTGTGATCGCCGCCCTCTTGAAACTGCACTTGTGTACCAAATGGTTCCTAATTTTCGCGTGTTTGTGAAGGCAGTTGATCGCCAGTCCTCGCAGTGCCTGCCAAATACGGTCGGCGGGAAGTTGCCTTGGGGTGAGCGGATTGAGCAGGATGCGGCCTACGGTGGCACGTCGGGGCAGAATGCGCTTTGGTTCCCAAAATTTGGTGTCATCATGATTTCCGTGGGATGCGCCGTTCTGGCGGGTTCCTGTAACAGTGTATTCCGTTACCCTTCCCCTTCCGGGTGGTTCTGTCGTGTCCCTTCAGAATCACCCGTTTTTTCGGTTCAGACCTCGTCAGAGGCAGGCCAGAAAAACGCGGGACCGCAGGCTGTCAAAGAGCTGCGCAGCGGGCAGACGGATGCAGGCAGAAACGCAGAGGGCATAAGACCCTCACAGGTATCGGAAACTCAGCAATGCGTATCAAAGCAGCAATTCTCGGCGTCTGTGCGCTCACCGCGCTTGGCGCCTGTGGCGACACCCTTGGCGAACAGGCGCTCATCGGCGCGGGCGCAGGCACTGCGGCCTCTGCGGTCGTGGGCGGCAGCCTCGCCGCTGGCGCGGTCATCGGCAGCGCAGCCAACGTCGTTTATTGTAAAGAATTCTCCAACAAGTGCTGATGAAGCGCGGGCGGCGGCAGCTGTCGCAGCCCCGGCATCAGTTCTGAGATATTCGGCTGCCCGTCAGCCGAACCCGAAAACGAAGCCATCCACCCGTTTGCGCGGGCGGGTGGCTTTTTTGTTGCCAAACCAGACCGCGCAAGCGGCCTGACAAGACCAAAAGGACGAGACGATGTTCGACAAGATCCTGATTGCCAACCGGGGCGAGATTGCCTGCCGTGTGATCAAATCTGCCCGCAAGATGGGCATCAAGACGGTGGCGATTTACTCTGACGCCGACAAGCAGGCGCTGCATGTGCAGATGGCGGATGAAGCGGTGCATATTGGCCCGCCGCCCGCCAACCAATCCTACATCGTGATCGACAAGGTCATGGACGCCATCAAAAAGACCGGCGTGCAGGCGGTGCATCCTGGCTATGGCTTCCTGTCGGAAAACGCGAAATTTGCCGAGGCGCTGGAAGCGGCTGGCGTGGCCTTCATCGGCCCCCCTAAAGGGGCAATCGAGGCGATGGGGGACAAGATTACCTCCAAAAAGATCGCCCAAGACGCCAATGTGTCCACCGTGCCGGGCTATATGGGCCTGATCGAGGATGCGGATGAGGCCGTGAAGATCTCCAACGAGATCGGCTATCCAGTGATGATCAAAGCCTCCGCTGGTGGCGGCGGCAAAGGCATGCGGATCGCGTGGAACGATGAGGAAGCGCGCGAGGGGTTCCAATCGTCCAAGAACGAGGCGGCCAACAGCTTTGGTGATGACCGTATCTTCATCGAGAAGTTCGTGACCCAGCCGCGTCACATTGAAATTCAGGTGCTGTGTGATGCGCATGGCAACGGTGTGTATCTGGGCGAGCGCGAATGCTCGATCCAGCGCCGGAACCAGAAGGTTGTGGAAGAGGCGCCAAGCCCATTCCTTGATGAAGCCACCCGTAAGGCGATGGGCGAGCAATCTGTCGCGCTGGCCAAGGCGGTGGGCTATGCCTCTGCCGGGACCGTGGAATTCATCGTGGATGGCGACAAGAACTTCTACTTCCTTGAGATGAACACCCGTTTGCAGGTGGAACACCCTGTGACCGAGCTGATCACCGGTGTGGACCTTGTGGAACAGATGATCCGTGTCGCCAATGGTGAGCCGCTGACCATCACGCAAGAAGATGTGAAACTGCAGGGCTGGGCGATTGAGAACCGCCTTTATGCAGAAGATCCCTATCGCAACTTCCTGCCGTCCATTGGCCGTCTGACCCGCTACCGCCCACCGGCGGAGACCAAAGCCTATACCCCGGGCACCCAACCTGGGGATGCTGGGGATGAGGTCGTGCGCAATGATACTGGCGTCTATGAAGGCGGCGAGATCAGCATGTATTATGACCCGATGATCGCCAAGCTCTGCACATGGGCCCCGACCCGCGACGCGGCGATTGAGGCGATGCGTGTGGCGCTGGACAGCTTTGAAGTCGAAGGCATTGGCCACAACCTGCCGTTCCTGAGCGCGGTGATGGATCACCCGATCTTCATCAAAGGCGATATGACCACAGCCTTCATTGAAGAGCAGTATCCGGAAGGCTTTGACGGCGTGGAGCTGCCAGAGGCGCAGCTCAAGCGCGTGGCGGCGGCTGCGGCGGCGATGTATCGCGTGGCAGAGATCCGTCGCACCCGTGTGTCGGGCCGCATGGACAACCACGAGCGCCGTGTGGGCAAGAAGTGGGTTGTCTCTCTGCAGGGGCATGATTTTGCCGTGAAGGTGAAGGCCGACAAGGAAGGCTCCACCGTCAAGTTTGAGGATGGCAGCAAGCTGCGTGTGGCCTCTGACTGGACACCGGGTGACCAGCTGGCAGAGGTCGATGTGGATGGCCGTCTGGTGCTGAAGGTTGGCAAGATCTCCGGTGGGTTCCGTCTGCGGACCCGTGGCGCGGATCTGAAGGTGCATGTGCGCACGCCGCGTCAGGCCGAGCTGGCCAAGCTGATGCCGGAGAAGCTGCCGCCGGACACCTCCAAGATGCTCTTGTGCCCAATGCCGGGTCTGATCGTGAATGTCGACGTGGAAGTGGGTGACGAAGTGCAGGAAGGTCAGGCGCTGTGCACGGTGGAAGCCATGAAGATGGAAAACATCCTGCGGGCCGAGAAGAAGGCCGTGGTCAGCAAGATCAACGCAGCTGCGGGCGACAGCCTTGCGGTGGATGATGTGATCATCGAATTCGAATGATCTGATCCAGACAATGGCTCGTCCGGCTTGGATGTCGGGCGGGCTCTCACCGCCGAAACCATAGGAGCCCGCCATGACCGGAGACGCATTGCAGATTGCAAAGACGACCCAAATTGGCCCGTTTGACACCGGGCGGCTGGCCTATGGGTGCTGGCGGTTTGCAGGGTCTACAGCGGCAGAGGCGGCGCAGAAGGTGCACGCGGCGCTGGAGATTGGCGCCAACCTTGTGGACACGGCGGCGATTTATGGATTTGGCGCCGAAGGCTTTGGCGCTGCAGAAGAGGTGCTTGGTGCTGTCTACCGCGCGGAAAAAGATCTGCGCGCACGCACGGTGCTGGTGACCAAAGCGGGCATTCACCCGCCTGTGCCTTACGACAGCCGCGCGTCCAACCTGATTGCGAGCTGTGAAGGCTCACTCGCGCGGCTTGGCACCGACACCATCGACGTTTTCCTGATCCATCGTCCGGACCTGCTGGCCTCGTTTGAGGAGGTGGCGGACGCGCTGACGAAGCTGCGCCAGGCGGGCAAAATCCGGGAAGCGGGGGTGAGCAATTTCACCCACACACAGATCCGGGCGCTGCAGAGCAAGCTGGATTTTCCGCTGGTCGCGAGCCAGCCGGAGTTTTCACCGCTGGCGATTGATCCGCTGGAAGACGGCACACTGGATATTGCGCAAGAGCTGAACCTTGCGGTGATGGCTTGGTCGCCGCTTGGCGGAGGCCGTTTGACGGCGGCGCATCAGCCGGAAGCGGGCACGCAGGAGGCCCGCGTGCTGACTGTGCTGGAGGGGATTGCCATACGCGAATCCGTGGGCGTGGACCATGCGGCGCTGGCCTGGGTTCTGGCGCATCCGAGCAATCTTATCGCGCTGATCGGCACCCAGAATGTGGCGCGGATCAAAGACAGCGCCAAGGTGTTTGACGTGCGTCTGAGCCGTCAGGACTGGTATGATGTGCTGGTCGCCGCACGCGGGAAAGCGATGCCGTGAGACCGGCCGCCGGGCATATCACGCCGCGCGCAGAGGCGCACGTTCACGGCTGGCGACGGTCGCGGATTTCCTGCTGGCGCAGCGGGTTTTTGTCGATGCTGGCAGAGATTTCGCGCACCGACCACGGCAGCGGTTTGCGGAAATACACAATGCCGTCCTTGCCGACAAAGGCCATCATGAAGCCGCGCGGGCGCAGTTTCTGGCGCAGTGGGGATTTGGCCGCCGGATCGGTGTCGGTGAAGACAATCACGTCGCGCTCAAGCAAAGCTTCAGGGCGCGCATTGATGAGCTCCATCTGCTGGATGAAGCGCGGATCGCGCTCGGTGTCGGCAAATACGACGATCAGCCGATTCACCCAGCGGAAATCCTCGAGCTTTGCATCAAGGCCTGAGCGCACAAGTTGTGGTGCATTTTCGGTGTTTTCTGCGCCGGGGGCGGTTGGGGCTTCGGTGGCCTGTGCCGCAACGCCGGTGGCTGACAGAAAGGCAATTAGAACAAGGGCTAAGCGGTGTGTCATTCTCTCTCCTGCTGCGCCCAATATAAGCGTGCTGACCCACAATACGATCCCTAACCGTAAAATGGGTCAAATTTTACAGTCGATTAGCAAGATATCCATGGGTGTCTGTGCATGATGGCGGTCTCTGTATATCCGGCCGCCCCTGCGGGTATGGCCTTTAGCAAGGTGCGCGCAGCCATGGACGTCATCCTACATGTCGGGGCCCATCTCTCTGGGGTTTCCACACTCGCAAGCTATCTCAATCGCAACCGCCGGTCGCTTCAGGCCCGTGGTTTGGCGGTCTGGACTACAGAACACACCCGCAAGGGCCTGTTTGACGGGGTCACTCTGCGATCCGGTCTGCATGGCGTGGAACGACGCCGTGCACGTGGGGCCGGGCGGGTGCAATTGCGGTCTGCCATGCTTGAGCGTGACAAGGTCAAGGATCTGATGGTGCTTGAGCCGGACATGCTGGGCAGCATGGAAAACAACCTCGCCGCAGAGCGGCTCTACCCTGCGGCGGGGGAGCGGGTGGCGCGGGTTGTGCATGCTTTTGGCGGACGTGTGAAGCGCGTGATCATCGGCATTCGCGCGCTTGAAGACTATTGGGGAGGGGCTTTGGCGCACGGGTTGCGCTGGGGGCGGGACCTGCCGGATGAGGCAAAGCTGGAGCGACTGGTCACACAGCCGCGCAGTTGGCGCAAAGTGGTGCTGGATCTGGCCTGCGCCGCGCCGGATGCTGAAATTCTGGTGATCCCCTATGAGCGTTTGGGCGCACGGCCTGAGGTCGTGCTGGGATATGCGGTCAGCGGACGTTTTGAGGCGCCGACCAACTTCCGCCTGAACGGTCTGGCTCAGGTGCCGAAACTGCCTGAACTGAGAGAGATCCTGCGGGACCGCGGGGAGTCACCTGACGCACTGCCCAATGGGATGGGGCGCTGGCATCCGTTTGATGCCTTCAAGGTTGATATTTTGAGAGAAATTTACGTCGAAGATCTGGCCTGGCTGCGCGCCGGGGCGGATGGACTGGCGTATCTGATTGAAGACAGCGCACCGGAGAGGGCTGGCAGTGCCAGCCGCTTTGGCTAGCAAAAACGAAGACGAGGATGACGTCGATGACAGACACCAAGAAATGGGCCGAACTGGCGGAAAAAGAGCTGCGTGGAAAACCGCTTGAGGATTTGACGTGGAAAACGCTCGAAGGCATTGATGTCAAACCGCTCTACACGGAAGAAGACACGCAGGATCTGCCGCATATGGGCAGCCTACCGGGCTTTGGACCATTCACACGCGGCCCCAAGGCGACCATGTATGCCGGCCGCCCCTGGACCATCCGCCAATATGCGGGCTTCTCCACGGCAGAAGAATCCAACGCCTTTTACCGCCGTAACCTCGCCGCTGGTCAGCAGGGTGTGTCTGTGGCTTTTGATCTGGCGACACACCGCGGCTATGACAGCGACCATGAGCGCGTGGTGGGTGACGTGGGTAAGGCCGGTGTGGCGATTGATTCCGTTGAGGACATGAAGATCCTGTTTGACGGCATTCCGCTGGACAAGGTCTCTGTGTCGATGACCATGAACGGCGCTGTTATTCCGATCCTTGCGAACTTCATTGTGGCCGGTGAAGAGCAGGGCCATGACAAGAGCCTGCTGGCGGGCACCATTCAGAACGACATTCTGAAAGAGTTCATGGTGCGCAACACCTATATCTATCCGCCTGAGCCAAGCATGCGGATCATCTCTGACATCATCGAATACACCTCCAACGAGATGCCGAAGTTCAACAGCATTTCGATTTCCGGCTACCACATGCAGGAAGCGGGTGCGAACCTCGTGCAGGAGCTGGCCTACACGCTGGCGGACGGGCGCGAATATGTGCGCGCGGCGATGGATGCGGGCATGGATGTGGACAAATTCGCAGGCCGCCTGAGCTTCTTCTTTGCGATTGGCATGAACTTCTTCATGGAGATCGCCAAGCTGCGTGCGGCACGCACGATCTGGCACAAGATCATGACCGAGTTTGGTGCGAAATCCGAACGCTCCAAGATGCTGCGGACCCATTGCCAGACCTCTGGTGTGAGCCTGCAGGAGCAGGATCCTTACAACAACGTGATCCGCACCGCCTATGAGGCGATGAGCGCGGTTCTGGGCGGCACCCAGTCGCTGCACACCAACGCGCTGGATGAAGCCATCGCGCTGCCGACCGATTTCTCCGCACGCATTGCGCGCAACACCCAGCTGGTGCTGCAGGAAGAGACCGGCGTGACCAATGTGGTCGATCCGCTGGCGGGTTCTTACTACATCGAGAGCCTGACCAATGAGCTGATCGAGAAGGCCTGGGCGCTGATCGAAGAGGTCGAGGAGATGGGCGGCATGACCAAGGCGGTGGCCAGCGGTATGCCGAAGCTGCGCATCGAGGAAAGCGCTGCGACCCGTCAGGCGATGATCGACAAGGGCGACGAGGTGATCGTTGGGGTCAACAAATACCGCAAGGAGCAGGAAGACCCGATCGACATTCTCGATGTGGACAACGTTGCGGTGCGCGAAAGCCAGATCGCCCGTCTGGAGCGCATCCGGGCAGAGCGTGACAGCGCCGCTTGTGACGCCGCACTTGAGAACCTGACAAAAGTGGCGAAGGAAGGCGGCAACCTCTTGGCCGCAGCAGTGGAAGCCGCGCGTGCCCGCGCCTCGGTAGGAGAGATCAGCATGGCAATGGAGAAGGAATTCGGCCGTCACCGCGCTGAAGTGAAGACGCTCGCCGGTGTCTACGGCGCGGCCTATGAGGGCGATGAAGGCTTTGCGGCCATTCAGAAATCCATCGAGGATTTTGCCGAAGAAGAGGGCCGCCGTCCGCGTCTGCTGGTGGTGAAGATGGGGCAGGATGGCCATGACCGTGGTGCAAAAGTGATTGCGACCGCCTTTGCCGACATCGGCTTTGACGTGGATGTGGGCCCATTGTTCCAGACGCCGGCGGAAGCGGCGCAGGACGCGGTGGACAACGACGTGCATGTGGTTGGGATTTCCTCGCAGGCAGCAGGCCACAAGACTTTGGCGCCGCAGCTGATCGAAGCGCTGAAGGAGAAAGACGCGGAGGACATCATCGTGATCTGCGGTGGCGTTATTCCGCAGCAGGATTATGAGTTCCTGCAGAATGCCGGTGTGAAAGCGATCTTTGGTCCGGGCACCAACATTCCGGAAGCGGCGCAGAACATTCTGGAGCTGATCCGCGACGCCCGTAAGTAAGCGGGGCTTGGCGGTGCGGGGGGCAGCCCCCGCGCGCAGGTTTAGACGGGGGGCAGCCCCCGTACGCAGATTTAAACGGGGGCCAGCCCCCGTGCCCCGGGAGATTTCGGGCAAGAGGAAGGGGCGCGGTTTCGCGCCTCTTTTTGCGTTGTGGTGGCGCGCGCTTTGGGCTTTGGTGGCGCCAAAGCAGGAGGGTGTGATGCTGAGATTGGATCATTTGGCCGTGGCCGCAGAAACGCTGGCAGAAGCGGTGGCGCATGTGGAAGAGGCGCTGGGCATCAAAATGGGGCCGGGTGGCGAGCACGCGCATTTTGGCACGCACAATCAACTGATTGGTCTGGCGGATGGGCTCTATCTGGAAGCGATTGCCGCCAATCCGGCTGCAGAGGCGCTGCCCTATCCGCGGTGGTTTGATCTGGACCGTCTAGAAGGCGGGCCGCGTCTGGGGAACTGGATTTGCCGCAGTGATGATCTGGACGGCGAGTTGGCGCGTCTGGGCGTGGATGCGGGCAAGCCGATTGCCCTGTCGCGCGGGGATCTGAAATGGCGGATGGCGGTGCCGGATAGTGGCGTGCTGCCGTTTGACAACCGCTTTCCCGCGCTCATTCAGTGGGATGTGACGGTGACACCGGCGGAGCTTTTGCCCGCCTCCGGCGTGGCGCTGACACGTCTGGAAGTGGCGAATCCGGAGGCGACAGCGCTTGCGGAGATGGTGGGCTTGCAGGACGCGCGTGTGGTGTTTGTGGACGGGCCTTCCGAGTTGCGCGCAACCTTTGAGACACCGCATGGCACGCGGGTGCTGCGATGACGCTGCGCAGAGCCGACGCGTTAGATGCCGAGGCGGTGGCGGCGATTTGGAATGCCGAGATCCGCGAGGGTGTGAGCACCTTCACCACGGTTGAGAAGACTTCAAGGCAGGTGCGCGCGGCGATTGAGGCCGAGGCGGCAGCGTTCTTTGTGGCGGAGCGGGCAGGGCAGATTGTGGGCTTTGCCACCTATGGCGCGTTTCGCGGTGGGCCGGGCTATGCGCGCACGGTGGAGCATACTGTCTATCTAACACCTTCGGCGCGCGGGCAGGGCCTTGGGCGCACTTTGCTGGAGCAGCTTGAGGATGCAGCAAAAGTGGCCGGGCATCATGTGATGGTGGCCGGTGTGGGGAGTGAAAACGCCGCAGGCATCGCATTTCACAAAATCATGGGATTTCAGGAGGTTGGACGGCTTCCTGAGGTGGGGCGCAAGTTTGATCGCTGGATGGATCTGGTCTTGCTGCAAAAAATGCTGTGATGCAGCACTGGCATTTGACGGCAGAGAGGATAGGTTAGGAATATGTCTATTTGGTCCCGCATCAGCCAAGCTTTGTCCGCCCTCAGCCAGGGGGAATCCCTCGCGGAGGTTTTTGAACAGTTGCGCGCGCCGCCGGAGCGCTCTGTGGCTTTCACTATTGCGGTGATTGCGCTGGGGGCGAAGATGGCCAAAGCCGACGGTTTGGTGACTCGTGATGAGGTGACCGCCTTTCGCGAAGTCTTTCAGATTGCCCCCAAAGATGAGGCCAAGGCGGCCAAGGTTTTTAACATGGCGCGTCAGGACGTGGCGGGGTTTGAGGAATATGCCCATCGCATCAAAGGCATGTTTGGTGCGGTGCGCGGGCGGCCCGGAGATTTGATGGAAGGGCTGTTCCATATCGCCGTGGCCGATGGGGAGTATCACCCCAATGAGGATATCTTCCTCAGCCGCGTTGCGGAAATCCTCGGCATGGATGACCATTGCTTCAAAGCTTTGCGGGCGCGCTATGTGCCGGATGCGGAGCCTGATCCTTATAGCGTGTTGGGGGTGGACCCGGAGACGCCAATAGAGGATATTAGAAAGGCCTGGCGACAACTTGTGCGCGACACCCATCCGGACAGCATGATTGCGCGGGGCGTGCCTGAAGAAGCGGTGAAAATCGCTGAAAAACGTATGATTGATATCAACAGAGCCTGGGATCAGATCAACGAGGCCGCGTGATGCGCATCGCCACATACAATGTGGAGTGGTTTTCGAGCCTCTTTGATGAGGACAACAGTCTTTTGCGCGATGACGAGGCATCCGGGCGGCAAGGCGTGAGCCGGGCGGCGCAGATTGAGGCGCTGGGGCGTGTGTTCACCGAGATGGATGCGGATGCGGTGATGGTGGTGGAAGCGCCCGATCAGGGGAGGCGGAGAGACACCGTTGCGGCGCTGGAGCACTTTGCCGGACAGTTTCAGTTGCGCGCGCGCAAGGCGATCATGGGCTTTGCCAACACCACACAGCAGGAAATCGCCTTACTGTTTGATCCGGCGGCTCTGGTGCCGATGCATGACCCGCGCGGGGCGGAAGCCGGACCGGAGGGCGCGGTGGGCGCGCCTCGGTTTGACGGGGCCATGCGGATTGATCTGGATGTGGATGCGCGGGAGGATCTGGTGCGGTTTTCAAAGCCGCCGCTGGAGCTCGACGTGACCACGGCCAAGGGCCGCACCTTCCGCATGATCGGGGCGCATCTGAAATCCAAGGCTCCCCATGGCGCGCGCGGGGAGGATGAGGTCATGCGCATCTCCATTGCCAACCGGCGCAAGCAGTTGGCGCAGGCGATCTGGCTCAGGCGGCGGATCGAAGAGGATCTGGCAGCGGGCGATGATGTGATCCTGCTCGGCGATTTGAACGACGGGCCGGGGCTTGATGAGTTTGAACATCTGTTTGGTTATTCCTCGGTGGAGATCCTGATTGGGCCGGAGGATGGCGCGCGTATGTTTGACCCGCATGCGCAGGATGCGCTGCGCCACCCGTTGGCGGCACAGGCCAGCACGGCGCGGTTTCATATTGAGCGGCAGGGGCGCTATTTGTCGGCCTTGCTGGATTACGTGATGATTTCGGAAGGGCTGCGCAATGCGCGGCCAAAATGGCGCATTTGGCATCCGTTTGAAGATCATGCTTGTTGGCAGAATGCCCCGCTGCGCGAGGCTTTGCTGGCGGCGTCAGACCACTTTCCCGTGGTGCTGGACATCGATCTCTGAGCGGGGCGGCGCAGGAAGGAAGACCATGAAACAGAGATTTTTGGCTGCGAGCCTATGCGTGGCTGTGAGCCTTTCGGGAAGCGCGGGCTGGGCTGAGGAAGAAGCCGAGGGGCGCAGCCTGATGGAAGAGGGCGCGCTGTTGTTTTTCAAAGGCTTGCAGGAAGAAATGGCACCCGCGCTGGAAGGGTTG
The DNA here is from genome assembly GCF_017743755.1 of Shimia sp. R9_3. NCBI lineage: Bacteria > Pseudomonadati > Pseudomonadota > Alphaproteobacteria > Rhodobacterales > Roseobacteraceae > Shimia > Shimia sp. R9_3. The sequence goes on along the minus strand of NZ_JAGHRP010000012.1, from coordinate 29,218 downwards.
CAATCTTTCATGGAAGACGCAGGGCCGAGCATTCAGGCCTTTATGCTGGAGATGGGTCCCAAGCTGGGGGAGGTGTTTTCGCAGGTGCAGGACTGGAGCCAGTATCATGCGCCGGAGATGTTGCCCAATGGGGACATCATTCTGCGCAAGAAGGTGCCCGAGGTCATCACGCCGGAAGACGAGGGTGATGTGGGCGAAAGCAGTGAGGATGGCGCGATAGAGCTGTGAGTGCGCACGCCTGGCGCGCACCCATGGGCATAAACGCGATCTGATCAGTCGCGCACTTTCACGGTTGGGGCGGCCCCCAGCGTGTTGCAAAGCGCGTTGAAACGGGATTCTGCAACCTCGCCATACAGCGCGCCGGTGCTGGTGGGCAGACGCAGGTGCAGCTCTGCCTTCTTTGGGTAGTATTTCAGGCTGCCCATATTCTCGCTGTCGCTTTGCCAGAGCATCGCGCCAAATCGCATGGATTTGCCGATGACTTCGGCCTGATGGCGCTGTTTGTCACTCAGCAGGCGGGCAAGCTCTTCAAAGCGGGTGCCTTCAGCCTTGTTGCGGTAGCGGTGCAGCAGGGAAAGGCCGAGGAACACTCGTTCGCTGTGTTTCAACCCGCCGAGGTTTGCGCGGGTGGTGCTGTCAAACACGGTTTCAGCGCGGTAGTCGGGATGGGCGCGCCAGCTGACGTCATGCAGCAGACAGGCGGCTTTGATCAGGCGGTGCTGTTCCGGCTTGGCCGCGTTGAACAGCGGCTGGATGAAGCGGTAGAGCGCTTTGCCAAAGCCGGGGATGCGGGCGTCTTTGACTTCCATGAAGCGGCAGGCCTCAATCAGCGGATCGCGCTGGCGGATACGCTCGGGCATCTGCTCATAGAGCACGCCTTCGCGGATGCCGTAGGAGCTGATGGCGATGTCATGCGGCTTAAAGCGGCGCAGCACGCCTTTGAGCACTTCGATGGCCAGTGGGACCAGGTCCATACGGGAGCTGGAAATGCCGCAGCGCGCGCGCAGCTCGTCCGGGTCCTGAGATTGGATATATTTGGCGGTTTCGCGCACCGAAGTGGCGGTCATACGGTATTCGTGCAGCACTTTGAGCGGGTAGTTCTGCCGCTCCATGTCGATGCGGGCGATGGCCCGCCAGCTGCCACCCACGAGGAACAGGCGGTTTCGCTGGTTGCCCATCTGGTTGTAGAGCTGGTCGAGCGTGTCGTTGATGAAAGCGCGGCGGCCCTTTTTGCCGCCTTTGACATCGCGCAGCTTGAGCGGGCCAAGCGGGGAGGTCACGCGGCGGCCCACCTGACCGTCGTTGATTTCCGCAAGCTCCATCGAAGCGCCGCCAATGTCACAGATCAGTCCGTAAGCGCCGGGCCAGCCGGTGAGCACACCTTGCGCGGAGAGGCGGGCCTCTTCTGCGCCGTCGATCACGTGAATCATCACGCCGGTCTGCTCCAGCACCTCGGCACAGAAGGCCTGTCCGTCGCTGGCTTCGCGCACGGCGGCTGTGGCCACGGCTGTGAGGCCAGAGACCCGCATGGTGCGCGCAATCTGGGCAAAGCGGGCGATGGCCGAGAGCGCACGCTCGCGCCCTTTGGGGTTCAGCCTGCCGGTCTCGGCAATGCCAGCGCCCAAGGCACACATGATTTTTTCGTTGTAAAAATAGGCCGGGCTGCGGGCGGCCCCGTCAAAGACCACCAGTCGGACGGAGTTGGATCCCACATCCACCACGCCAACGCGAGACAGGGCTCGGGCTTCGGGATCTTCAAAGATGGGGCGTTCAAACAGGCTGTGATCCTGTTTCGGGTCATTGGGCATAGGCGTCTGGTCCGGCCAAAAAAGTCGCGTGGTTCTGCATCATTACTGTGCGCCACGCGGCTTTTTCGGTCAATCAGACGATGAGGTCAATCATCCGTATGGGTCAGTTTTGGCACATCTGATGCGCCAGCCGATCCGCGGCCCGAAAGGGAGGGGTTTTCCATGAAGAAACGGTGGCAGTTGAAGGCAAATGCGCCCTCAGGCACCGGCAGACGTGCAAAGCTACCGTCGGGTTTCATCACCCAGCTTTGCGCCACATCCGCAAGGTTGGCAGCCAGAACCTGACTCATGATTTGCGCTTTCACCGTGGCGTTTTTGACCTCGACCAGCGTTTCCACACGGCGTTTGAGGTTGCGGCCCATCCAGTCGGCCGAGGACATAAAGACGCGGGCCTTCTTGTTCGGAAGCTCCTGACCATTGGCAAAACACATCACGCGGGAGTGCTCCAGAAAGCGGCCGACGACGGATTTGACGCGGATGTTGTCAGAGAGCCCTTCGATGCCGGGACGCAGACAGCAGATGCCGCGCACCACGAGTGAGATCTTCACACCGGCCTGAGAGGCCTCATAGAGCGCGTCGATCACCTCCGCATCCACCAGCGAATTCATCTTGGCCCAGATCGCGGCAGGCTTGCCTGCGCGGGCATTTTCCGCCTCTGCGCCGATCATTTCCAGAAGACGGGGCTTCAGCGTGATCGGGGAGATCGCCAGATTGTCGAGCTTTTCCGGTTCCACATAGCCGGACAGGAAGTTGAACACCTTGTTGGCGTCGCGTCCCAGATCTGCGTCGCAGGTGAAAAGGCTCACATCTGTGTAAATTTTGGCGGTGATCGGGTGGTAGTTGCCGGTGCCATAGTGGGTGTAGGTGACGAGCCTGTCACCCTCGCGCCGCACCACGGTGGAGATCTTGGCGTGGGTTTTGAGATCCAAGAAGCCATAGACCACATGGGCGCCTGCGCGCTCCAGCCGGCGGGATTGGCGGATGTTGGCGGCTTCGTCAAAGCGCGCCTTCAGCTCCACCAGTGCGGTGACGGATTTGCCGTCCTCGGCGGCCTCACAAAGGGCGCTCACGATGGGGGAGTTTTTTGACGTCCGATAGAGCGTCTGTTTGATCGCCACCACATTGGGATCATGGGCGGCCTGCTGCAGGAAACGCACCACCATGTCAAAGGTCTCATAGGGGTGGTGCAGCAGCATGTCTTTCTGGCGGATCGCGGCAAACATATCGCCGTCAAAATCCTGCACTCGCTCCGGCACACGTGGTGTGAACGAGGGCCAGAGCAGATCCGGGCGCTCATCCACCACCAGTTCCTTGAGGTCGGCGAGGCCAATCATGCCCGCGATATCAACCACCTCATCGCCGCGCACTTCGAGCTCATCCATGATGAGTTTCTTAAGCGAGGCAGGGGCGTCTGCGGTGATCTTGAGGCGGACAACTTCGCCGCGGCGGCGGCGTTTCAGGGCCACCTCAAATTCGCGCACGAGGTCTTCGGCCTCGTCTTCGACCTCAAGGTCGCTGTCGCGCAATACGCGGAAGGCGCAGTGGCCTTTGACCTTGTAGCCGGGGAACACGCTGTCCAGATGCAGGATCAGCAGCTCTTCGAGCGGCAGGGCACGGACGGTGTTGCCCTCAGAGGGCAGGAAGACAAAGCGGTCGATCTGATGCGGGATCGGCAACAGGGCCTGAAGGGGGCGTTTGTTTTTCTTGCGCTCAAGCTGCAACGCCAGAGAAAAGCCGGTGTTGGGGATGAAGGGGAACGGGTGCGCCGGGTCGATGGCCAGAGGCGAGAGCACCGGGAACACGCGGTTCATGAAGATATCGGCGAGGAAGGTCTGGTCGTCTTCGGAAAGAGCCTCGCGGTCCAGAATGTGGATGTCTTTGTCTTCGAGCGCCTCGCGCAACTCGTTGAACATGCGCTGCTGTTCCTGCAGCAGGTTGCGGGCGTCTTCGTTGATCAGAACAAGCTGCTCTGCCGGGGAGTGGCCATCCTGGGCGGGGCTGGTGTGGCCTTCGCGCACAAGCTCGCGCAGACCGGCCACGCGCACGGTGTAAAATTCATCGAGGTTGGTGGCGGAAATCGACAGAAAGCGCAGGCGCTCCAAGAGCGGCACACGCGGGTTTTCGCTTTCTTCCAGCACGCGCCAGTTAAAGCCGAGCCAGCTCAGCTCACGATTGTAGAAACGGTCCGGCCCGGAGATGTCCAGATCAGGCATCGCGGTGGCGGCGGGGAAGTCGGATTTCAGAAAGTCAGCTTGGGTCATGCGGCTCTCATGCCATTGGCAGGTAACGAGAAGATGACTTTAGGGCGGATTTTGAGGAGGGTCCAGCGCAGGGGCGGTAGATGGCCGGGAAAGCGGGTGACGTTAGCGTGTCAGCGGCTCTTTGAAGCTATGCTGACACTCAACTGGCCCAATTTGTCACCATCAGCTGCGCTGGAAGATCCGTTTGGCTTTGATCAGTGGCTCAATGTAGATGCCATAAACGGTGCGGTAGTCCTGTGTTTCTTCGCCAATGCCGAAGTCCAGCTCTTCGCGCCCTTTGGGGACATAGAGCGTGCCGCCCATACGATCCCAGATCGCCAAGCCGCCCCCCATGTTTTTGTCCCAATGCTTGGGGTCGCTGGAGTGGTGGATCTGATGCATGGCGGGTGAAATCAGCCATTTCTCAATGCGCGGGCCGTAGCTGACCCAGGCTGGGCTGTGGCGCAGGACACCGCCGATGAGGTTTGAGCCGAAGAAGATCACATTTGCGCCGCCAAGCTGATAGACGGTGAGCTGATCCCCGAAAAGGCCCACGAACACCCCATTCACCAGCGCAGCAGCGCTGATCGTGCCGGTCAGGAAGAACACGGCGTCCAGCGGGTGATGGCGCTCGGCAGTGGCGAAGTTCAGATGTTCGGCGGAGTGGTGGATCTTGTGGAACTCCCAGAGTACCGGGATTTTGTGCTGCAGATAGTGCAGCCACCAGCGCATGAAGTCATTCACCACATAGAGCGAGACGGTCAGTGCCACGGCGACCCAGATTGAGCCGCTTTCGGATTGGAGATCTGCGCCAAAGGATTTCACGCCGCTGGCGACGATGGCACTCAGGCTCCAAAGCTTTTTGAGGAGCCAGTCAAAGGCCAGAACCATAATGATCGGGTTTGCGATCAGAATGATGTAGTCGATGAAAGCGGAACGCGAGCCCCAGACCTCCTTTTTAAAGAACACCGAGTGGAATTTGCGGTCATCTCCGCCCACGCGATGGGCGCATACGGCGATGGCCATGCCGCAGAGGACATAGACCCAGAAATGCCGCAGGTTTGCGTTGTGGGTTATTCCCGTGATTTTGGACAAGGCCAGTTGGGCCAGTTCGGTGATATCCATTCGCGCCCCCGCGTATGCAAATTGTTCAGTTAGAACGAATGATGCCTAAAAGTGTCTGCATTATGGCTGTCATCGTGTTTTTGGGTGGCGCGGGTGGTTTTGGGGGAGCCCCAACGGGGCGATGCCGCTTTGTGAAACAGGTTTGGCGCTTGGGCGGTGTGCGTCAACCCGCCTGATCGCGATCGTATTCCATGCGGTGTTGCCGGACCTCGGACATTTGCTCGTGCGACCAGAACACCAGCGGTTTGAGAAGCTCCAGCAGGGTGCGGCCCAGTGGGGTGAGCTCATAAGACACGGCAACCGGCGGGCCGGGGTCGACGGAGCGGGTGATATAGCCGTCACGCTGCAAGCCGCGCAGGTTTTCGGTCAGCACGCTTTGGGTGACATCACCAATGCAACGTTTGAGGCTGCCGAACCGCTTGGGTTCATCCTCCAGTGCCATGATGATGATCATGCGCCATTTGCCGGTCACGTTGGAGAGGACCGAACGAATGGAGCAGTTTGAAGCTTCCGCTTTGTTGGCAACGCCGATTGGTAGCATGTGAGGCTCTGGTATCGTTTCAAAACTAACCTGAACAGTAGCGCAGCGTGGGGCTGAATGCAAACTCCCTTTTCTATCTTGGTATGTTTGACCATACCAGGTCAGTTCAAGGTACGTAATTGCTATGAGGTAGGGATTTGATACCAAGCTTGCACAGAGACGAAACAGACACGAATCAGAGGATCAAATCATGTCACCGAAAGAACTTGTTCTCGCGCTTTTCACTGCTGCATTTACAGATCATGACCCTGAGGCCGCCCGCGCGCTGGTCACCGCAGATTACATTCAACACAATCCGCAGGTGCCGACCGGTGCCGAGGGGCTGAAGGGGCTGGTGCCGCTTGTGGAGCAGTCGGGCATGAGCGTCACAACCCACCGTGTCATCTCGGAAGGGGATCTGGTTGTGTTGCACAGCACCTTTGACAATGCCGATGCCTTTGGCGCGCCAAGTCTGGCGGCATTTGATGTGTTTCGGGTGGAGGATGGCAAGGTTGCCGAGCATTGGGACAACCTTCAGCCCATTCCGGAAACCACAATGTCAGGTCGGGGCATGACGGATGGCCCGACCGAGGTGACCGATCTGGATCGCACCGAGGAAAACAAGGCGTTGGTGCTTGGCTTTGTGCGGGACGTGCTGGGCGGCGCGGCGCCGGAAAAAGCGCCGATGTATTCCGAGGTCTACATGCAGCATAATCCGCAGCTGGCGGATGGGATTGACGGGTTGATTGCGGGCACCAAAGCCTGGGCCGAGCAGGGCTTTGTAATCACCAAGTTTGAACCGCAGATTGTGGTGGCGGAAGGCAACTTTGTTTTTGTGGCCTCAGATGCCACTGTTAGCGATCAGCCGTGGGCTTTCTTTGATCTGTGGCGGGTTGAGGATGGCAAGATTGTTGAGCACTGGGATGTGGTGTCTCCAACACCTGCGCAGATGGTGCATGACAACGGCAAATTCTAAGGACAGGCAGTCACTGGCGCGCCGATGTGTATTGGCGCGCCTTTGGGGCAGGTGTTTCAGTCCTGCTCCAGCACCCGTTTCGCCAGCACTTTGGTGATCGGGCGCTTTTCGCTGAGGGAGAGCTGGTCCACGGCTTCGACCACGCGGGCCACACCTGCAAAGGAGCGGTCCATATGTTTGGCGATGTAGCTCAGCACATCAGGGGTTGGCATCAGTTGGCGGTCGCCGAACTGTTTGGCCATCACCGCCATCAGAAGCATGTCATCGGGTTGATCCAATGTCGCCACCGTGGTGCCCTGCATCCGGCTTAGGAGATCGGGCAGGGTGAGGCCCCATTGCAATGGGGTGCCAAGCCCTGTGAGCAGGAGCGTGTTGCCCTCTGCCAAGGTCAGGTTGTGCAGGTGAAACAGCGCGGTCTGGGCCTCGGGATTGTCTGCGATCAGATGCACATCTTCCACGGCCACAGGGGTTTTGGCGAGTGCGGGCACGTCGTCTTTGTGAAGGCTCGTCGCGCTGACAATCTGCGCTTCGGCCAGGGCGGCCCACACATGGGTCAGATGGGTCTTGCCTGAGCCCAAAGGCCCTGACAGCACAAGTTTGCCACCCGCCCAATTGGGCCAGAGGTCGACAAGCCCCAGAGCCATGGCGTTGGCGGGGCTGACAAAGAAATCATCACGCCCAAGCGCTGCCCGGACGGGCAGATCAAAATTTAGCTGTTCAGCCATTGTCGTTTATTCAGCGTCCTGTGCGCCTTCGCTCTGCGAAGCGCTGTGCCCGTAGTAGAGTTTTGAGGACATGTATTGGCCTGTGGCGAAACGTGCAAGCACACCGATGGCAGCGGCGACCGGAACAGCGACCAGCATGCCGACAAATCCGAAGAGCGCGCCAAAGACGGACAGCGCCAGAAGCAGCCAGACCGGGTGCAGGCCCACCGATTTGCCAACCAGCTTGGGGGTCAGGATGTTGCCTTCCACCACCTGTCCGATGGCAAAGATGATGCCGACCAGACCGACTTGCAGCCAGTCGCCCCAGAATTGAAACAGCGCCAGACCAATGGCGAGCGCGCCCCCAATCAGAGCGCCAAGGTAAGGGATAAAGGTCACAAGGCCCGCGATGGAGCCAACCACGAGGCCAAATTGCAGCCCTACGACCATCAGGGCGACGGCGTAGTAGGTGCCTAGGATCAGACAGACGGTGCCCATGCCGCGCACAAATGAAGCCAGTGTTTTGTCGATGTCGCTGGCAAGACGGCGAATGATCGGCGCGTGATCACGGGGCAGCAGCCCGTCGACCTCGGCCACCATCCGGTCCCAATCGAGCAGAAGATAAAAGGCCACCACCGGCGCGATCACCAGAAGGGTCACCACATTGAGCACAGACATGGCGGAGCTGAGCGCGGTCTGCAAAAACGCGCCGCCGCGTTCTTTGAGAACCGCTCCAAGCTGCTGCAGGGTCTGGTGCATGACCGAGTCCGGTTGCTGCATGCTGGGGAATTTGGCGGCTACAAAGGCGCGCACCTGTTGCACCACTTCGGGCAGGGTCTCCACAAGCGCGATGAACTGCTGGATCAGGGTTGGCACCACAGCGAGCACCAAAACCGCAAAGACCAGAAGCCCCACCAGCGTAATCAGCGCGGTGGCGGCAGCCCGAGAAAGGCCACTGTTTTCAAGGCGGTCGGCAACCGGATCCAGGAAATAGGCAATCGCGCCGCCCAGCACGAAGGGCAGCAACACATGCCCGAGCGCCCAAAGCAACAGGGCAGATACCAGAACAAAAATACCCCAGAACTGAAATTGCTTTTTGGCGGGAAGGGCCATGTAACCGATGCTCCAAGTTGACTTAACTGGGCACAGTCATCGCCGAAGCGGCCCTAGGTTGCAAGCATAAGTGGTTTTCCTGCCCTTGCCAAAACGGCGGGGCAGGTTGTGGCTTATGCGTGGAGGCGGAACGGCTCAAGCACCGACAGCAAATCAATTCTTTTCAGAGGCTTGGCCAGACAATCGTCAAAGCCTGCGTCAAGATAGCTTTGCACCTGTTCGGGGAAGGCATTTGCCGTCACAGCCACCAGTTTGGTGCATCCGGCGGAGACACCGGAGGCAGGATCTGTGCGCAGGGCCTGAGCGATCTGATCGCCGCTGAAATCGGGCATCTGAATGTCGACAAACAGGAAGTCAAAGCGCGTGTCGCGCGCCTGTTGCAGCGCGGTGGCGCCGTTGGTGGCGGTTTTTACCGATGCGCCCATGCTCTCCAGCATCTTTGACAGCACAAGGCGGTTGACCGAGCTGTCGTCCGCGACCAGTGCCTCTTTGCCCGCATAGGCATTGTGCAGGATTTCCGGCGAGATCTTTTGCTCGTCCTGCGCATCGGTGATCGGCATTGGCAGGGTCACATGGAATGTTGTGCCTTCGCCCAGTTTGCTCTCTACCTCGATCTCGCCGCCCATGAGGTCGACCAGTTTTTTGACAATGGACAGGCCAAGACCGGTGCCGCCTTTGCGGCGCGCCACAGAGGCGGTGGCCTGTGTGTAGGGTTGGAACAGGCGGCTCAGCTGTTTCTCATCCATGCCGCTGCCGGTGTCTGAAATACTGAAACGCAAGCCGGTTGGCAGGGTGTGCAGGGTGATGCCCACAGCGCCGCTGTCGGTGAATTTGATGGCGTTGCTGATGAGGTTGCCCAGAATTTGACGCAGGCGGAATTCATCCCCCAAGCGCAACAAATCGGTGCAGGCGCCTTGCTCCTCATAGGTCAAAGACAGCGCTTTGGCCTCAGAGCTGCCCCGATAAAGCGCCATCACCGCATGTGTGGTTTCAGCGGCGGAGAAGGGGAGCTCCTCCAGCGTGAGTTCGCCGGCGTCAATTTTGCTGAGGTCCAGCGAGTCATTGAGGATGCGCAGCAGACCCATGGACGAGGTCTCAATAGAGCTGAGCAGATCCACACATTCGCTGTTTTTGGGTTTGTCGCTGGCATATTCATTCAGCATGTCCACCGAGCCAATGATGCCATTGAGCGGCGTGCGGATTTCATGGGCCATATGGGCCAGAAATGTTTCGCGTGCCTCTGCGGCCCGCTGTGCAAGCGCTTCGGCTTCCTTGGCTTCGACCAGCGCAGCTTTGAGGGCGATCTGCTCGTTCACGCAACGCGCGATCTGCTGCAGCGTGCGCTGATCTTCCGCGCTCCAATCCCGCGGCTCGGGCGTGGCCGCGCAGAGGGCGCCAATCGGTGTGCCATCGGGCAGGTGGATGGGCATCCCAAGATAGCCGATCACATTAAGATCTTTGATGGCGCCGTTGAATTTGAGCACAGGGTGATCGCGGGCGTCTGAGACAACCAGCGGCGCGTTGCTGGCGCGTACATGCTGACAGAACGAATGGCTGAGCGGTGTCTGGCGCGCCTCGGCATAGGCCGGAGGCAAGCCGACATGGCTTTTGAAATATTGCCGGTCTTCGCTGGGCTGCACGATAGAAACCAGAGCAACGGGCGCACCGAGCACGCGGCTCGCCAAGGAGCTCAGGTTGTCGAAGGCCTGTTCTTCTGCCGCGTCTACAAGCTCAAGCGCCTGTAGGGTGCGGTCGTCAGCCGGCGACATATTGGATGCCGGTTTCACAGGAATGTTCATCTTCTAGCTCATGCGTTCGCGGTTTAGACTGGGCGGTTGCCCGATGCGCCCAAAAAACCAAAGGGCGCAGCCAGTTGTGCAAAGACCCGACTTCGTAATCTCAGTGCAGCCTGCGGTCTACGCATATATCTAGTGCGTTTAGCGTTAATCCAAGGTGAAATTTCATACGTAACTCCCCTTATTTAATACAAACTTTACCTATTGAGCGGTTGTTCGCCCGCGCCTGAGGTCGATCGGCGAACTTGCGCTCTCGACGCGCGCGCCAAATTATTTTTTCGTGAGCGGGCCTGGTCTCCTCCCACTTGGTTGGTTGCGAACAGGGGGAACGTCCGGTGGGATATCTCTGGCTATATGCGGGCTTGGCTTGCCTCGCGGCAAGCTTTGGGCTAGCCCATGGCGAACGCTGACATACGCGCGCCCAGAGCTATGAGTGGGCCGCCCCATTGGAGAGAAAACCGCAGATGCGCCTGTCCCGCTATTTCCTGCCTGTGTTGAAAGAAACGCCTGCTGAAGCGCAGATTGTGAGCCACCGCCTGATGTTGCGCGCTGGTATGATCAAGCAATCCAGCGCCGGGATTTACTCCTGGCTGCCGCTGGGCTTCAAAGTGCTGCGCAAGATCGAGAACATCGTGCATGAAGAGCAGGTGCGCGCGGGCCACATTCCAATGCAGATGCCAACACTGCAGTCGGCGGACCTCTGGAAAGAGAGCGGCCGTTATGACGCTTATGGCGAAGAGATGCTGCGCATCAAAGACCGCCATGACCGCGACATTCTTTATACGCCAACCGCAGAAGAGCTGATCACCGATATCTTCCGTTCCAATGTGAGCTCTTACAAAGATCTGCCGCTGACCATGTATCAGATCCAGTGGAAGTTCCGCGACGAGATCCGCCCGCGTTTCGGCGTGATGCGGGGCCGCGAATTCTACATGAAAGACGGCTACAACTTTGACCTCACCAAAGAGGACGCGCTGCACGCCTATAACCGCCATCTGGTGAGCTATCTGCGCACCTATGAGCGGATGGGGCTTCAGGCGATCCCGATGCGTGCGGATGGTGGCCCGATTGGCGGCGACTACACCCACGAATTCCTCGTGCTGGCGGAAACCGGTGAGTCTGAGGTGTTCTATGACAGCGCGGTGACCGATCTGACCTTTGGCGATCGTGAGATCGACTATGACAGCGTAGCGCAGTGTCAGGGCGTGCTGGAGGAGTTCACCTCCAAATACGCGCGCACCGATGAGACCCATGACGAGGCGCTGTTCAACGAGATCCCGCAAGAGCGCCGCCGTGTGGCGCGCGGCATCGAGGTGGGGCAGATTTTCTACTTCGGCACCAAATACTCTGACGCGCTGAACGCGCAGGTGCAGACCGCTGAAGGCGAAAAAGTCTCTGTGCATATGGGCAGCCACGGCATCGGTGTGAGCCGCCTGCTGGGCGCCATCATCGAGGCGAGCCATGATGACAAGGGCATCATCTGGCCCGAAGGTGTGACCCCGTTCCATGCGGGCATCGTGAACCTCAAGCAGGGTGACGCAGAAGCCGATGCCGCCTGTGAAGCGCTTGAAAAAGCGCTGATCGCAGCGGGTCTGGAGCCGCTTTATGACGACCGCAAGGAGCGTGCGGGCGGCAAGTTTGCCACCATGGACCTGATTGGTTTGCCATGGCGCATCACCGTTGGCCCACGTGGTCTGAAGAACGGTGTGGTCGAGCTGACCAGCCGCCGCACCGGGGAGAGTGAAGAGCTGTCCCCAGAAGCGGCCGTGGCCAAGCTGATCGAGATCTACGCCGATCACCGTGTGGTTGGGCTGTAAACACAGCTGATAAAATGTGCGCCTTGCGGCGCGCTTGATTTTGAAAACCCCCGCAAGTCTGCGGGGGGGGGTTGTTGCCTCCGGCGGGGATATTTGGCGCAAGAGGAAAGGCTCCGTTTTGCGCTCAGTGTTGCCGATGGCAGCGCGCTGCCGGGTTGACCCTGTGAAAGGGGGCTCATAGGGTCGCGCTCAACCAAAAACCGGAGCAGACATGGCAGGCAGAACCGCCCCTTTTTCCCGATTTGAGTGGATGATCGCTTGGCGTTATCTGCGCGCGCGGCGCGCCGAAGGCGGCGTGAGTGTGATGACCTGGATCAGCCTGATTGGCATCACGCTGGCGGTGTTTGCGCTGATAGCCACGCTGGCGGTGCGCGCGGGCTTTCGGGCAGAGTTTGTTGACACGATTTTGGGCGCGAATGCCCATGCAACCATCTATCAGCGTGGGGAAATTTCGGACACCGGGCAGATTGATCGCACCCTTCACGACTTTGACGAGATGGCGGCGCGCCTGCGGGCGGTGCCCGGGGTGACACGTGCGGCTCCACTAGTCAAAGGACAGGTGATGGCGAATATGCGCAGCCGCAATGCGGGCGTGGAGGTCTTTGGCATGCGGGCTGAGGATCTGGCGGAGCTGCCGCGGATTGCCGATCCGGAGACCAGCGATGGGGATCTGGCCCGCTTTGGCGAGGGCATCGCCATTGGTTCCGGCGTGGCGCGCGAGCTGGGGGCGCTGGTGGGCGACCGGATCAAGATTATTTCGCCCAACGGGGTGAAAACCGCCTTTGGCACCTCCCCGCGGGTGAGCAGCTATGAGGTGGTCTATATCTTCTCCGCCGGGCGCTATGACATTGATCGCACTCGGGTTTATCTGCCATTTGAGGCGGCGCAGACCTTCTTTGATCGCGATGGTGTTGCCGATGAGATCGAGGTGATGGTGGCTGATCCGGAACACGTGGGCGACATGGCTGTTCCGCTGTTGCAGGCGGGCGGCGACAGGGCGCTGGTCTGGACCTGGCAGCAGGCTTCGGGGGGCTTTCTGAATGCATTGGAAGTAGAGGACAATGTGATGTTTGTGATCCTCTCGGTGCTCGTGCTGATCGCGACCATGAACATCGTTTCGGGCCTTGTGATGCTGGTGAAAAACAAGGGGCGCGACATTGGTATTCTACGCACCATGGGGCTGACCGAAGGCTCTGTTCTGAGGGTGTTTTTCATCTGCGGGGCCTTCACCGGAGTGATTGGTACGGTGATGGGCGTGCTGCTGGGCTGCCTGTTTGCGATCTACATCGATCCGATTTTTTCCTTTGTAAACGTACTGTTGGGCGGTGAGGCCTGGGATCCGTCGATTCGCAATATCTATCACCTGCCGGCGCGGTTGCAGATGGAGGATGTGATAAGCGCGGTGAGCCTGTCGCTAGGACTGTCCTTCATTGTGACGATCTTTCCGGCGCGGCGGGCAGCGCGGATGAACCCCGTGGAGGCGCTGCGCTATGAATGATGTTGCGCTGAAACTTGAGGGCGTAGAAAAGCGCTATAACAAGGGCTTAGCCGGTGAAATCCATGTCCTGCGCGGGGCGGAGCTGCGCCTGAAGGCGGGCGAGATGGTGGCGCTTGTGGCCCCGTCAGGCGCGGGGAAGTCCACGCTTCTGCATATGGCGGGATTGCTTGACACACCGGACGCGGGGACGGTGGAAATTGGCGGGCAGATGCTCTCTGGTAAGTCTGACCGGCAGCGCACAAAGGCGCGGCGGCAGGACATCGGTTTTGTCTATCAGTTTCACCATTTGTTGCCAGAATTCAGTGCCCTAGAGAATATCGCTTTGCCGCAGATGGCCAATGGGGTGGCAAAAGGGGCCGCCTCAGAGCGCGGGCGGGCCTTGCTGGAAACCGTAGGCGTGGCACATCGGGCGGATCACCGGCCAGCGGAGCTGTCTGGCGGGGAGCAGCAGCGGGTGGCGTTTTGTCGGGCGCTGGCCAATAAGCCACGGATTTTGTTGGCAGATGAGCCGACAGGGAACCTTGACCCAACCACCAGCGATCAGGTGTTTGACGCGTTGATGACGCTTGTGCGGGAGACCGGGCTGGCGGCATTGGTGGCGACGCATAATATGGAGCTGGCGGCGCGGATGGACCGTGTGGTGCGGCTTGAAAACGGGCTGCTGGTTGACGGCTGAATTTCTCGGCTGAGGCGGGTGTTGCGTGAGAGGTTAGTGGGCCCGATTGGCCCTGTTTGAAACGTCGGTAACGCGGCTGTATTGCGGCGGTTCAATATCTTGGGGCAGGGGCGTTTGTGAACGCAAGGGGCGTTGCGTCGCATGCTGGCCTTGGCCCCAGAACAAGCCGAAGGCGCTGGTGCAGCGCCCGACCGTCCGCAGGGCGGGCGCTTTGGCGACGGGGCGCGGCAGCTTGATGAAACAGGATGTGTTTGGTCGGCATAAGCGGACAGGTTGCCAACTGGGTGCGCCCACCCCCGGTCGGGCTTTGGGCAGGGGCGCGTTTATACGCTCATTGCCAGCACGCGGCTGATTTCGGTGAGGCTGCGGCCGGATTGCTCCATCCAGATGTTGAAGGCCTCCTGCACCTTTTTCATCGCGCCTTTGGAAGTGGGCTGTTTGTCCACCACGCCTTCGGCGATCAGGCGGGCGACCACGTCGCGGGATAGGATGAAGCTGTCTTTGCCCAAGAAGCGCAGCGCATATTGACCGGTGTTGCCACCGATGCGGGAGCCGCCTTTTTTCATAAATTCGAGCAGGCCGACATAGTCGGTTGCGGCCCAGCCGCCGAGCACCACCCCCGCGCCGCCCTCTGCGCGCAGGGATTGGATGAAGTGGGCGTTCTCGATCACGGTGCGGATTTTGGGGCCGTTGCGCACGATGTCTGAGTTGGACATCAGGCGGTCCATATCCTCGTCATGCAGAAAGGCGCAGCGGTCCACATCAAATCCATGGAAGGCGGCCTCAAAGCCCTCCCATTTGTTCTCGATGACCTGCCAGTTGAAGCCCGCTTGAAACACGCCTTTGGTGAATTGGGCAAGCCAGCGGTCCTCTGGGATATGCGCAAGCTCTTCGGCGGATTTGGGTTTGGTCAGTTGGGCCTCAAGCGCGGCAGGGCCGCCTTTGCGGTCGGCGGTGATGGCGAAGATCTCGTCGAAGGGGCGCATGGGGTGGTCCTTTGGGTGGCGTTGATCTTCAGAACATTGTTCCGATTTCTTGGATGAGTGCCAGAGGTTTGTCTGCGCAGTTTCTCAAGTGGTTTGATCAGAATTGCACAAGGTTTATTGCTGAGCCGCCGCGCGCGGACTGAGGGGGGAGCGAAGCGCCCGCGTTTTGCTGGAGGCAAACCTCGGGGTTGACGGGGGCGGCTCACCTCGCGGGAGCTTGCTGGGCAAGCCCCTGTCGGTCGGCGGGGCGCTGCCAAAGCGCAGCTTTGGCTTAAGAGGGGGCTTTGCGATTGCGAAAGGCGACGAAGATTTTGATGAAGTGGGGCAAGAGGGGTTATTGCGCTTATGGATAAGCTTTCGCACTCGGCGAAACGTTGCCCTTGCAAGCGATCCCTGACGGGTTAGCTTCTCATCAAGATAGCACAACGTATCGGAAGGCGGCTGACTTGAATTTTGCTTTTGGGCGAACACTGCTTTGTGCTGTTGCTATAAAGACGATGTTCTGCGCAGCGGCTATTGCCGAAAACCAGCCGTCTCAATCGGTCTTGGACATCGCTTTCTCCGCAAACGAGGTGAGAGACACCGCGCGACTGATGGAGATCGTTGAGGCGGAGCCAGCGATATTGAAGCAGAAAAACGCGAACGGTGTCAGCCTCTTAGAAGCTATCTACCTGCACTATAACGACGATTTGGTTGCTCAGAGTCATCTCGAATTTCTGGAGGCTTTTTGGGAAAGCGCTTGGTTCGGGCAGGAATTCGACACGGAGGAGCTGTTTGACTTGGCTCTCGGGGCTCTTAGGGGAGTGGATCAGCAATTGTCCGATATCGCGCTTACTCCTGGTATGCGGGTTCATGACGATCGCGCGCCGTTTATCAAATTGCTTACAAAAACTGCTGATGCGGTATTTCCTTCAACGTCGCTGCGTAGCCAGACTGGCTTAGAGATCATCCTTGCGGTTTGCGACAAACGTCATTTTGCAGTTGGTCAGGAGAATTTTGTTGGATCACATCTGACTTCTGTCGTGACGAGTGGCTTGTCTGAGATGCATCGCGCCTTTGCGGTTTCTTATCGCCAGACAGGCGTACTTTCGCGAGATTGTGTTGATGTCTTTCTGAGCTAGTTTTGCTGAACGAGATAAGTGGTGGTTGGCGCAGCCTCGCCACTTCCGCGCACGAACCGAGGGGGGGGGAGCGAAGCGCCCGCCCCGTGGGGGCGGTTCGGGCGCTGCCAAAGCGGAGCTTTGGCTTAGGGGCGCATTCGAACGAGGCTGATCAATAACCTCCTACGTTGTGCTTTCGGCCCCCACCTTTACCCCGCTTTAACTCAAAAATACTTAGGTGGCCTTGCAGCCCTCCGAGCCCACCACTAAGAGTCTCTTGGTAGGGTCCGACGGTCGGGCCGAAGCGATCAACAGGCAGGCGATATGAAAGACCCTTTTGAGACTTATATGAACACCCTTGTGCCCATGGTTGTGGAACAGACCAGCCGTGGTGAGCGCGCCTATGATATTTTCTCGCGCCTGCTGAAAGAGCGCATCATCTTCCTCAACGGTCCAGTGCATGACGGCATGTCTAGCCTGATCGTGGCGCAGCTTCTGCACCTTGAGGCGGAAAACCCCTCCAAAGAAATCAGCATGTACATCAACAGCCCCGGCGGCGTGGTGACTTCCGGTCTGTCGATCTATGACACCATGCAGTATATCAAGCCGAAGGTGAGCACGCTGGTGATCGGCCAGGCGGCCTCCATGGGCTCCCTGCTGCTGACCGCTGGTGAAGCGGGCATGCGTTTCTCTCTGCCGAACTCGCGCGTGATGGTGCACCAGCCATCTGGCGGCTATCAGGGTCAGGCGACGGACATCATGATCCACGCCGAAGAAACCCTGAAGCTGAAGAAGCGTCTCAATGAAATTTACGTGAAGCACACCGGCCGCACCTATGAAGAGGTGGAGCAAGGGCTTGAGCGCGACAACTTCATGAGCCCGGAAGAGGCCAAAGACTGGGGCCTGATCGACGAAATCGTCGAAAATCGCGCCAAAGGCGACGACGAAGAGAATTGAAAATAAGTGCCCGGTGACGCGTGGTCGCCATCGGGCACTTTCGCATTGTACCCCGTTTGCGCCTGTCCTAAGCTGGCTGAAACGCGGGGGCCTCACAGAACTGAGGCCGAGGTTTTGGGCCTGAAAGGGAAGACATGTCGAACACATCCGGTGGTGACAGCAAGAACACTCTCTACTGCAGCTTCTGCGGCAAGAGTCAGCACGAAGTGCGCAAACTGATTGCGGGTCCAACCGTTTTCATCTGTGATGAATGTGTCGAACTTTGCATGGACATCATCCGCGAAGAGACCAAGGCCAGCGGGCTGAAGGCCTCAGAGGGTGTGCCAACACCGCGCGAGATCTGCGACGTGCTGGACGACTATGTGATTGGTCAGGCCGTTGCCAAGCGGGTGCTGTCTGTGGCGGTGCACAACCACTACAAACGCCTCAACCACGCCCAGAAGGGTGGCGACATTGAACTGGCGAAATCCAACATCCTGCTGATCGGCCCAACCGGCTGCGGCAAGACCCTGCTGGCGCAGACGCTGGCGCGCATTCTGGATGTGCCATTCACCATGGCGGATGCGACCACACTGACCGAAGCCGGTTACGTGGGCGAGGATGTCGAGAACATCATTCTGAAGCTTCTGCAGGCGTCGGAATATAACGTGGAGCGTGCGCAGCGCGGCATCGTCTATATCGACGAGGTCGACAAGATCACGCGCAAATCCGAGAACCCGTCGATCACCCGTGACGTGTCTGGCGAAGGGGTGCAGCAGGCGCTTCTGAAGCTGATGGAAGGCACCGTGGCAAGCGTGCCTCCGCAGGGTGGCCGCAAGCATCCGCAGCAGGAGTTCCTGCAGGTGGACACCACCAACATCCTGTTCATCTGTGGCGGCGCATTTGCCGGTCTGGACCGGATCATTGCGCAACGCGGCAAAGGCTCTGCGATGGGCTTTGGCGCCGATGTGCGCGACAATGATGAGCGCGGTGTCGGCGAGATCTTCCAGGATCTGGAGCCGGAAGATCTGCTGAAATTTGGTCTGATCCCGGAATTTGTCGGCCGTCTGCCGGTTCTGGCAACGCTGGAAGATCTGGATGAAGACGCGCTGGTGATCATTCTGACACAGCCCAAGAACGCGCTGGTGAAACAGTATCAGCGTCTGTTTGAGCTGGAAGATGTGCAGCTGACCTTCACCGATGAAGCGCTGAAAGCGATTGCGCGCCGCGCGATTGAGCGCAAGACTGGTGCCCGTGGCCTGCGCTCTATCCTCGAAGAGATCCTGCTCGACACCATGTTTGAGCTGCCGGGTCAGGAGAGCGTGACCGAGGTTGTGGTGAACGAAGAAGCCGCAACCACTCAGGCCGCGCCGCTGATGATCCACGGCGAAGCAGAGAAAGAGCCAGCCTCTGCGGGGTAAGGCTTTCTGCGGATAGAGTTTGAAAGGGCGCTCCGGTTGGGGCGCCTTTTTCTTTGGCAGCGATGTGAAGCGCTGAGGGCAGGGGCTTTGCCCCTCTGCGCGCGGGGCGCGCATTCACCCCAGGATATTTGGCGAATGAGAAGGCGCAGCGCACGCAAATGTGAGCAGGGGCTGGTTGCCTTTGCGGGTGCGGCACCCAATATCGGGCGCGCTAACAAAGGACCTGTTCAAATGCCCAAAGCCGTACTCTATCGCATGGATCTGCCCAACTATACCTGTGGCTATGGCACCGCTGCGCGTGACCTGCTCAAGCGGGAGAAGTTTGAGATTGAGGAACATGTGCTGCGCACACGGCGGGAGACGGATGCGTTCAAAGACAAGCATCACATCACCACCACGCCTCTGATTTTCATTGATGGGGTCAAGATTGGCGGGTTTACCGATCTGAAGAAGCATCTGCAGGGGCAAAAGCCGAAGTCCAAACGTTTTTGGAAGCGCTGAGCTTTAGGGTGGGCGCTGCGTTTTGAGGTCGGGCTGCGGCAGGCTGGACCATTGACAGTTCCCCTCTACCGGAGGATGTCTGACCTGAACAAATATTCAGGAGCGCATCATGGGCGTACGTCACATTTCCACCGGATCCCCCTTTGAAGAAAAAATTGGCTATTCCCGTGCGGTTGTGGCCGATGGCTGGGTCTTTGTGTCCGGCACCACGGGCTATGATTATGAGACCATGACCCTGCCTGAGGATGTGGTGGATCAGTGCCGCAACACGCTGGCGACCATCGGTAAGGCGCTTGAGGCGGCGGGCAGCAGCCTCGATGATGTGGTGCGGGTGAACTATATCCTGCCCGACGGCAGCGATTTTGAGAAATGTTGGCCGGTGACCAGTGAGGTCTTTGCCAAGGCCAAGCCGGCGGCGACAATGATCATTGCGGATCTCATGGAAGAGGCCATGAAGATCGAGATCGAAGTCACCGCGCGCGTGGCCTCCTAAATCGCTGTCCGCAGCCTTCAGCGAAAGCGCTTTGACATGACCTCTCATATTGCCACGGATCGTGCGGCCAATCGGCTGGGCAGCCTGTTTATGGTCGCGGCCATGGCTGGTTTTGCGGTGGAGGATGCCTTTTTGAAGGCGGCCGCTCAGAGCCTGCCGATCGCGCAGGTGATGGTGTTGTTTGGGGCGGGCGGGGCCATGGTGTTTGCCCTGTGGCTGCGCGCCAAAGGGCAGCCGTTGGCCCCCAAGGAGGTGCTGTCGCGCCCGATGCAGGTGCGGGTGTTCTTTGAGATTTTTGGGCGGCTGTTTTTTACCCTGTCGCTGGCGCTGACGCCGCTGTCCTCAACCACAGTGATCTTGCAGGCCACGCCGATTGTGGTGGTGGCCTTTGCGGCGCTGGTGCTGGGCGAACGTGTCGGTTGGCGGCGCTGGTTGGCAATTGTGATCGGATTGCTGGGCGTTGTGCTGGTGGTGCGGCCTGGCGGGGACAGTTTCACCCTGCTGTCGCTACTGGCGGTTGGCGGGATGCTGGGCTTTGCCGCACGTGATCTGGCCAGCCGGGCGGCGCCTGCGAGCCTTGGGACGGCTGTTTTGGGGCTCTATGGGTTTCTGGCGATTGTGCTGGCCGGAGCGCTTTATGGGGCGCTGTGGGAGCAGCAGCCGTTTCACACCCCGCAGCCCAATGCGCTTCTGGCGGTTGCGGCGGCGGTGGCTTGTGGCGTCTTTGCCTATAGCGCGCTGATGCGGGCGATGCGCACCGGGGAGGTCTCTGCGGTGACCCCGTTCCGCTACAGCCGTTTGCTGTTTGGCGTGGCACTCGGGGTGATTGTGTTTGGTGAAGGGCTCGACGCGATGATGATCGCAGGCAGCCTGCTGATCGTGCTCTCAGGGCTTGTGATCCTCTGGCGCGGGAAGCGGTGAGGTTCAGGCGCTGAGAGAGCGGGTGATCTCTGCCCTCCGGTTTTCCTGAAGGGTTTGAAAGCCGTACCCGAGGTCGCCTTGCTCGTCCGCAGGCCGTTTGGCGAGCCAGTCGCGGGTCTGGCGTACCGACAAAGTGGGGCGGCAGGTGTCTGCGTAGGCGTTGCTGTCACCAATGTGGGCGCTCAGTGAGCTGCGGTTTTCCTCAGACAGCGCGGCGAGGGCCATGGGGCCGGGAAAGAAGCTTTCGGTCGCAAGCCCTTCGGACAAAATCACCGCGTGGCTTGGCAGCAGAATATGAAAATACTCCACCTCCTGCCATTCAGAGAGCACCCGGATGCCAGCCAGAGAGGTCAGCGCCTTGGCCGGGGCAAAGATCTCGGCGTCCTGTTGGCGGATCAGCACCCGGTGCTGGGGGGAGACAATCAGATCGCGAAACGGCAGATCGCAGCCGAGCGCACCCGCTGAAATGAGGATCGGGTGGAGCTTTGAGGTTGCAGGCAGCGCCTTATGGGTGGAGGTCGCCCATTGCACGGGTTGGGGGCCGTGATCAAAGGTCAGAACCAGATCGCCGGGGCAGAGATCCTGAACTTTGCGGGGGACTGCTGGGGTGGCGATATGGGTGTTTGCGGCAAAGCAGGGCACGCCATCCACATCTTTGAAGTCGCTGTATTTGCTGTCCCCGTAGTTGCTGCCCATGACTTTGACGTATTTGGCACCATCCACAAGCGAGCCGTCGGTGGCAAATCCCCAGACATCAGAAGTGTTCCCGCCTTTTGAGAATACGGTAAGTTTGATCTGAGGGCCTGTTGGAAAGCCGTAGGCATCGAGCTTTTGCACATAGATGTGGGACTCAGATTCCACCTTGGTGCCATCTGCGATCAAGCCCTTACCGTCGACGATGACGTGGTTGTCCGCGGCGTTGTCGTTGAACATGGAGGAGTCGCTGCTGGTGTCCTCCAGTGAAATCATGAAATCCTTATAGCCGCCGGTGAATTGAAATACGGTGCCATCCGGGGTCGAGGAGTTGTTGATGATGGAGCTGCCTGCGGTGCCAAATGGGCTGTCGGAGGTGATCTTCAGCGCCTGACTGTCGCTGGCCATGAATTTGCGCATTACCATGAGATCATCCTTTGTGGGCTGTTTGCACCAGCGTTAAAGGAAACTCCCTTACATACCTTTGATGGTTCGCATTTTACGCATTTGGCCGTTTCTTGCTGAGATGCGTCGGGTTTCCCATACTCCTAGGTCAAGAAGATTGACAACGCGCAGGCGGTGGCCTTTGGTGAAGGGAGAATGCGTTTCAACTCTGACGGGAGCGGCGGGGACCTATGGCGGAAACAGCTTCACAAGGCGGCCATGAGGGCGGCAGCGTCCTGAAATCAGCCATCCCGATCTTGCGGATGTTTGATGAGGCCCATGCGCGGGCTTTCTATCTGGATTTTCTGGGTTTTTCCAAAGATTGGGAACATCGTCATGATGTGGACTTCCCGCTTTATATGCAGATTTCCCGACAGAACTGTCTGTTGCATTTGACCGAGCATTTTGGCGATGCGACCCCTGGAAGCGGCTGCTTTGTGCCGATGGAGGGCGTGGAGGCGTTTCATGCGGAGCTTGTTGCGCGCAATCCGGAAAACCTGCGGTTGGGGCTTGAGACCATGCCCTGGGGCCAGCAGGTGAAAGTGACCGATCCCTTTGGCAACAAGCTGACATTTTGCGAGCAAAACGCGCAGGCGCAGTGACCGCGCGCACGGCCTGTTCGCGATCTCTTTACCAAGGGGCTCTGCGGACTGGACCTTTGAGGGCAAATGGTCCATATGGAACATGTATTTGCGGAGACTCCCATGGGCATTCTGAGCACAATCAACAACGTATTGACCTGGTGGAACGGCGCCACGCTGAACACCAAACTCTATACGATGCGCAAAGGCATCAAAGTTGGGGAAGATGCTGAAGGCAATGTCTATTACCGCAACGCCAATGATTCAAAACGCTGGGTGATCTACAACGGTGAAGCCGAAGCCAGCCGCGTGGGCTCGGATTGGCATGGATGGCTGCACCGAACCTTTGACGAGGTGCCCTCGGAAAAACCATTGGCGCATAAAACGTGGGAAATCCCACATCAGGAAAATGTGACCGGCTCGGCTTTGGCCTATGCGCCGGCAGGATCGATCAGAGCCACGGGCAAAGCTCCGGTAGAGCGCTCTGATTATGAGGCTTGGAGCCCGGAGTAATTAGCCCATGTCGGCGGTACGTACTGAGACTTTTGTAGGCGCGGCTGTGGTCGCGGTGGCAGCAGGCTTTCTGCTGTATGGCGCGCAGTTTTCCAATGTGGGGGGCGATACGGGCGGCTATGGGCTGAACGCATCTTTCCGCTCCATTGAGGGCATCAGCGTGGGCACGGATGTGCGGCTGGCCGGTGTGAAGATCGGCACAGTGACCGATGTGCAGCTGGACCCGGCCACCTTCCGCGCGACGGCGAATTTCAACGTCGCCAATGGCATTGAACTGCCCGATGACAGTGCGGTTGTGATTTCCTCCGAGGGGCTGCTGGGCGGCAATTTTGTGGAGATTCTGCCGGGCGGCTCGCCGTTCAACTTTGAGGCCGGTGACGAGATTGAGGACACGCAAGGCTCTGTCAGCCTGATCTCGCTGTTGCTGAAGTTTGTCAGCGGCAGCGGAGAGAGCTGAGATGCGCAGGGCGGCAACGGCGCTTGCGCTGACAGCGGGTTTGGCTGCTGCGCCCGCGCTGGCGCAGGAGATCATCATCGAGACGCTTGATATTGCGCCGCTGCGCTATGAGCCGCTTGAAATCCCTCTGGGCGATGTGACCAGCGAAACGGTTGTGGCCGCCTCGGTGGGCGAGGGGGCAATGCTGCGGGGGCTGGACAAGCTCACCGGGCAAGTGGCTGATTTTGAACTGCAAAACGGCTATAGCGTCAATTTTGGCACCCTGCGTGTGGATATGGCGCAATGCCGTCACCCCAGCGAGAACGCCACTGGTGAAGCCTATGCCTTTATCTCGGTCTTTGAGGATCAGGGGGCAGGGGCAAATCTGTTTCAGGGCTGGATGATTGCCAGCTCTCCGGCGCTGAGCGCGCTGGATCACCCGCGTTATGACGTCTGGGTCTTGCGCTGCAAAGTGGCTGAGGCCAGCACCTCTGAGGCTGACGGCAGCGAGTGAGCGGTGATGTCAGCGTCCTGTCGCTGCGCCCATGTGAGCATCCGGTGATAATCTGCGCGGGGCACCTCTATGGCGCCCAGTGAGGCGAGGTGCTCTGTCAGAAACTGCGTGTCAAACAGCGTGAAGCCGCAGCGGCGCAGATGTTCGATCAGAAAGGCGAGCGCCACTTTGGAGGCGTCTGTGGCGCGGGAGAACATGCTTTCCCCAAAGAAAGCGGCGCCAAGGGTCACGCCATAGATGCCACCAACCAAGCGGGAGCCGTCCCAGACCTCCAGAGAATGCGCCTGTTCCCGCTGGTGCAGATCGACATAGAGCTGGTGGATCTGTGCGTTGATCCAAGTCTCATCGCGATCGGCGCAGCCATAAAGCACCCCCTCAAAATCCGCGTTCAGGGACACGTCATAGGCGCCCCGCCGGATGCGGCGGGCCAAGCTGCGGGAGATGTGGAAACCATCGAGGGGAAAAATACCGCGGCGGATCGGATCCACCCAGAAGATGTCCGGGTCATCGCGGTTTTCGGACATGGGGAACACCCCCATGCCATAGGCGCGCATCAAGAGGTCCGGTGTGACCTCGCTCATGATGCGCGCCCAAGCAGGATCAGCCCTCCGCCATATTGGCGTCGAGCCACTTCTCCAACCAGTGAATGTTGTATTCGCCGGTGTGGATGTCTTTTTCCTGAAGCAGCATGTGGAAGAGCGGCGTCGTGGTTTCGATGCCGTCGATGATCAGCTCACCCAGAGCGCGGTCCAGACGCGCGAGCGCCTCTGCCCGGTCGCGGCCATGCACGATCAGCTTGCCGATCAGGCTGTCGTAATATGGCGGGATGGAGTAGCCGTCATAAAGCGCGCTGTCCATGCGCACGCCAAGGCCGCCGGGCGCGTGGTAGGCTGTGATTTTGCCGGGACGCGGGGCGAAATCCGGCAGCTTCTCAGCGTTGATACGCACCTCAATCGCGTGGCCGTTGATCTCCAGATCATCCTGGCCAAAGGACATGGGCTCGCCTGCGGCCACGAGGATTTGCTCGCGCACAAGGTCCACACCAAAGATGCCTTCGGTCACCGGGTGTTCCACCTGCAGACGGGTGTTCATTTCGATGAAATAGAACTCGCCGTTTTCATAGAGGAACTCGATGGTGCCCGCGCCGATGTAGTTGATCTTGGCAACCGCATCCGCACAGATTTTCCCGATGCGCGCGCGCTCTTCCGGTGTGATGGAAGGGCCGGGGGCCTCTTCAAACACCTTCTGGTGACGACGCTGCAGGGAGCAGTCCCGCTCGCCCAGATGCACCGCATTGCCCTTGCCGTCACCAAACACCTGAATTTCGATGTGGCGCGGGGTGGTGAGGTACTTCTCGATATAAACTTCATCGTTGCCAAAGGCGGCTTTGCCCTCGGCCCGTGCGGTCATAAAGGCGCTTTCCATGTCCGCGGCGGTTTGCGCCACTTTCATGCCGCGACCGCCCCCACCGGCGGTGGCTTTGATGATGACCGGATAGCCCATCTCTTCGCCAAGCTTCTTGGCTGCGGCCAGATCCGGCACGCCGCCGTCAGAGCCGGGCACGCAAGGCACGCCGAGTTTGATCATCGTGTCTTTGGCGGTGATCTTGTCGCCCATGACACGGATGTGCTCGGCGGTTGGGCCGATGAAGGTCAGGTCGTGATCTTCGACGATCTGCACGAAGTTTGCGTTCTCAGACAGGAAGCCATAGCCCGGGTGGATCGCCTGAGCGCCGGTGACTTCGCAGGCCGCGATGATGGAGGCCATGTTCAGATAGCTGTCTGTGCCCGGCGCAGGGCCGATACAGATCGCCTCATCCGCCATCCGCACGTGCATCGCATCCGCGTCGGCGGTGGAGTGCACCGCGACCGATTTGATGCCCATTTCGCGGCACGCACGGATCACGCGCAGGGCGATTTCTCCGCGGTTGGCGATCAGGATTTTGTCAAACATTACAGAACCCTTATTCGATGATCACCAGCGGCGCGCCGTATTCCACGGTGTCGCCATCTGCCACCAGAATGCGCTTCACGGTGCCGGATTTGGTGGCCGGGATATGGTTCATGGTTTTCATCGCTTCCACGATCAGCAGGGTGTCGCCTTCGCTGACGGTCTGACCGACGCTGATGAAGGAGGCCGCGCCGGGTTCCGGCTGCAGGTACACGGTGCCAACCATGGGCGAGGTCACAGCGCCCGGGTGACTTGCTGGATCTGCTTCTGCTGCGGCCGGGGCGGCGGCTGCCGCAGGGGCTGCCGGTGCGGCGGCTGGGGCTGCGGCTGCGGGGGCAGCGACGGCGACTTGGGCCGGTGCGGCAACCACTTGGGTCTGGCGGCTGACACGCACGTTCAGGCTGTCGTCCTCGCCATATTCGCGCATGACTTCCAGCTCGGTCAGGTCGTTTTCGCGCAGGAGCTCTGCCAGTGCAGAGATGAAGGCCACATCGGAGTCGTGATTTTTCTTGCTCATTTCCGTTTTCTATCCTCTTCGCGCAAAGCGCGGTTGAGTCTTATTCTGGTTTCCCTTGCGGCGCTTATAGAGAAAAAGCACCCTGTAGGAAAGCTGAACTGGACTTTCAGATGGGGGGAAAAGACGTTGTTTTCCAGCCTTGAACGGGCTTTTGTGGCCAATTTTACGCGCAGCGCTGTCCTCAGATGTCAACGCAGCGATGTCGGTGTGCGGTGACTCGGTGACGTGGGGTCACAATTTGACCTGCCAATCGGGGGTGTGCGCCGCAGATGTCGGGCAGTGTTGGCCTGTGCCGGGCAACGCAGCTGAGAGGCAAGAGCCGGCGCAGAGGGCGCTAGAGCGGCATGCCGGCAAGTTTCGCCACCAGTTCGGCCAGCTTGCGCGCGCCAAATTTGCGCAGCAGGCGGGCGCGATATTCCTCCACCGTGCGATAAGACAGATCCAGCTCCAGACCGATTTCCTTGGAGGTCATGCCGCGGCAGGTGAGGATGGCCACTTCGCGCTCGCGCTGGGTGAGCTCGACCACGGGGCGGTCCTCAGACAGGTCTGCAAAGGACCAGACGCTTTTCTGAAACGGGTTGTCGGGCGAGGTGGACTGGCCGCGCACACGGCACCAGAACAGCGTGCCATCGCTGCGGCGCATCACGCGCTCGTCGCTGTAGCGGCCGGTATCGGCAATGGCGGAATAGACCCGTTCGCCGATGGTGCGGTAGTCTTCCTGAGAGGCGTAGAACTCGGCAATGGAGCGTGCTGCGCAGGCCTCAGCAGGTAGGCCAAACATCTCGCCAAAGCGCAGATTTGCGCGCGAAATGATGCGGTTCTGAAGAATGCAGAGCCCGACGGGGGCGTGATCAAAGGCCAGTGCGTGAAGTTCCATGGGGCGCAGTGATGGCACAGGTGTGGGGAAAGGGGAAGGGGGCGTTAGGGCTTGGTTGTGCGGTGTATTTCAGGTTTGGGTTTTGAACAAAAAAAAGAGGCCGATCAATCGCCTCCGTCGCCGTCTCCATCGCTGTCCCACGCACCGCCCGCTGCGGAGGGGTCAGTGTAAGAGCTTCTTTCGCCGCCATGCCATTCTATCCAGACGTAGAGGCCGTCTTCTTGTCGTCGCAGGGATTTTCTCCGAACCCGGTTTTGATAAAGCGAGAAGGCGATGAAAGTGATCATCAAGGCGCCTTGAAAAATGTGAGATACCCAGCCGGTATCCGCACTGTAGCTCAGCATAAGCTGTTTCCATCTGTTGTTTCGGAAGGTCAGACGAGAGCGCGTAGGGAAGCTTTGGCGAGGTCAGAGCTGTCCAACCTCTTTTGATCTTAGCAACCTGTAGTATCGAAACACGTCTCATGTCTGTCTCAATTGTAAGACGCGCAATGTAACGATTGCATGACAGGTGGCGAAGCAACGTGATTGACCAGGTCCACCGTAGGAAAAACGCCCTGCCAGAAGCTGGCAGGGCGTTGAGATCTTTGTAAAGTCGCGTACCGCTTAGTTGACCAGGTTGGCCTCGGTGGCGGCGCGGAACTCTTCTTCGGTGACGCCCTCGGCCAGCTCGACAAGCTTCAGGCCGCCTTCAACCACATCGAGCACACCGAGGTTGGTGATGATGCGGTCGACCACGCCTTTGCCGGTGAGCGGCAGGGTGCATTCTTTCAGCACCTTGGACTGGCCGTGTTTGTTGGCGTGATCCATCACCACCACCACGCGGCCAACGCCAGCCACCAGATCCATCGCGCCGCCCATGCCTTTGACCAGCTTGCCGGGGATCATCCAGTTGGCCAGATCACCGTTTTCCGCCACTTCCATCGCGCCGAGGATGGCCATGGCGATTTTGCCGCCACGGATCATCGCAAAGCTCTGCGCGCTGTCAAAATAAGCGGTTTGCGGCAGCTCGGTGATGGTCTGTTTGCCGGCGTTGATCAGGTCTGCGTCCTCATCTCCCTCAACAGGGAAGGGGCCCATGCCGAGCATGCCGTTTTCAGATTGCAGTGTGACTTCAACACCTTCCGGGATGTAGTTGGACACCAGCGTCGGGATGCCGATGCCGAGGTTCACATACCAGCCGTCTTGCAGTTCCTGTGCGGCGCGTGCCGCCATTTGATTGCGATCCCAAGCCATTGTTATGCCTCCTCGCGCGGGCGCACGGTGCGCTGTTCGATGCGTTTTTCGTGGTCGCCCTGAATGATGCGGTGCACATAGATGCCGGGCAGGTGGATCGCGTCCGGATCCAGCGAGCCGGTGGGCACGATTTCCTCAACCTCGGCGATGCAGATCTTGCCGCAGGTGGCCGCGGGCGCGTTGAAATTGCGCGCGGTTTTGCGGAACACCAGATTGCCGGTTTCATCGGCTTTCCAGGCTTTCACAATGGCCAGATCGGCAAAGATGCCCTCTTCCATGATGTAGTCTTCCATCGCGCCATCCGGCCCGGTGGGGAACTGCTTTTCCAGCTTGCCTTCGGCAATCACGGTGCCCACGCCGGTCTTGGTGAAAAAGCCCGGAATACCCGCACCACCGGCGCGCATGCGCTCGGCCAGCGTGCCCTGCGGGTTGAATTCCAGCTCCAGCTCGCCGGAGAGATACTGGCGCATGAATTCCGCGTTTTCCCCCACATAGGAGCTGATCATTTTCTTGACCTGTTTGGTCTGCAGCAGGATGCCGATGCCAAAATCATCAACGCCTGCGTTGTTGGAGGCAAAGGTCAGATCTTTGACGCCGCTGTCTTTGATGGCGTCGAGCAGAAGCTCGGGAATGCCGCAGAGGCCAAAGCCGCCTGAGGCGATGAACATGCCGTCAGACAGCACGCCCTCAAGCGCGTCTGCGGCATTGGCATATACCTTTTTCATGGGTGTCTCTCTCCCTAGGGTCAGCAAATTGCGCAAAGTTGTGACGGGGCGTCACAGGGGAGTCAACGACCGCAGGGGCAAAGGCGTATTACTACGGGGGGG
>NZ_JAGHRP010000011.1:0-86987 GCF_017743755.1 Shimia sp. R9_3 | reverse complement strand
GCAGCGCTTCCAACGCGACCTTGGCCTTAAACTGGTCTGTAAACTTCCGGCGCTTCGCCATTCTCGTATCCCCTCAAAGGTTCGGGATACACCTTAACCAACTGTCCGGTTTTCTGGGACCACTTCAGATTGCTACTGCAGCATCAAAGTTCATGGTTAGACGGCAGCTCTGGGCCGTCTTTGATCCCCTTTGGCGAGCTTAGCGGTGGTATGCTGCGCTGCCTCCGAAGTCAGCAGCGAGCCCAACGCGACCAACGCTGCTCTTTGCACTATTGTCTGCAGTTTCAACGATAGTAGTACTCTATTTGGGTTTATTTAACTTCACTTGTTGGCAGGCGCTCTGCTTGTTCAATGTGACTAGCCAACATCTGAAAGAATTTGTCGAGGGGACGAAAATGCATGGTCATCGAGCTTCCATCGTGGTGCTCATTTGACCTGGACACCACGTATTGGAAGAGTTTCGACTTTGGATCGACAATCAACGTTCCATCTTCAAGGTTCTCTAGTCGACGGTATTCATACTCTTGCGTAACATGCCTCAAATACTCCTCCGCATCAGCGAGCCAGTCAGCCGCTTGCTCCCCGAGGAAAGAGAGATAGTCTGGTTTACTCATAAGTATTCGTCGAAATTGTTCCAACTTAAGTTGGCCTCTGTTCAAACTCCTTAGAAGTTGGCAATAGCGTTCAACACCTACGTGAAACGTGCCATTCTCCTGAGAACTGAGCGCATTGCGTAGCTCACGGCGGATGTATTTTATCTCATTGTAAGCATCTGTTGCTTCTCGCAAAAAATGCTCCAGCTGTCTCCGTTGTGCAGCGGCGCGCTCTCTTATGCGTTCTTGAAGAGCTTCACGTGTTTCACGCTCCCTCTCTAGATCAGCCTTTCGGTCTTCTCGTTCCTTCTCGGCTTTCTCATGTCGTTCATCGGCTCGTTTTGATAGCGCGTCATAGACCAATGCGGCTCCACCAACCAAGACCGTGGTGACTGAAAACTTGAAAAGTTCATGAAGCATTTTGTCGCGTGACGCATCTTCGTTCGTCCACTCAATACCGAAGAACAACCAAGTTGCGCTAGCAAACCCTATCGAACAAACGACGGCACCTATCCAAGGAGTTCTCATAGCACTTTCACGCCTAAATTTCCCAGTTTTGGGGTATGTTTTCGAACCTAATGCCCAATTCAGTTTGTCATAATCTATTGCTTCCTAAATAGGTCGAAACGAGCTCTAATAATTTGCTTAGTTTCCCAGAAAGCAGCCATCGGCGCAACCGTAGCGAAATCTCACTTTGTCGCAGTGCAGGCGTTCTTGGCTCGAGCCAAAAACGACAGATTTGGTAAAAGCAGGGTTCAGTGTTCTAACCCTGGTCAGCCTGATAGATGCTCGTTGCTGTAGCTCTCCAAACCGACCCTGAACGACGGCTTCCAGTTCTTCAAGTATCGCCGAAAGTGAAGTTCTGTGCCGTACCGGGCGGCAGAAATACTCATAGGGCGGACCTGCTTTGAAGGGCAAAGCTCGTTTTATCTTATTATTTTCTGTGTGTGTTGAGTATCCGTTGCATTGGATTTTCCATACTGACCCTTATCACTACGGGGCAGCATCGAGAATTTGAGCTTGCTTACAAGCCCTGATCAAAAGCGTAAGTGGCTTAACTTGCTCAGTATTATTCTTCACAATCGTCGGGAGAGCCGTCTCCAGCAATACGAATTTTTGAATCAGTGTTCCAGATAGTCTTCATCAACTTGCCCCAAGTGTCGTCTAATGGCCCGAGGCGAGTAAATGACGTCACTACGATAGTAGTGTACTCGCTGGATTCAGCTACAAGCTCATTAAGACCAGGCCATTCACTGCATTCACTCGTGAGGTTGATATCTTCGAAAATCTGAGTGCAGCCGAAATCTTGTAATTTTTGCCGCTGTTCCTCGTAGCTATCATCGCCAAGGTAGGTGCGGATGTAGCCCAGCTTTGGCTGAGTTTTCTTCTGGTCTTGTTTTTTCTTCCAGTCATCGATCCAGATGCCATGTGTAGCCCAGTACTTCTTATCGAACGCACCATATCCAGCAAGGCTTCGGCTTTCTGGATTGTAGGTAAGATATTGATTGGTGTTACCGTCTTCATCCATTGGGAAGGCTACCATCTTCTCAAGGACGAAGTTCGCCATCTTTTCTATGTGGTCTTCATCCACGCGTGTTCTGGAGAGGCTTCCGGGTGTTAGGGCCCGCATATAGGCAAGGCCAACGTGGGCACGCGGATCACTTCCGCCCAGTCTGGCCACCTGGAGAGCGCGCAATTCAAGTGTGATGCGTTCACCTATCTTCCGGGTGTTTTCTGAATCTGCGAGCGCATGATACTCGTCAAGGCTCATCGCTTCTTGCGCACCGTCGATGATCTTACGCGCAGTTTCATCAAGGTAGGCCTGATAAGCCTCCTCGCCTTCATCCAAGTGTTCACGAGCGGTGTCGCCTTCTACCTCCCAAAGAAACGGCTCAAAGCTCGTGTGAAACATGTAGCGCCCCATGCGCATGAATAGATTGGTGATGGTCTTGGCACTTGGCGCTTTCTGATCGCCTTGAGCAAATGCGTTGAACTTCTCGATGGCCTGCGGAACCGAAAGCCCGCGCAAGTACAGGACCAGCCAGACTTTGAAGTACTGCTCGTCCATTTTTGAGTTTGCAACGAAGCGGTTGCGCGGTTCGTAAAAAGCTCGAGCCATAGCGTCGATGTGGGCAGTCGCCGTGTTCAATCAAGTCGTACATAGGACTTCCTCAGCTTAGGCCGTGTTTTTTGCGATGCTGAGAAGGCGCGATTAGATGCAGAGGACTGGAAGGCGAAGCTGGTTAGCAACGCCAGACGGGAAGCGCTGCTCGGGCTCAGCCATGCCTCAACCAGCACAATGAAGACCAATCCACGCTGAAGAATGCCTCTTCAGCGGTCCCTCAAACTCGGCCTGCTGGCGGGCAGGCCTGAAAGGAAAGGTACTATTACGATGTATCCAAACGCACCAAGCCAACCGGGCGGAGGCGGCCCAGGCGATGATCTAAAAGGTGGTTTTGCGGCCACGGCTGCGGCGATGGTTTCCCTCATTCTCAGCCCACCGATCAATGAGTTCACACAGCCATACGTGATTTACTGGGCCATTCGGAGCTACCCATCCGAGCTGGTCGAGCTGATCTCGATTGCCTGGATGATCCTGATCTGGCCGCTGACCTTCTTCGCTGCGCGTGCGGGCATTGTCTACGCGCTCACCGCAGCAGGCATCTATCTCGCTTATCGCTTCTTCTGAAGCTCAATCCTTAAATACGAAAGGAGGCCAAAATGCCTCACATCAAACGTAAAAAAATCGGTTCCATCTATCACCAAACCGTTGAGCCAACCTTCTTGGAAAAGCTCTGGGAAAAGGTCTGCGAATTCCTGGCCTTTGTATTCGGTGTCGGCGTGATAATCGCAGTCATAGCACTGCTTGGTAGCGGTTAAATCCAAAAGCCAGGACGGCTCCAAGTCCAATTGGAGCCGTCCACCCTCAACAAATCAAAGTGAAAGAAAGGCGGCATCTTATGCACGCTCATGACCATCCTTTTGGCTCGGCGCGTTTTGCGAGCGAGCGTGAAGTACGCCGCGCGTTCTCCGATCAAAGCGGGCTGCCGTTCGGTTTTTCGGGCGAGCGCAAACTCACCCATTCAAAAAACGCTGGCATGCTTCTGATTGGCGGCGCGGGCTCTGGCAAATTCACGAGCGTCCTTGCCCACATGATAAATGCACGCGGGCGTGGGAACGAGCCACTGCGCTGCGCGATCTTCGATCCCAAGCGCGAAATGCGGCAAGTGCTAGAGCCGTGGTTCGCGCATATCAAGGCAGCCGTCTACGAGATCAACGCTTACTCCGTTCATGGTGTAAGCGGGCACCCTATATCCTTGCTTTCACATCTTGGTCCCTATTCCACTCGGTTGGTGGCCGATAGCCGCCAAGCGGCCCGCACGCTCTTCCCTGAAAACCCGAATGCAGGCGGCGATGATCAGTTCTTCCGTTTCAAAGCGCAGAACTGGGTCGATGGCTTGATGCGAGGACTTGTCCATCTGGACGGATCAGTCTCGCCAGCCTCCTTGTTCAAACTGATTGGGATTATCCGCTCGGATCAACAAGCCTGGAATGACATGGCCACGCTGATGACCGCCGTGAGCGAACCCGATGTCGGCGTCACCTTCAAAGAAATGCTCGACATGGCAAGGGATGCTGAGCGCACCTTTCACTCAGTGATGGGCGAGATCGGCAACGGCCTATCCTTCATGACGGACCCAACTTTGCAGCGCAGTTTTGTTGGCAGTGGTGAAGCGGACTTCTCCCTCGAAGTCCTGTGCGAGAACTCAAGTCGTCCGGTCTTTGTCTTCTTCGTCATGCCGCCTGAGCTAATCGTGCAGAATGCGGCGCTCATTCGGCTGTTCTTCTCGGCGCTGCGGATCATCAAACAACAACGTCCCCAAGCGCCAACGCTCAACCTGATCATCGACGAAGCCGCCCAGCTTGGGCGCTTTCCTGAGATTGCGGACTTCTTTTCGATTGGGCGCGGCTTCGGTCTGAGCCCGGTCGTTGTCTATCAAGACCTCGGCCAGATTGCGAAGAACTTGGGGCCAACAGGGGCGATGACGCTCTCGGCTAGTGCTGATCTGGAAGTCTACCTTGGCGGCGGCATCGCGGATTTGGAAACTGCGCACCATCTGAGCCGGAAGCTCGGCAACCAAACATTGGTGATGGAAGACCATCTTACCCAAGAACGCGCCAAACGCGCGCGCAGCGAGCTGATTTTTGACACCTTCGCTGGAAAGGTCGATCCATTGCGCGCTGGCTCTGCGCTGCGGGCGCTGGACTACGAACAACAGCACAAGCGCAAGCAAGCGCGGGCGCTGATGAGCCCAGATGAAATCCTGCGCCTTCCAAGCAATATGGCGCTTGTGATGCCCTCAAGCTATGGCATCCCGCCCTATCTGGCGGACAAGAGGCCATACTTCGAGCGCTCCGAGTATACCGGGCTTTACGGCCCGAACCCTTATTTTGATCGGGATATGGGCACTGTGTCCGTGCCCGGCTGGCCGTGGCGTAAGCGCCTCAAAATTGAGCGCGAGAGCGTACCCTCAAGCCATGCCGATCTTCCCCAATATGCCCATGGTGAGTGGGCGTATGTGAAGGGCTATCGCCCAAAATCCTGAACCTTTAATCAACTTAAAACACGAGGTAGTCCTATGTTTGAAGACAGAACAAATAGGCAACAAATTTGCAAAAACTCAACCTATAGTGGTATAATCGAAGGTGAGAGTGGGAATGCGATCACTCCGCACCGCGCCTTGGCCAATCGGATGCCGGGCTCTCCTAGGGCATTGAGACGGAACACCATGCAACTGCGCGAACTGCGCGCAGCGGCGCTCAAAGGAGGTGCGCCATGAATGAGAAGAACAACACTCTGGATTTTGATTTCGGCCTGTCCGTCGACCTGGATACCAAGACCACTTCTGTGGATTTGTCGAAGTACCGTGCTCTGGTCGAAGTCACAGATGCCAGCGAAGAAGAAATCATGGAATTGCTGCGCCTGACTTATCAGTTGGTGGAAGAACTGGTTGATTATGGCTGGGGGCGCTCCCCGGTGCAGATCGCCTGTGGACAAATCGAAGAAACTGACTGCCAGAGCGGCGAAACGGGCCATGATGTGCTACATTCAAAGCCATCAAGCCTAAAAGAGAGATTTAATGCGGTAACCGCGGAGTAGCCCCCGCTCGTGAAGAGAAAGAGGAGTCATGAAGACACTGAAAGCCCATAACCCCCACGAAGCGCGTAAAGCGGTGATCTATGCCCGTGTGTCTGACCACAAGCAGACGACGCGCGGCGATGGACTGAACTCGCAAGAAACGCGCTGCCGTGAGTTTGCAGCCTACAAAGGCTATGAGGTCGTGCATGTCTTCAAAGACGATATGTCGGGCAAGTTTGCTGCGCGCCCTGGCATGGACTCCATGCTGTCCTTCTTGCGTAAGCACAGCAAAAACCCGCATGTGGTCATCATTGATGACATCACCCGCCTCGCTCGTAATCTCGAAGCACATATCCAGCTTCGATCCGAGATCAGCGGTGCTGGCGGTCTGCTTGAAAGTCCCTCGATTGAGTTTGGGGATGATTCAGACTCGGTACTGGTAGAAAACCTGCTGGCGTCTGTCTCGCAGCACCAAAGACAGAAGAACGCCGAACAAACCCGCAACCGCATGCGGGCGCGGCTACAGAACGGGTACTGGCCTTTTCAGGCACCAATTGGCTATCGCTACGAATCCCGTGGCGGGCGTGGCCGGGTATTGGTGCGCGATGAGCCCATTGCTTCGATCCTACAGACAGCGCTTGAAGGCTACGCGTGCGGACGCTTCCAAACACAAGTCGAAGTGAAGCGCTTCTTGGAAAGCCAGCCGCGCTTCCCCAAAGACCTGAATGGCAAAGAAATTCGCAACCAGCGTGTCTATGAAATGCTGACCCGCGTTCTCTACGCTGGATACATCGAACATGAAGGCTGGGGTGTAGCTCTGCGCGAAGGGGCGCATGACGGTCTGATCGACTTGCGCACCTATCAGAAGATTCAGGACCGTCTGAAGGGCACAGCCAAGGCTCCCGCTCGCAAGGATATCAGTGAAGACTTTCCACTACGCGGCTTCGTACTGTGCGATTGCTGCGGCAAGCCGCTAACCGCCAACTGGTCCAAGAGCAAAACCGGGGTGAAACACCCCTACTATCTCTGCCGGAAGAAAGGATGCGACCTCGCGGGCAAGTCCATCCGCCGAGATGATCTCGAAGGCAATTTCGAGGCGATGCTAAAAACTCTGGAGCCGTCAGACGGCATGTTCCAGGTCTTCAAGGCGATGTTCCACGACGTTTGGGAAGCCCGCAAGGTCGAAGCGCAGAGCCTCACGAAGGAGCTTCAGCGCAAGGCGAAGAACCTGGAGAAACAAATCGAAACGCTGGTGGAGCGCGTTGTGGATGCCTCCAACTCGTCAGTAATGGCAGCCTTTGACCGTAAGATCGCCAAGCTTGAAGAAGAGCGCATGCTAGCTTTGGAAGATGCAAAGCAAGGCTGCCAGCCGAAGCATACCTTTGAGGAGTCGTTCGAACTCGCTCTTAAATTCTTATCAAGCCCTTGGAATGTTTGGAAAAAATCTAATATTGCAGGGCAAAAAACAGTGCTCAGATTGGCCTTTTTGAGGCCTGTTGCGTACTGCCGGAATCAGGGTGTTCGAACCCCTGAATTATCCTTCCCTTTCAAGGTGTTAGGGGAGTTATCAACAGCAAAATGTGAAATGGCGCACCCAGAAGGATTCGAACCTTCGACCTTCGCCTTCGGAGGGCGACACTCTATCCAGCTGAGCTATGGGTGCTTCCAAAACGGGGTATAGCCAGTGTGGCTACGCCCCGCAATCGCAAAATGCGTGGTTAGGCAAAGAGTTCGTGGGCGAGTTCGAGCGCGTCCACCAACACATCCACCTCTTGCGTGGTGTTATAAAGGCCAAAGCTCGCACGGCAGGTGGCCGACACCCCCAGATGATCCATCAGCGGCCCGGCACAGTGGTGCCCTGCCCGCACAGCCACACCTTTTTTGTCCAGAATGGTGGAGATGTCATGCGCGTGTGCTGCGCCGTCCAGCGTAAAGCTGAAGATCGCCGCCTTATCCGCCGTCGTGCCCTGCACCTGCAGCCAATTCAGCCCGGAGAGCTTTTGCACCGCATAATCCCGCAGCGAGGCCTCATGCGCGGCGATGTTCTCCATGCCAAGATCCATCATATACTCCAGCGCCACGCCCAGACCGATGGTCTGCACAATGCCCGGCGTGCCCGCTTCAAACTTCATTGGCGGATCATTGTAGATGACAGCTTCTTTGCTGACTTCCTTGATCATGTCGCCGCCCCCGATAAAGGGGCGCATCTCCGCCATGCGTTCTGCCTTACAGTAGATCGCGCCGGAGCCGGACGGGCCATAAAGCTTGTGCCCGGTGATCGCATAGAAATCGCAGTCGATGTCCTGCACGTCCACAGGCGCGTGTACCGAGCCCTGAGAGCCGTCCACCAGCACCGGTACGCCTTTTTCATGGGCTGCTGCGGTGATGGTTTTCACATCCACCATGGTGCCCAGTACGTTGGAACACTGTGTGATAGCGACCAGTTTGGTTTTGCGGCCAATCGCGTCAATCACCGCCTGTGGGTCCAGCGCGCCGGTGGCGTCCACATCCACCCATTTGATCACCACGCCCTGACGCTCGCGCAGGAAATGCCATGGCACGATATTGGCATGGTGCTCCATCACCGACAGAACAATCTCGTCACCTGCTTCCATACGCGGCATCGCCCAGCCATAGGCCACCATATTGATGCCTTCGGTGGTGCCGGAGTTTAGGACAATCTCATCCTCGCTCTTGGCGTTCAGGAACTTGGCAATAGTGCCCCGCACGGCCTCATATTTGTCGGTCGCCAGATTGGAGAGATAGTGCAAACCGCGGTGCACATTGGCGTATTCATCGGCATAGGCCTTAGTCACCGCGTCAATCACCACCTTGGGCTTTTGCGCGGAGGCGCCATTGTCCAGATACACCAGAGGCTTTCCATTCACCTCACGGCTGAGGATCGGAAAATCAGCGCGGATTTTATTGACGTCATACATGTTAGGACATCCCAATTGCGGTTGCGGCGGTCAGTGACAGCAGCATGGTCATTCCGAGCACAAGGCCCAATGAGGTAAAAAGCAGCAGCACAAAGGTCTTGCCAAGGCTGCCGATACCATGGATCACGTTGACAAAGTGCAACACGATCCAGATCGAATAGAGCCCGACGCCAAGCGACAGCAGCAAAGCGAAGTTTGGCAGCAAAACCATAAGGATAAGCACAAACAGTTGAACCACGAAACGCATATACTGCAGCCAACCCATGGCCAGCAGCAGATCGTCAAAACGCCCGCGTCCGCCAATCGCGCGACCGCCCCAGAAGAAGGCAAAGATCAGCACAATCAGACCGCCGCCCATGGCAAAAGCATAGAGGAACGGCGCGTTCAGCAAAGGTGTGGCAAACTCTTCCGGCGCGGGGAAAATCGCCAGCGTCAGGAAATGGGCAAACACATTCAGCAGGATGCCCAGAAACAGGATCATCCAGCCAATTTGGCGTGCCACAGGGCGGCTCATGATCGCGAGGGCGGCCTCTGCAGGGTCACGGATCGTGAGCCAGAACAAAGCGCTCAATTGGTCTTTCATGCGTCTACCCTGCCCGCCTCAATCAATCCGGAAAACCAGATCCACAGAAACACCGCAAACCACAAGGCCCCCACGATGGTCAAGGCGGTGCCCTCACCGATGAAGCCCTCCACAAGCCCCACCAAAAGATAGAGCGGGCCGGTGGCGATCATCGCCCAGAACAGCGACATACGCGCGCCAAAGGCGCTTTGCTTGCGCCCAGCGGTGCGCAGGATCAGATGTGTCACGTAGGCCAGAACATAGGCACAAAGCGGCAAAATGAACAAAAGCGCAAAAAGGCTGCCCCCCAGAAGCGGGTTCAGCTCGATCTGCTCAAAATGAGCTTGTCGCGCAAGCGCAGGCCAGCGCGATACAAAAATGACCGCGCAAGCGGCCATGAGGATCGCAAAGGCGCGATCCTCTCGTTCTCCCATTGCAAGCAATCTGCGCACCACAGAGCGTGGTGCGCGATAGCTCGCAACAATGTCTTGCGTGATTGACATCAGTGGTGACGACGCTCCAGCCAGCCTTGCAGACGCTCAATCAGCGCCTCCCGCAGCTCTTCGCTTTCGACCTCATCCACCGCTTCGGCCACAAAGGACATCACCAACAGATCGGTGGCAATGTCTTTGGGCACGCCGCGCGCACGCAGATAGAAAAGCGCATCTTCGTCGATCGCACCGGAAGTGGAGCCGTGTGAACAGGCCACATCATCGGCGTAGATTTCAAGCTCCGGCTTGGCGAGGAACTGGCTGTCTTCATCCAGCAGAAGCGACTGGCTGATCTGATAGCCATCGGTCTTCTGTGCGCCTGCTTTCACGAGGATCTTGCCCTGGAAGGTGCCAACCGCGCCATTGCGCAGCACCTTTTTGAACACCTGACGGCTTTCACAGTTCAGCGCATCATGGGTCACAAACACCGTGTCATCATGGTGGAATTCACCATCACCCAAGCACGCACCCGCCACATGGGCCACCGCGTCATCCCCGGTCAGCTCAAGCACAGCTTCGTTGCGGGTCAGACGGCCATTCACAGTCAGCGTGAAGGATTTGAACACGCTTTCGGTGCCCAGACGCCCAAACAGATGTGTCACCGCACGGCGCTCGTGATCACGGCCCTGCGCACGCACATGGTGGAACGCCGCCCCATCCGCCACATCCACTTCCATAGATTTGTTGAAACGCGCCGCTGCCGGGCCGTTTTCAAGGATGGTCACTTCCGCACCGGCGTCCAGTTTCACAACATGGTGCAGGATCGCGTCAGAGGTGGTTTCCTTGTGACGGTAGATCAGGTTCACAGGCTTGCTCACCTTGCCGGTCACATGGATCACCACACCATCGGTGGCAAAGGCGGTATTCATCGCCGCCAATGGGCGCTCAACCGGATCCTGACCTTTGGTTTCCAGATGCCCATAAAGGTCTTTGGCCCAGTGAATGTCCTTGCTGGCCACATCCGCCAGACGCTCGATGCTCAGGCCCTCACCGGCCAGTTCATCGGAGGCATCCGCGTCAAACACACCGTCCACAAAGACCACTTTGATGCGGTCAAAGTTGTCAAACAGCGGTGCTTCACCGGTTTCAAACACAGCCGCCTCAGGCGCCTCTGCTTGGGTCAGCGTGTCCGGGCGGGTGAACTTCCAGTATTCGTCGCGACGATCCGGCAGGCCCATCTCCTTGAGACGGCTCAGCGCCGCCTCACGTGCCTCAGTGGCCCACTGGCCACCGGCCGGCAGGCTCAGCCCGTCCAGCCGCGCCGCCGTTGCCTCTTGTTTCTTTGCCAAAGCGGCCATTATGCCACCTCCGCCAGAATGTCGGCATAGCCGTTCTTTTCAACTTCCAGCGCCAGCTCTGGGCCACCGGTCTTCACGATGCGGCCGTTTGCCATGATGTGCACAACGTCCGGTTTGATGTGGTCCAGCAGACGCTGGTAGTGGGTGATCACAAGGAAACCACGGCCTTCATCACGCAGTGCGTTCACGCCCTCAGACACAAGCTTCATCGCGTCCACATCCAGACCGGAATCGGTCTCATCAAGGATGCACATCTTTGGCGCAAGCATCGCCATCTGCAGGATCTCGTTACGCTTCTTCTCACCGCCAGAGAAGCCCACGTTCACCGGACGCTTCAGCATATCCGCGTCGATTTTCAGGGTCTTGGCTTTGGCACGCACCTCTTTGAGGAAGTCCGCCGCAGAGAGCTCTTCTTCGCCACGTGCCTTGCGCTGTGCGTTTACCGCGGTGCGCAGGAAGGTCATGTTACCAACACCGGGGATCTCCACCGGATACTGGAACGCCAGAAACAGGCCCGCCGCCGCGCGCTCTTCCGCTTCCATATCCAGCAGGTCTTCGCCCTCAAGGGTCGCTTCGCCGTCGGTGACTTCATAGCCGTCTTTGCCGGACAGAACATAAGACAGGGTGGATTTGCCGGAGCCGTTCGGGCCCATGATCGCATGCACCTTGCCCGCTTCCACTTTCAGATCCACACCTTTCAGGATCTGCTTGTCTTCTTCTTCCAGTTTGACCTTCAGACCTTTGATTTCCAACATTTTCTATTCCTCAGAATTTCTTCGAGCGCGTGCGCCCGGTCATAACTTTTGGGGAGAAGGCGCCGCTTTTGAGCCGCCGCACCCTCATACAGGCGGTATCAGCCCACAGAGCCTTCCAGCGAGATCGCCACAAGCTGCTGCGCTTCCATGGCGAATTCCATCGGCAGCGCCTGAAGCACTTCCTTGGCAAAGCCATTCACGATCAGCGCCACGGCCTCTTCCTCGTCCATGCCCCGCTGGCGGCAGTAGAACATCTGTTCATCATCCACCTTGGAGGTTGTCGCCTCATGCTCCACACGGGAAGAGTTGTTCTTCACCTCGATGTAAGGCACGGTGTGCGCCCCGCATTTGTCGCCAATCAGCAGGCTGTCACATTGCGTGTAGTTCCGGCTGTTCTTGGCTTTCGGGTGCATGGAGACCAGACCGCGATAAGTGTTCTGCGCCACACCTGCGCTGATGCCCTTGGAGACAATGCGCGATTTGGTGTTTTTGCCCAGATGGATCATCTTGGTGCCGGTGTCGGCCTGCTGGTGGTTGTTGGTGATCGCAATCGAGTAGAACTCGCCCTGGCTGTCATCGCCACGCAGAATGCAGGACGGGTATTTCCAGGTCACCGCAGAGCCTGTTTCCACCTGCGTCCACATCACTTTGGAACGATCGCCACGGCAATCCGCGCGCTTGGTCACGAAGTTGTAGATACCGCCTTTTCCGTTCTCATCACCGGGATACCAGTTCTGAACGGTGGAGTATTTCACCTCTGCATCTTCTTCGATGATGATTTCCACGACCGCGGCGTGCAGCTGGCTGGTGTCACGCTGTGGCGCGGTACAGCCTTCCAGATAAGACACGTAAGAGCCTTTGTCCGCGATGATCAGCGTGCGCTCAAACTGGCCGGTGTTTTCCGCGTTGATACGGAAATAGGTGGACAGCTCCATCGGGCAGCGCACACCCGGCGGCACATAAACAAACGAGCCGTCAGAGAACACGGCGCTGTTGAGCGTCGCATAGAAGTTGTCGCTCACAGGCACCACGGAGCCGAGGTATTTCTTCACCAGCTCTGGATGCTCGCGGATCGCCTCAGAGATCGAGCAGAAGATCACGCCCGCTTCTTTCAGCTCTTTCTGGAAGGTTGTGCCCACGGAAACAGAGTCAAACACTGCATCCACAGCCACTTTGCGGCCTTCTGCAGGGGCGTTCTCAGCGCCTTCGACGCCCGCCAAAATCATCTGTTCTTTCAGAGGGATACCGAGCTTTTCGTAAGTTGCCAGCAGCTTGGGATCCACTTCATCGAGAGACTTCGGCTTCTCTTCCATGCTTTTGGGGCGCGCATAGTAGTACTGATCCTGAAAATCCACTTCAGGATAGTCCAGCA
Source organism: Shimia sp. R9_3 (assembly GCF_017743755.1). Classification (NCBI taxonomy): domain Bacteria; kingdom Pseudomonadati; phylum Pseudomonadota; class Alphaproteobacteria; order Rhodobacterales; family Roseobacteraceae; genus Shimia; species Shimia sp. R9_3. The sequence goes on along the minus strand of NZ_JAGHRP010000011.1, from coordinate 73,837 downwards.
TCGCCCAATCGGGTTCTTCCTTGGTCAGCCAGCGCTGATACGCCTCAAGCCGCCATTCGGTCATCCATTCCGGCTCTTCGTTCTTCTCGGAAATCAAGCGAACGATGTCAGGGGTCAGCCCTTTGGGGGCGTATTCCATTTCGATCTCGGTTTCCCAACCGTATTTGTATTTGCCGCCCACTTCGCGCACGGCATCTACGGTTTCCTGATCGACACCTTCTTTTACTTGCGTCTGGTCGATTGCCGCCATCTGCTACTCCTATGTGTTCGCTGCCCTGCCGTGTTCTTATGCAGAACGGGCAAGGTGTTTCCTCTGGACGGAGAGCCAAGCATCGGCAAACCCCATCACATCGTTCTCTGTTGTTACGGGCCCCAAGCTGACCCGGATTGCACTCGCGGCTGTGGGTTCATCAAACCCCATTGCGGTCAGAACCTTGCTCGCCCGGACTTTGCCCGACGAACAGGCTGAACCGGCAGACACCGCAAAGCCTGCCAAATCCATCTGCATGACCTGCGTCTCGCCCTTCCAGCCGGGGGTCGCAATGCAGCTTGTGTTGGGCAGGCGTTTTGCACCCTGCCCAACAAAGATGGTGTCAGAGGTCTCGCTCGCAAGACGTGCCTCCAACATATCGCGCAGCTCAGCCAAGCGGTCCCAAACGCCGTTGGCCAGATCACGTGTCGCCGCGCTGGCTGCGGCGGCAAAGCCCGCTGCGCCAATGATGTTTTCGGTGCCCGCACGGCGGCCCATTTCCTGACCACCGCCCAAAAGCTGCGCAGGCACATCGGTGCCGCGTTTCACCACCAGCGCGCCAATGCCTTTGGGGCCACCCAGTTTATGCGCCGAGATCAGCGCCATCTGCGCGCCGCTCCAGTTAAACGCCAAGGGCAGCTTGCCGAACGCCTGCGTCATATCGCTGACCGCCAGCCCTTCGGGCAAATCCTGCACAATGCCGGTTTCCGAATTGGCCAGCTGCACGCAGCTTTGGCTCGGGTCAGTGATCGCTACACGCCCGTCGCCATCCACAGGCAAGGTGCCAGAGGTCCAGGCCGCCACAGCATCATGTTCCACGTCAGCACCAAGCAAATCGCGCCCGCGCAGCGCCAAAGCCGCCGCCTCGGTGGCGCTGGAGGTGAAAATTACATCCGCCCCATCCGCGCCAAAAACTGTCGCAATCTCTGCCCGCGCCCGCTCCAGAAGGCTCTTGGCCGCGCGCCCCTCGGCATGCACGGAGGATGGGTTGCCCACCACATCCATCGCCGCGATCATCGCGTCCTTGGCCTCCTGCCGGATCGGCGTGGTCGCATTATGGTCCAGATAAGCGCGCATCAGGCGTCTTCGCTGGTCGCTTCGTCAGCGCCATCATCCACAACGGAAAACAAGGTTGGGACCGCCGGACAAGGCGCAAGATCGTTCTGAACGATGTCAGACAGGCGTGTCTGATGCAGGAACACATAGACATGTGCCGACAGACCTTCCCAAAGGCGGTTGGCCATCGACTGTGCCCGCGACCCGCTGGACCCGCCGCTCGCGCCGGCACCGGTGTGCAGCGCTGAAACGGTTTCATCCACCGCCGCCAGAATATCCGCTGTGCGAATCTCAGACGCGCTGCGTGCCAAACGGTACCCGCCGCCCGGGCCACGCACAGATTCAACCAGCCCGGCCCGGCGCAGCTTCACAAACAGCTGTTCCAGATACGGCAGGGAAATGTCCTGACGCTTCGCAATCTCATTGAGGCTCACGAGGTTCTCTGGCGGCTGCAATGCAATATCCGCCAACGCAACCACCGCATAGCGTCCTTTTGTCGACAGTTTCATGACAGACCTCTTCGAACTGATTGACCTCGGCCACTTCTGAGCTTAAGTCGCTAGAACCTGCACGGCGCACAAGCGCCACACGATTTAGAAGCGTTCTAAGGTGATAGAGGGATTTCGTCAAGAATTCCCGGCCACCTTTCTGAGGGAGATTGACGACAAACATGCCTGAGGTGATTTTTCCAGGACCAGAAGGCCGCCTCGAAGGCCGCTACCACCCGCAGAAAGAAAAAGACGCCCCCATCGCCATCGTTTTGCATCCGCATCCGCAATTTGGCGGCACGATGAACAACAAGGTCGTCTACAATCTGCACTACGCATTCTACAACATGGGGTTCACCGTTCTGCGGTTTAACTTCCGTGGTGTTGGCCGGTCTCAGGGCGAATACGACCAGGGCGTGGGTGAGCTGTCTGATGCGGCCTCCGCACTCGACTACCTGCAGTCGATGAACAACAACTCCAAGCACTGCTGGGTTGCTGGCTTCTCTTTTGGTGCCTGGATCGGCATGCAGCTTCTGATGCGCCGTCCAGAAATCACCGGCTTCATCTCCGTGGCACCGCCTGCCAACATGTATGATTTCTCCTTCCTCGCGCCCTGCCCGAGCTCTGGTCTGATCATCAACGGCAAGAACGACCGTGTGGCGCCTCCGGCAGAAACCCATACGCTTGTGAACAAGCTTCACGAGCAAAAAGGCATCACCATCACGCACACCGAAATCGACGGTGCTGGCCACTTCTTTGAAACCGATGAGTATATGGATCAGCTCACCGGCAATGTGACCGACTACGTGAAGCGTCGCCTGACGGAAAGCACCCGCTGATGAGCTCTTCGCTGGAGACGCTGGCGGCCAAACTTGCCGAAGACACCCTCAAAGCCCAGAAGGAACTGGGCGATGAGCGCCTCTTTGTGGAAGTTGGAAATATGCTGGCGGCGTCTTCGCAGTCTCTTGAAGAGGCCTTTCTGACCGAGATCCGCGTGCGCATGTCTGAGGAGAAAGCGCGCGCCTTTCTGGTGAACAAAGTCAAAGCCGCCCGCGCGGCAAAAGCAGCAGCGGAAACAAAGCCCACATGAGCGATCGTCTCAGCCAGCAAATTGCCTTTCTGACTGAGGCGGACAAACTCAAATCTGTATATCGGGCCACCAAGGTGCTCGATGGCCACCGCAAAGAAGACAGCGGCAGCCACAGCTGGCACATCGCGCTTTATGCAATGATCCTGGCCGAACATTCCAATCGTGACATCAACATCGACCGCGTGATCCGCATGCTGTTGATCCACGATCTTGTGGAAATTGATGTGGGTGACAGCCCCATCCACGGCGATCATGACATTGCCGCGATGGAAGCCGCCGAAAGCGCCGCCGCAGATCGCATCTTTGGCCTCCTGCCTGCCGATCAAGCCAATGAATTCCGTGCCTTATGGGATGAATTTGAAGGCGCTGAGAGTGATGACGCTGTCTTTGCCAAAAGCATTGATCGGGTCCAGCCGGTGATTGGCAATCTGGAAACCGACGGCGGCACATGGCCAGAGTACAATGTCACCCGCCAGCAGCTCGAAGACCGCGTCGGCTGGAAAGTGGCCAAAGGCGCGCCCGCGATTTGGGATCACCTCAAGGCCCGCATTGCCGCGTGGTTTGACGGTCGCGCCTAAGCGCAGCTTACCAGCATTGCGGCCAGCCATAGCCCCAGCGCCAGGACAGCCCTGAGCACGGCCACCCGCCTAGGCGCACAGCCTCATACATCCGCTGACTGACAAAGGTGATGATCGCTGCCACTTCCTCAGCATCGCGTCCGTATTGCGTAGCCAAGGCCGCACTGTCACGTTGTCCCACATTCTGCACACAGCTGCGCAGCGACTCGTCCGCCTGCAGGCGCGCCCAGTAACCTGCCTCCGGCGCGGGATCATCGCCGCCCAGATGATACGCCCGATCATGGGTCACACAGCAGGCATGCCACGGCGCCTGTGTTTCAAAGACCTCATAAAACCACGGCGATTGCTCTGCCAGCGCTTCCCAGGCAGCAGACATACCACCCGAACACCCGTCTGTGGTGAAGGGCCGCAATGCGTCTGGATCACTGTCCCGCACCAATTCCAACCGGCTGTGCCGCCAGATTTCCACCTTGGCCGGAAAGGCAAACCGCGCCGCATCACGCTCATCCGCGAAACTCACATGCCCCGGCACAAATGCAGCCGCGAGGCACAGGCTCAGCCGTTTAAGCATCCTCATCGCCCTGCTCCGGCAGATCCAGCCCAATGCGCCCCGCCATGCCAAGGATCGCCCGCTCAATACCACTCAGCGTCTTGCGCTCTGCCAGCACCTGCCGCGCCAAGGCCGGCTCATCCGTGATCAGACCGTCCACACCCAGCGACAGCATGCCTGACATCGACAGCGCATCATTGACCGTCCAGACATAGACGGGCTTGCCCACCGCCTGCGCAGATTTCACCAGATCAAGCGACACGGTGGCGCTGTTCACCGCCAGAAAATCCGCATCCAGCTTCCACATATTGCCAAGCGCGGCCGAGGCCAGCAGGCCCACCGACCACTCCGGACGCAGCCCATGCATCTTTTGCACCGCATCATATTTCAGCGACATCAGTTGCACCTGCTCCACCATACCGGTCTCTTTAACAATATCGACCACCCGCTGCTCCAGCTGTTGATCATGGCCGTAGTATTTCAGCTCAATGATCACCCCGGCTTTGTCTTTTGCCGCCAAAAGAACATCGCGCAACAGCGGCACGCGCTCGTCAGCAAAAGCCGGATCATACCAGCTGCCGATGTCGATCTCCTCCAGATCCGCCAAAGCCGCGTCCCAGATTTTGATGGGATTGCCCGCAAGCTTCATGAAATCGCTGTCATGCATCACCACCACGGCGCCATCGACGGTTTCCTGCACGTCGATCTCGATCCAGTCAGCCTGATCCTCAATCGCCTTCATCACCGAGGCCATGGTGTTTTCCGGGCGCGCTCCTGCCGCGCCGCGATGGGCAATCACCGCCACCGGTCTCGCCTGATCGACACGGGCCAGCTCAAGCACACCCGCACCGCCAAGGCCCGCAGACCCGGCGGCCACAGCGACCACCGCGATCAACAGCCCGCGCGGCGCAAGCGCTTGGCGCTCTGCCTTGCTGTCAGGCCATTCGGCTGCATCCAAAACGGTCATCGCCAACGCTCCGGTGGTCCAGGACGTCAGGAGCAAATTCAAAAGTGACCAGCAAGCAACTGAAACCAATAAGAAAGCCGCGGTTGCACGCAGGTTTTCTGCCAGCAAATGCAGCCCCGCTTGCAGCCCAAATGCCACAAGGCCAAGCACCAGCGCACTCACCAGCGCGCCGATCAGCGCCCATGCGATAATCTGAACAGCAAACGCCATACGCTTGCCGGTCATCATCCCTTTGCTCTCTCTGATCGCATCTGCTGGCGCCATGCTCTCAAACAGCACCAATGGCAGCGACAGAACCCAACCCAGACTGCGCCACAGCATCACCCCCGCCATGACAGCCAGCGTCGCGCCGATCACCAAAACGGCACGCTGAAACTCCGGCGGGCGCGTGCTGAGGTAATAGTTGATGTCATAGGCACCCAGCCAATACCAAAACGCCAGCCCCGCCACCGCGAGGAAAGGCAAGGCAAGCGCCAGAAGCCTCAGGGAAATCTGCACCGCAAGCCCCAGCACCGCAGGCAAGCGTGGCATCACCAGATCGATGCCATCCCAAAGCCCGTGCGATTTACCCACCCGATCTCTGAGCGCCACCGCCATCATGAACGACAGGTTCAGCGTCAGCAGCACAAGCGCCATGCCAATCAGCAAAAGACCCGCCACAAACCCCACCGGAGACAGCAGAAAATACACGATGTCAAAATCCGCCAGCGCCGGTTTGCCGGAGAGCTTCAAGGCCAGAAAAATCGCACCCGCCATCATTGGCGTGAACACAGCCGCCAACAGCAGATTGAAAACCAGATGGGATTTCACAAAAGGCACCCGCAAGCGCCAAGAGTCGCCATAATGTCTTAAGACTTCTGTTGTCATATGCGGCTCAGGCTCCCAATGGCGTTAATCAATGGCCACATGGTATCCTTGCGCCTGCGTGCGGTCGAGATGCCTTCTCGCCAACCCGCAGCGCTCGCGCCGCACCGCAAGCGACGGACTTCTCCGAATGTTACGAATTTTTAGTATACTATTGCATACAATACTTTCAAATCGGCCCGACTTCCGCTAAGGAAGCGGCAAGAAGGACTCGGCTCACAGGAGACCCCCATGACCAAGATCAAAGTTGATAACCCGATCGTCGAAATGGACGGCGATGAGATGACCCGTATCATGTGGCAATTCATCAAAGACAAACTCATCCTGCCCTATCTCGACCTCGACCTGCTCTATTATGATCTCGGCATCGAAGAGCGTGACCGTACCAACGACCAGATCACCATCGACGCTGCTGAGAAGACCAAAGAGGTCGGTGTTGCGGTGAAATGCGCGACCATCACACCGGATGAGCAGCGCGTCGAGGAATTTGGCCTCAAACAAATGTGGCGCAGCCCCAATGGCACCATCCGTAACATTCTCGGCGGTGTGGTCTTCCGCCAGCCAATCATCTGCCGCAACGTGCCCCGCCTTGTTCCGGGCTGGACCTCCCCAATCGTGGTGGGCCGTCACGCCTTTGGCGATCAGTACAAAGCCACCGATTTCACCTTCCCGGGCGCGGGCAAGCTGACCATGAAATTTGTCGGCGAAGACGGCACCGTGATCGAAAAAGAGGTCTATGACGCCCCATCCGCAGGCGTCTATCAAGCGATGTACAACCTCGACAGCTCGATCATCGACTTCGCCCGCGCCTCGCTCAACTACGGCCTCAACCTGGGCTGGCCGGTCTATCTCTCCACCAAGAACACCATTCTCAAGGCCTATGACGGCCGCTTCAAAGACCTGTTCCAGAAGGTCTATGAGGAAGAGTTTGAAGAGAAATTCAAAGCCGCCGGCATCTGGTATGAGCACCGCCTGATCGACGACATGGTTGCCTGTGCCATGAAGTGGAACGGCAAATTTGTCTGGGCCTGCAAAAACTACGATGGCGACGTGCAGTCTGACACCGTGGCACAGGGCTTTGGCTCCCTCGGCCTGATGACCAGCCAACTGATGACCCCGGATGGCAAGATCGTGGAGGCAGAGGCGGCCCACGGCACCGTCACCCGCCATTATCGTCAGCACCAGAAAGGCGAAGCCACCTCCACCAACTCGATCGCCTCGATCTACGCTTGGACTGGCGGCCTGAAGCACCGCGCCAAACTCGACAACAACATCGCCCTGCGCGCCTTTGCCGAGACGTTGGAACGTGTGATCATCGAAACCGTAGAAAGCGGCTATATGACCAAAGATCTGGCCTTGCTGGTGGGGCCGGATCAGGGCTGGCTCACCACCATGGGCTTCCTTGAGAAGATCGACGAGAATCTCAACAAGGCGCTTGCCGCGTAACGTTTGAGAGGGCGCCCCATGCGGGCGCCTTTTCTTTTCACCACGTCAACTTACCTGCCCAAACTTCATACAACGGCAGAGCTTTGTGCAGCGTTCATAGCTGCTTTGCCCTGCCCCCTCTGGACAGTCCGCGCTCTCTGATCCAAATCGCACCCCATGGTTAGCTTTCTGGAATCCCCTCACCCCGAAAAACACAGCCTCTTTGATGATTTTCAGGGGCTTATGGTCGGCACGCTTTTGGTGGCGCTATCTGTGACCTTCCTGCAGAACAGCGGGTTGTTCACCGGTCAAATCGCAGGCCTCGCACTTGTGGCCAGCAAGGCGCTTGGCGTGCCCTTCGCCGCGCTGTTCTTTGTGTTCAACATGCCGTTTTACGTGATCGCCTACCTGCGTATGGGGCTCACCTTCACGCTCAAAACCTTCATGGCTGTCGGGCTGCTGTCGCTCTGGTCCTATCTGCTGCCCAGCTTCTTCACCATCAGCGACCTCAACAGTCAGGTGGCCGCAATCCTCGCAGGCATCACCGCAGGTTTCGGCCTGATCGCCCTTTTCCGCCACGGCGCAACCCTGGGCGGCGTCGGCATCGTTGCGGTCTGGCTGCAAGACACCCGCGGCATCAAGGCAGGTTGGACACAACTTGGATTTGATGTGGTCGTCTTTGCACTCGCCTTGTCGTTTTTTGACCTGAACGCTGTCGTCTTCTCGCTGATCGGCGCCGCGATCACCAATATAATGATTGCAACCAACCACCGGCGCGATCGCTACATCGCGCGCTGACCATCAGGACGCCCCATGCCCAAAGCCTATCTGATCCTCATGATCGCCGTTGTGTTTGAAACCATCGGCACCGCCGCGCTTCAGGCAAGCCAGCAGTTCACCAAACCGATCCCCTCCATCATTGTGGTGATCGGCTATGGTCTGGCGTTCTACATGATGGCACTAACTCTCAAGTTCCTGCCGGTGGGCATCACCTATGCGGTCTGGTCCGGCCTTGGCATCATCTCGATCTCCGTGATCGCCTATTTTGCCTTCGGTCAAAAGCTCGACCTGCCCGCCATTTTGGGAATGGGTCTGATTGTGGTTGGCATCTTGATCATCAACCTGTTTTCTAAGACCGCAGTGCATTAATTTCCCCATAAAGGGCTGGCCTTTTGTCGCAACCCGCGTTAGGGCGGGCGCGAACAGAAAAGGCTGCCCTTATGGATCTTCGCAACATCGCCATCATCGCTCACGTTGACCACGGCAAAACCACGCTTGTGGACGAGCTGCTGAAACAGTCGGGCGCATTCCGGGAAAACCAAGAAGTGGCGGAACGCGCCATGGACAGCAACGATCTGGAGCGCGAACGCGGCATCACGATCTTTGCAAAGCCAACTTCCGTGGAATGGAAAGGCACCCGTATCAACATCGTGGACACCCCCGGCCACGCCGACTTCGGCGGCGAAGTGGAGCGTATCCTGAGCATGGTGGATGGCGTGGTCCTGCTGGTGGACGCCGCAGAAGGCCCGATGCCTCAGACCAAATTTGTGACCTCCAAGGCGCTTGCGCTGGGTCTGCGCCCGATTGTGGTACTAAACAAAGTCGACAAGCCAGACGCCGAGCCGGATCGCGCGCTGGACGAGTGTTTTGACCTCTTTGCCTCGCTCGATGCAAACGACGATCAGCTCGACTTCCCCCACATGTATGCCTCCGGCCGCAACGGCTGGGCAGATGCAGAGCTTGATGGCCCACGCAAAGACCTGCACGCGCTTTTCAACCTGATCGTGAACCACGTTCCTGCCCCCAAGCAGGTGACCCGTCAGGACGATGATTTTCGCATGCTGGCCACCACGCTGGGCTCTGACCCCTTTGTGGGCCGCATCCTCACCGGTCGTGTGGAATCCGGCACACTGAAAGTGGGTGCAACCGTCCAGGCGATCTCCCGCATCGGCCAGAAAATCGAACAGTTCCGCGTCACCAAGATTCAGGCCTTCCGTGGTCTTGCCCAGCAGGACATCGAAGAAGCCCAAGCTGGCGACATCGTCTCCATCGCAGGCATGGCGAAAGCCACCGTGGCAGACACCATCTGTGCGCTGGCCGTGGATGAGCCGCTTGAGGCACAGCCAATCGATCCGCCCACCATCACCGTGACCTTTGGCATCAACGACAGCCCTCTGGCTGGTCGTGACGGCAAAAAGGTGCAGTCCCGTGTAATCCGTGACCGCCTTTATAAAGAAGCGGAATCCAACGTCGCGATCAAAATCGAAGACACCCCGGGCGGCGAGGCCTTTGAGGTTTCTGGCCGTGGCGAACTTCAGATGGGCGTTCTGATCGAAAACATGCGCCGCGAAGGCTTTGAGCTGTCGATCTCCCGTCCGCAGGTGATCATGCGCGAAGAGAACGGCGTGAAGATGGAGCCGGTCGAAGAAGCCACCATCGACGTGGATGACGAATACTCCGGCGCGGTGATCGAAAAACTCACCGGCGCGCGCAAAGGTGAGCTGGTCGAAATGCGCCCAGCCGGTGCAGGCAAAACCCGCATCATCGCCCATGTGCCGTCCCGCGGCCTGATCGGCTACCACGGTGAATTCCTCACCGACACCCGCGGCACCGGCGTTCTGAACCGTGTGTTCCACGGCTGGACCGAATTCAAAGGCGCCATCCCGGGCCGCCGCGCAGGTGTGCTGATCTCCATGGAGAACGGCCAGTCCGTCGCATACGCCCTCTGGAACCTCGAAGATCGCGGCAAAATGATGATCGGCGCACAGGCCGACGTCTACACCGGCATGATCATCGGCGAGCACTCCCGCGACAACGATCTCGAAGTGAACCCGCTCAAAGGCAAGAAGCTCACCAACGTCCGCGCTTCTGGTTCTGACGAAGCGGTGCGCCTGACCACGCCGATGGTGCTCTCTCTGGAAGAGGCGATTGCCTACATCAACGACGACGAGCTGGTGGAAGTGACCCCCAACAACGTGCGTCTGCGCAAGCGCTATCTGGACCCGCATGAGCGCAAGCGGATGTCCAAGCAAGTTGGCTAAATGACAAAACGCCGGAGCCCCGCTCCGGCGTTTCTTTTTGGGATCTGCCGCACCATGGTTTTGCGCCCGAGCGTGGCAGATCGCATTAAGTCTTGAGAAAACGCGCATTTTGTTTGACCTTTGGGACAATTGATTTCCAAAGGTTCTTTTTCGTCGCCATGTTGCTCAGACTGCTTGCAGCTTTTGCCCTCAGCCTCCTTACCTTCACGCCCGCGCTCCTGCATGCACAGATGGAAGGCTTTGGCGCGCTCCCCGCACGACAAGCCATCACCACACAAAACGCCCATAAGCGTGTGGGCGTTGGCATCAAGATCGACCAGATCACCTTTGTTGACCAGCAGTCCGAAAACTTCGGCGTGGTCGGCACGCTGTTTCTGCTGGTGGACTACCCCGACCTCGCCTTTGACGCTGAAGAACACGGCTTTGAATACAAAACCTACAGTCCGGAAGGGTTCAACGAAGAACTGAAAGAGACCGGAGAATTTCTGCCCTATTTCATCTTCCGCAACCAGCAAGGCCGCCGCTTCACACAGCAATCCTCGATACTGGTCGCTGCAACAGGCCAGACAAACTACGCCGAACGCTTCAGCGCCACCTTTCAGGCCCCACACTTCAATTTCACAAGATACCCGTTTGATAAGCAGGAGTTTTTTGTCGAAGTATCCTCCCTGCTTCCCACCGAATTTGTGGAGTTCTACCCACTGGAGGACAAAACCGGCATGGGCGATTTGTTGGGCGAGGAGGAATGGATCCTGTCCAACTCCAGCATCGCCGCCTCAAACGTGCCCGGCATTGGAGAGCGCGAAACCTCCATGGTTGCCCTGCGGTTTGAGGGCAAGCGCCACGTGCAATATTACATGCTGCGCATCATGCTGCCGCTGGTCATCATCCTCTTTGTGACCTGGGCCACGTTCTTTCTGGAAGAGTACCGCCGCCGCATCGACATGGCCTCCGCCAATTTGCTGGTGTTCGTCGCCTTCAACTTCGCGATTTCCACGATGCTGCCAAAGCTCGGCTATCTCACCTTCATGGATTCCCTACTTGCGGGCATGTTTGTGATCACCGGCTCAACCGTGCTTGTGAACATCATGCTCCGGCGCATGAAAACCACAGGCCGTGAAGCCCTGGCCCGCAAGATCGACACCTATCTGGTGATCTGGGTCTACCCGATCCTGCACGGCATCTTCCTATTCTGGGCCGTGAAGTTCTTCTTGATCTAAGATCAACTCAGCGGCGAAAACGGCTCGATCTCATAGCTGCCATCTTTGTGAAAACGGCAGAAACTGCCCGATGGCACCACTTCCCAGCCATCTTCGGCGGGCACCAGCGGCTCGCTCACCACCGCACGGCCGCTCCGGCTTTCACTGATCTTGTGATAGACCGTGGGCGCGCGGTCATCTGAGGCATAGCGGATCGCATAAAGCGTCTCGCCATCAGAAAACGCTGTGGCCAGCCGCATATGTGGCGTGCTGCCCCGCTCTCGGCTCATCCGCTCCAGAATACCCACGGCAATTTCCATTGCCTCACGTGGATTGTCCTGCAAGCCTTCGGTCAGCCCCAAGAGAAACAACACTTCGCTGTCGGTTGCCCCTTTGCGCTCTTGGTAGAGGTCATCGGGGATCAGCATATCGGCGCGGCGGCGGAAATTCTCAAATCCCCCGATCTGCCCGTTGTGCATGAAAGACCATTTGCCCACCGCAAAAGGATGGCAATTGTTGCGACTGGTGGCGGTGCCGGTCGAGGCCCGCACATGGGCCAGAAACAGCTCCGATTGCACCTGCGCGGTCAGCGAACGCAGATTGGGATCAGACCAGGCCGGATGGGTGTCGCGGTACAGCCCCGGTTCCGGACGGCTCCCGTACCACGCCAGACCAACGCCATCGCCATTGGTCTGGGTTTTGCATTCAGTCGCCTGCATGCTTTGCTGGATCAGCGAGTGATCTGGCCGCGTGACGAGATCTTCAAGATAACAGGGGTGCCCGATATAGGCGGCCCAACGACACATCTGGCCAGTCTCCTTCCGCTTAATCGGTGGTTTCAACCACCATCAGTTCGCGCTCACTTGCACCACGCGCATGGTTCAGCGCCTCTTGGTATTCCGGGCTGTGGTAACAGGCCACCGCCGTATCCACATCCGGGAATTTCGCCACCACATTGCGGGGGCGCTCTTTGCCCTCAAGCTGCACAAATTTGCCGCCGCGTGCGATGAATTCACCGCCATGTTTGGCAATCGCAGGGCCTGCGAGCTCTGCGTATTTTCCATAGGCCTCCGCGTCGGTCACGGTGACATGTGCAATCCAAAGTGCGCCCATCTGGCTCTCCAATCCTGTTGTTCTGCCCGGCAGTCTAGTTGAAAAGCCGGGCAGTCCAAGCAGAATTTGACCAAATGGTCAGCCAGCGATCACCGCTTCAGCAGCGACAAAGGCTTCGTCTGCTTTGGAGGCATCTTTGGCACCGCCCTGCGCCATATCCGGACGGCCACCGCCGCCCTTGCCGCCCAATGCGCCCACGGCCGCCCGCACCAGATCCACGGCGCTCAGATCGCCTTTCAGATCATCGGTCACACCAGCGGCCACAGCCACTTTGCCATCGGTGTCCGCGATCAGCAGAACCGCACCGCTTTCCAGACGCGCCTTATGCTCGTCAATCAGCGGCGGCAGGTCTTTGCCGGACACACCAGAAAGCACCTGTGCAAAGAATTTCACACCGTTGATCTCTTTGGCTTCCGGGCCAGCGCCCTGACCAGCACCGCCAGACATGGCCAGCTCACGACGCAGCGTGGCCACTTCGTTTTGCAGCGCCTTGCGCTCATCCAGAAGCGCTTTCACGCGGTCCACGATGTCAGCAGGCTGCGCCTTCAGCGTGCCAGCCACTTCGGCCACACGTTTGGCTTCACGCTCGAGATGCGCAAAGGCCACCTCACCGGTCAGCGCCTCGATCCGGCGCACACCGGCAGAGGATGCGCTGTCAGACAGCAGCACAAACACACCGATGTCGCCGGTCTGTTTCACATGGGTGCCGCCGCAAAGCTCCAGCGAATACGTGTCGCCATTCAGCCCTTTGCCGGTGTTGGCACGGCCCATAGAGACCACGCGCACCTCATCGCCGTATTTCTCACCAAAGAGCGCCTGCGCGCCCATTTCACGCGCGTCATCCGGGGTCATGATCCGGGTTTCCACGGCGGTGTTCTGGCGGATATAGGCGTTCACATCGAGGCCAACCTGGGTCAGTTCCTCGGCGCTCAGCGCCTTGTTGTGGCTGAAGTCAAAGCGCAGACGGTCATCCGCGTTGAGCGAGCCACGCTGTGCCACGTGATCGCCAAGCGCCTCGCGCAGCGCTTCATGCAGCAGGTGGGTCGCGGAGTGGTTGGCGCGAATGGCCGTGCGGCGCGCATGATCCACATCCATGGCAACCGGATCACCTTTGGAGATCGTGCCACGCGCCACTTTGACCTTATGAGCAATCAGCTTGCTGTCCGCAAACTTCTGCACGTCGGTGACATGGCCCAGCTCATCGCGGTTCTCAAGGCGCGCAACCACGCCATGGTCTGCCACCTGACCACCGCTTTCAGCGTAAAACGGCGTCTGGTTCATCACCAGCCAGCCCTCTTCGCCTTCCGCCAGCGCATCCGCAAGCGCACCGTCTTTCAGCACGGCCTGCACCTGCCCCTCGGCGGTTTCGGTGTCATAGCCCAGGAACTCGGAAGATCCGTTGTCCTCGGCAATATCAAACCAGATCGCATCCTCAGCCACATCGCCGGACCCCACATGGGCCGCACGCGCCTTGGCCTTCTGCTCCGCCATCGCGGCATCAAAACCGTCGGTGTCAACCTCACGGCCCTTCTCGCGCAGCGCATCCTGCGTCAAATCCAGCGGGAAACCGTAAGTGTCATAGAGTTTGAAGGCCGCCTCACCAGAGAGCGGCGCGCCCTCTTCCAACCCGCCAAGCTCGTCATCCAGCAGCTTCAGACCACGATCCAGCGTCGCTTTAAACTTGGTTTCTTCCTGCTTCAGGGTCTCTTCGATCAGCGCCTGCGCCTGTCCCAGCTCCGGGTAGGCTTGGCCCATCTGAGTGACCAGAGCCGGCACCAGCTGATGCATCACTGGATCTTTTGCGCCCAGCAAGTGCGCATGACGCATCGCGCGACGCATGATGCGGCGCAGCACATAGCCCCGGCCATCGTTGGACGGCATCACACCATCTGCCATCAGGAAGGAGGTGGAGCGCAGATGGTCCGCAATCACGCGGTGATGCACGTTCTGATCGCCATATGGATCGGTCGAGGTCACATTGGCGGAAGCCTCGATCAGCGCCTTGAACAGATCAGTGTCATAGTTGTCGTGGCTGCCCTGCAGCAACGCGCCAATCCGCTCCAGCCCCATGCCGGTGTCGATCGACTGCATGTCCAGCGCCTTCATCGAGCCATCTTCAAACTGCTCGTTCTGCATGAACACCACGTTCCAGATCTCGATGAAACGGTCGCCGTCTTCCTCAGGGGAGCCGGGAGGGCCACCCCAGATGTGATCGCCGTGGTCATAGAAGATCTCGGTGCACGGACCACAAGGGCCGGTTGGCCCCATCTGCCAGAAGTTATCAGAGGTGGCGATGCGGATGATCCGCTCCTCAGCCACGCCGAGTTTCTTCCAGATCTCAAAGGCTTCATCATCGGTGTGATAGACGGTGGTGTAGAGCTTGTCCTTCGGAATGCCGAATTCCTTGGTGATCAGCTCCCAGGCAAATGGGATCGCCTCATCTTTGAAGTAATCGCCAAAAGAGAAGTTGCCAAGCATCTCAAAGAATGTGTGGTGGCGCGCGGTATAGCCCACGTTGTCCAGATCGTTGTGCTTGCCACCGGCGCGCACACATTTCTGGGAGGTTGTCGCGCGCTGATAGTCGCGTTTTTCCACCCCTGTGAAGAGGTTCTTAAACTGCACCATCCCCGAGTTGGTGAACATCAACGTCGGGTCATTGCGCGGCACCAACGGGCTTGAGTCCACAATCTCATGGCCCTGTTTGGCGAAGTAATTCAGAAAGGTCGACCGGATGTCGTTAAGGCTGGCCATGGGCTGATCTCTTTACCTGAGTTTCGGTATTGCAGCGGGTTTATAACCCCCACGCCTGCCTGTCCACATGTCAAAGAGATCAAGGCGCAGCTGACCCTATATCCGGTCGATTTTTCGCATCACATCCCCGCTGCGCACAACACCGTCCTTCTCGATGCTGCACAAAATGCCCCGCAGTCGCAGCTTGCGGTATTCCGGCGTGCGCACCCAGTCAAAAACCGGCTGACCATAGCGCGCTTTCCACTTCACGCAGGCATCATTGAACACCTCAGACACGCGCAGCACCGCACTGCCCACCGAAAGATACTGCCCCTCAGGCAGGTTTGCTTCGGTCATGTCCAGATCGGCGGTAAAGGTATCGCCGGGAAACAGCGCGTCATCCTTTGGGGACCAGACCAGATCCAGAACCCGCTTTGGAATCACACAGACCTGAATGCCCGGATGCGGATCACCGTTTTCGGTGCGGACCCAGGGTTGGGTCATCCACCGCTCCCCCGGAATGCCCTGCGCTTTGGTCAAAGTGATCTCATCGACAAATTTGCGCGCATTGCGCTCAGGACGCAGGCACAAATGCGAAATGGCCGCCCCCTCTTTCGGGGCGGCCAAAACATGCGGCAAAGCCCGCATTAAGTCTTCATGTGACGGCGTCAATCTTCCAAAAGCTCTTCGTCAGCGGGTGGCATGTCAAAATCCAACCCATGTGCGGCGCGGATCTTGTCTTCGATCTCCAGCGCCATACGGGTGTTTTCCTTCAGGAAGGTCTTGGCGTTCTCACGCCCCTGCCCGATCCGCTCATCGCCATAGCTGAACCAGCTGCCGGATTTCTCCACCACACCGGCTTTTACGCCCAAATCCAGCAGCTCGCCCATTTTGGAGATGCCTTCGCCATACATGATGTCAAATTCCACCTGCTTGAACGGCGGTGCCACCTTGTTTTTCACCACTTTCACGCGGGTTGCGTTGCCAACCACCTCGTCGCGGTCCTTCAGCGCACCAATGCGGCGGATGTCCAGACGCACGGAGCTGTAGAATTTTAGCGCGTTACCACCGGTCGTGGTTTCAGGGCTGCCAAACATCACGCCGATTTTCATCCGGATCTGGTTGATGAAGATCACCATACAGTTGGAACGCGCGATAGAGCCTGTGAGCTTACGCATCGCCTGGCTCATCAGACGGGCCTGCACACCCACATTGCTGTCACCCATGTCACCTTCAAGTTCGGACTTCGGCGTCAGCGCCGCAACCGAATCGACCACAACCATGTTCACAGCCCCCGACCGCACCAGCGTGTCGGTGATCTCAAGCGCCTGTTCCCCGGTGTCAGGCTGCGAAATCAGCAGCTCGTCCAGATTGACGCCAAGCTTCTTGGCATACTGCGGGTCCAGCGCATGTTCCGCATCCACAAAGGCGCAGACGCCGCCTTTTTTCTGCTCTTCTGCAATACAGTGCAGCGTCAGCGTGGTTTTACCGGAGCTTTCCGGTCCGTAAATCTCAATGATCCGGCCCTTGGGCAGACCGCCAATGCCCAACGCAATGTCCAGACTCAGGGACCCGGTCGAGGTCGCCTCAATCTCCTGCGCAGGGTTGTCGGCGCCCAGCTTCATGATGGAGCCTTTGCCGAACTGCCGCTCGATCTGTGCCAGCGCGCTGTCCAGCGCCTTCTGTTTATCCGGGGATGAGGATTTCTTGGAGGTCATTGTCAAAAGATCTGCCGTTGCCATTTTGCTTGGTTCCTTATTCCACACCCGCACGCGGGCGGCAATCACTGCCTGTGTTCACCTCTTGTTCCACAATCTTATGAGATCAAAAGGAGAACAAATCAATAGAAAAGAATAAGAACATCTTCCGCAGGCGCTGGTTAACAACTAGTTTACGGATCAATAATAAGTTGAGACAAACCATAACGAGGCCGCGCAGATGCTTGTTTTCTGGAACAAAAAACTTGTGTTCCTATCGGTGCCCAAAACCGGCACCACCGCGATTGAGGCCGCTTTGGCCCCTGTGGCCGATATGGTGATTGCGAATCCCCCGGAGCTGAAACACGCACCGGTCTATCGCTACAACCGCTTCTTCCGCCCGATGTTTGAACGCGCCTGCAACCGCGATGACATGGAACTCATGGCCGTGATGCGCGAACCTGTGAGCTGGCTGGCAAGCTGGTATCGGTATCGCCGCCGCGACAGCATGCAAGGTCATCGCAACTCCACCCATGAGGTGAGCTTTGACGAATTTGTGCAGGAATATATGAAGGGCGACAAGAAAGCGCCGTTTGCCAATGTGGGGAGTCAGGCCAAATTTCTGGAGCCGCGCCCCAATGGCGTGCGGGTCGATCACCTCTTCCGCTATGAGGATCAGCCCAAGATGCTCGCCTTTCTGGAGGCACGTCTGGATCAGAAGATCACACTGGAGCGGCGCAACAGCTCCCCATCAATGCCGCTTGATCTGCCCGAGGCCACCTTGGCAAAACTGCGCCGCAAATGCGCCGCAGAATTTGAGCTTTACGAAAGCCTGTCTTAGCCGCTGATCCGCGCCTGCACCGCTTCGGTGAGATCGCCGAGCGAAAACGGCTTGGGCAGGAAGCTTGAGTTGTCGATACGTGACTGATCGTCCGAAAAACTGTCTTCCGCGTAACCTGACACAAAGATCACGGGCACTTCCGGATATTCCGAGCGCGCCTGACGCACCCAGGTTGGCCCGTCCATTCCCGGCATGATCACATCGCTGACAAAGACGTCGATGCCGGGCTGATCTGCGGCCAAAATCTCCAAGGCTTCTTCGCCGCTTGCAGCTTCAAGCACCGTGAAGCCCCGCATCTTCAGCGCACGGGTCGCAAAAGAGCGCACCGGTGCCTCGTCTTCCACCAGAAGCACCACACCGCTGTGTTCCACCGCTGGCAGATCGGGGCGCTTTTCATCCAACTCCGGCACAAACTCTTCCGCCGCACCATAGGCCGGGAACATCAGCGTAAATGTGGTGCCCACGCCCTCGGTGCTGTCCACAAAGATGAACCCGCCGGTCTGTTTCACAATGCCATATGCGGTGCTGAGCCCAAGCCCGGTACCCTCACCGGTTTTCTTGGTGGTGTAAAACGGCTCAAACACTTTCTGCATCTTGTCCTGCGGGATCCCAATACCCTGATCAGCCACTTTGACCGCAACATATTTGCCCACCGGCACCACAACACGGTCCCGCTCCAGCGGCGCATCCAAGGCCACCTCTTCGGTTGTGACACGGATTTCGCCGCCCTCCGGCATCGCATCACGCGCATTCACCACAAGGTTCATCAGCACCTGCTCAAGCTGGCGCTTGTCTGCGCGGATCGACGGCAGCACCGGATCATTGCTCAGCGAAAGCGCCACGCGCTCCCCCACCAACCGGTTCAGCAGATGGGTCAGATCCGCCAGCGTGTTGCGCAGATCAAGTACTTCGGGCCGCAGGTTCTGTTTGCGTGAAAACGCCAGCAGCTGCCCCACAAGCGCTGCGGCGCGGTTGGCGTTCTGGTTGATCTGGATGAGGTCTGCATAATCCGCATCCCCCTGATCGTGGCGCAGCAACAGCAGGTCACAATGCCCTGAAATCGCAGTCAAAAGATTGTTGAAATCATGCGCCACACCGCCAGCCAACTGGCCAATCGCCTGCATTTTCTGGCTTTGCACAAACTGCTTTTCCAGCGATTTGAACTCAGTTGCATCGTTCAGAACCGCGATCAGGGACCGCCCGTTGCCTTCCACAATACGGTTCAGGCTCACCTGCACGATGACTTCTTTGTCTTCGCGCTTCAGGCGCAGGAATTCGCTTTTCTTGGCAGATTTGCCCTGTGCAGCTTCCACCAGCCAATCCCGAATGGAGCGGCCAAGGCCTTCCATCAGATCGCTCATCACAGTGTCTTCGGTGATGTCCAGATGGATCAGGCTACGCGCGGCACGGTTGGCCAGCACCACACGGCCCTCAGGCTCCAGCTTCACGATCGGCACGGGCAGCTCATCAAACTGCATCGCACCGCCGCGGGTCACGGGGGTTTCGGTTGGCAAAAGATAGATCTCACGACGGCCCGCCGTGGCATCATATTGCGCCACCAAACATTGCTGCTCGCCACTGGAGGTGTGGATCACCGTCGCATCACGCGGCTGCGCGACATCGGGGCCAAACACATCCGTCAGCGTCTTTTTGCGCTCGCCCAGCAGCGCGCGCGCCGCGGCATTCATAAACAAAATCGTGCCGGTGCGCCCGGCTGTCAGCATCGGCAGCTTTGGCCCGGTGCCCGCAGCAGCGGCGTCTTTGGCCGGGTGGGTCTTGCTCATGGTCCAGAGCAAAATATCTTCATCAACCAGCTGAACCTTGAGCCGCAACATATTGTCACGCAAAACAAGTTCGTCTTCGTGCTTACCTTCGGTCAGGCTGGTGGCAATGGCGTCTGCAACCTTGTTTTCCGCATCCAGAACATGACCGGCCAGCACATCCTGCATGGTCTCGCGCGCATCGCCGCCCGCTTCCTGAGCTGTCTTGTTCGCATAAAGCACGCGACCTGCAAAATCGGTAACAAGCACCTGCTCTTCGGCGTCCACATGCAGTTGTGTCAACAGCTCAACAACGCCATTTTGCACCGCACGGCGACGCATCGACAGCGCCATAGTCACCGCGCAGGCAAAGCCTGTCAGCCCGCTGGCAAACAGCATGATCAGCCGCAACATCTCGTTTTCCAGCATAAATGTCGTGGCCACCATGGCGAGCGCGGCAAAGGCGAGAAGTCCGGCGTGATGGGGAGTTGCTGCCTTTTTGCGGGGCAGCGGTTGCGCTGCATCGGTCGAGCTAGACACGTTTGCACCTACTGTTTTTGGTTTTCGTTAATATGCGCGAAATATCCTTAATCACGCATTAACGATAACTGAGGATTCATCTATTCTACCTTATTTTCGACGCAAAACCGCGTCAAAAAACCCGTCACCGCCATCAGCGAATGAATACTGCCGCGACGAGAGCGTCTCCCACCCCGGATGACGGTCGTGGAAGGCGTTGATTTGCGCCATATTTTCGGCCTCAAGGAAAGAGCATGTGGCATAGGCCAGAACGCCATCCTCTGCGACCAAACTCTGCGCCTGATCCAGAATCTCCGCCTGAATTCGGGTCAGATCCGCCAGATCCTCTTGGCTAAATCGCCACTTCGCATCCGGTGTGCGCCGCCATGTTCCGCTGCCCGAACAGGGTGCATCACAGAGCACCAGATCATAAGGCGCATGTGTCTGCGGCGCATCCACCAAGGTGACTTTCACGCCTGCGCGTTTGGCCCGTTCCGGCAAATCCGCCATCCGGCGCGGGGCTGCATCATGGGCATAAAACTGCCCCTTCACCTGCCCCGCCATGGCAAGGGTTTTGCCCCCACCACCCGCGCAGTAATCTAGAACTTTCATGCCTTTGGCCAGCGGCAGCTCTGCCACCATCGCCTGTGAGGCCGCATCCTGCAGCTCCACAGCACCACTCAGATAAGGCGCTGCCTGCCGAATGCGCCGCGCGCACTCCGTGACCTCCAGCGCTGTGTCCACCAAAGCCACCGCGCGCGTCACAACACCGGCCTCCGCAAGCGCTGCCTGCGCATCTGCCACAGTGGATTTCGCGAGGTTCACCCGCAGAAACACCGGCGCACGCGCACGCATCTGCTCAAGTGTTTCGTCAAATTTCTCGCCAAGACTTTCTCGTAACAGCTCAACCAACCAATCAGGCACATCCAAGGGCAAATCTGTTGCTGGGGCCGCAATTTCAGCATCCTCCAAAGCAGCAGGTGCATAGGCCGCGCCCGTAAACAACGCCGCCAGATCAGCCCCCTGTGCGCGCAGAACCCCGATCATCAGTCCGCGCCCACTCAACCCGCCGCCCAAGTGGGCCGCCGAATTGCGCTGGCGCAAGGCATCAAACACATGATCACGAATGGCAGCACGATCCTTGGACCCGGCAAACCGGCTGCGCCTCGCCCAGCCGGTCAATGCTTTCTCTGCTGGCGCGCCTTCAAGGATCTGATCCAGAACCTCAATCGCCGCCTGAACGCGCGCCGCTGGCGTCATCCGCCGATCCGGTAATTTGGCGCCTCACGGGTGATCTGCACGTCATGCACGTGACTCTCTTTCAAGCCCGCACCGGTGATTTTCACAAACTTGCAGTTCTTGCGCATCTCTTCGACGGTGGCATTGCCGGTGTAGCCCATGGCCGCACGCAGACCGCCCACCAGCTGGTGAATCACCGTGCCTGCCGGACCTTTGTAAGGCACCTGCCCCTCGATCCCTTCCGGCACCAGTTTGTCGCTTGCGGCATCCTTCTGGAAGTAGCGATCGGCCGAGCCGCGCGCCATCGCGCCAAGGCTGCCCATGCCACGATAGGATTTGAACGAACGGCCCTGATAGAGGATCACTTCGCCGGGGCTCTCATCGGTGCCCGCAATCATCGAACCCACCATGGCACAGCTTGCACCGGCTGCAATCGCCTTGGCGAAGTCACCGGAGAATTTGATGCCGCCATCCGCAATCACCGGCACGTCACCGGCGGCGGTCGCACAATCATCAATCGCGGTCAGCTGGGGAACGCCCACACCGGCCACCATCCGTGTGGTACAGATCGAGCCCGGCCCGATGCCCACTTTCACCGCATCCGCACCTGCATCAACCAAGGCACGTGTGGCATCTCCGGTGGCAACATTGCCCGCAATCACCTGCACCGCGTTGCTCTGGGATTTGATGCGTTTCACCGCCTCAATCACCCCTTCAGAGTGCCCGTGCGCGGTATCGACCACCACGATGTCCACACCCGCATCAATCAGCATCTCAGAGCGTTCAAAGCCGCTGTCGCCCACAGACGAGGCCGCAGCCACGCGCAGACGGCCCAGCTCGTCTTTACAGGCGGTTGGGTTCAGCACGGCTTGCTCGGTGTCTTTCAGCGTCAATAGGCCGGTGAGCTTGCCCTGCCCGTCATGCACCAACAGCTTTTCGATCCGGCGCGCGCGCATCAGGCTCTTGGCCTCTTCCAGATCCGCAGGCTCTGCCAGCATCGCCAGATCATTGGTGGTCATCATCGCGTGTACTGGCGTGTCATCGCTCTGGGCAAAGCGCATGTCGCGGTTGGTCACAATGCCAACCACACGGCCTTCTTCGTCCACCACCGGGAAACCGGTAAAGCGATAACGCTCAATCAGCGCCTTGGCATCTGCCAATGTCTGGTTCGGGGTCAGCGTGACCGGGTTATAAACAATCCCGCTCTCAAAGCGTTTCACCCGGCGCACTTCGCGTGCTTGGGATTCCGCATCAAGATTCTTGTGGATCACGCCCATGCCACCGGCCTGCGCCATGGCAATCGCCATCCGGCTTTCGGTCACAGTGTCCATCGCCGAGCTGAGCAGGGGAATGTTCAAATCAATGCTCTTTGTGACCCGTGTGCGCGTGTCCGCCGTAGACGGCAGCACCACCGACGCGGCTGGAACCAGTAGAACATCATCGAAAGTCAGCGCCTCACGAATCTCCATCGCAAATCTCCTTGGGGGAACCTCGTTTGGCACGTCCCTATCGCACGCCCTCCGCCTGTGGAAAACCCCTAATCCGCCCCAACCTCCTCTCAGGGCTCAAATACCTGCCCCGGCGGAGCCTCGCGGTCATTTTTCGCGCATCCATCGCAATTTACGCCTGACCGTGCCGCCCACAGACCAATCCATGCCGCTCCTTGTCATTCCTGCCTGCGCACGCCAGATATGCTCTCAGACACGCGAACAGACCCAAGGCACTCCAATGAGCAGCGATCCACTTGTGATTTTCACTCCCTCCGGCAAGCGCGGCAACTTCCCGGTCGGCACCCCCATTCTCACCGCCGCACGCCAGCTTGGCGTTGATCTGGACAGTGTTTGCGGCGGGCGTGGCGTCTGCTCCAAATGTCAGGTCACCCCGTCTTATGGCGAATTCCCCAAACACGGCGTGACCGTTGCGGATGATGCGCTGTCTGAATGGAACGCGGTCGAGCAGCGCTATGATGACAAGCGTGGCCTCACCAAAGGCCGCCGTCTGGGCTGTCAGGCCACCGTTCAGGGCGACGTGGTGATTGATGTCCCAGCGGAAAGTCAGGTCCACAAACAGGTGGTGCGCAAACGCGCCGAAGTGCGTGACATCACGCTCAATGCCACCGTCTCGCTCAGCTATGTTGAGGTGGAAGAGCCCGACATGCACAAGCCCTCCGGCGATCTTGAACGGCTGCTGACCGCGCTGAAGGCGACGACAGGCCATGCAGAAATCGCGGTAGACACCCACCTTCTGCGCCCGCTGCAGCCGCTCTTGCGCAAAGGCAACTGGGCGGTGACCGCCGCGCTGCATCAGGGCCACAATGATAGCACACCGCGCGTGATCGCACTCTGGCCCGGCTATTTTGAAGGGCCGATCTATGGCCTCGCCGTAGACCTTGGCTCCACCACCATCGCAGGCCACCTCTGTGATCTCTCCTCCGGCGAAGTGGTGGCCTCTTCAGGCCTCATGAACCCGCAGATCCGCTTTGGCGAAGACCTCATGAGCCGCGTCAGCTACGCCATGATGAACAAAGGCGGCGATCTGGAAATGACCGAGGCCGTGCGCGAAGGTCTCAACCAGCTGGTGGTGGACATCGCTCAGGACGCCAAAATCGAGACCAGCCAGATCCTCGATGCGGTCTTTGTTATGAACCCGGTGATGCACCACCTGTTCCTCGGCATCGACCCGTTTGAGCTGGGCCAGGCGCCTTTTGCGCTTGCCACCTCTGACGCGCTCGAACTCATGGCCTCCGATCTTGGCCTCACCATCGCGCCGGGCACCCGCGCCTATCTGCTGCCCTGTATTGCAGGCCACGTGGGCGCTGATGCGGCGGGCGTTGCGCTGTCTGAGGCGCCCGACAAATCCGAAGACCTTGTTCTGGTGGTGGATGTGGGCACAAACGCCGAAATCCTGCTGGGTGACAAAGACGGCGTTCTGGCCTGTTCCTCCCCCACCGGCCCAGCGTTCGAAGGCGCACAGATCAGCGCAGGCCAGCGCGCCGCACCCGGTGCCATTGAACGTGTGGAAATTGATCCCGTCACCAAAGAACCACGCTTCCGCGTGATCGGCTGTGAGCTCTGGTCTGATGACGAAGGCTTTGCCGCCGCTGTCGCGGGCACCGGCATCACCGGCATCTGTGGCTCCGGCATCATCGAAGTGATCGCCGAAATGCGCCTTGCCGGTCTGGTGGATGCCTCTGGCCTCATCGGCTCTGCCGAGCAAACCGGCACCGCCCGCTGTTTTGCTGACGGGCGCACCAATTCCTACACTCTGTGGGAAGGCGACGCGGATCAGAAATCCGTCACCGTCACCAACGGCGACATCCGCGCCATCCAGATGGCCAAAGCCGCGCTCTACTCCGGCGCGCGCCTGCTGATGGACAAACGCGGTGTCGATCAGGTGGACCGCGTTGTGCTCGCCGGGGCCTTTGGCGCGCATATCTCCGCCAAACACGCCATGGTGCTGGGCATGATCCCCGACTGCACGCTGGAGAAAGTCACCTCTGCAGGCAACGCCGCCGGCACCGGCGCGCGCATTGCGCTGCTCAACCGCGAAACGCGCGGGCAGATCGAAACCCTCGTGCGCCAGATCGAGAAGATCGAAACTGCCGTGGAGCCACGCTTTCAGGAGCATTTCGTAAATGCCTCCGCCATGCCGAACTCCTCTGATCCCTTCCCGATCCTGCGCACCGTGGTCGATCTGCCGGAGGTGAGTTTCAACACAGGCGGCGGCGATGGCGGAGCCGCTGGCGGCGGACGCCGCAGACGTCGGCGGGGGTAAGCGCACATGGGAAAGCACTTTGCGTTTGATGAGAACTTGCGCAAAAGCGCCTCAAGCCAAATGCAAGGTCCCGCTACGCAAATATCAACCATTGATTGTTCAAGACGCTAGAAGAACAACTCTGTGCTAGATAAGAAACATCTCAAATAGGGGTGCGTGGGCCTTACCTCTTGAGCCTTGTTGACCTGCTTTCTGAGATTTATTTCTCAACTCAAGAATGAAGCACTTACTCCAAAGGTACACTATGAAAAAAGCTCTTCTCTGCGCCGCATGCTTGCTCGCCAGCCCAGCTCTCGCTGAAAATGCATCTGGGTTTTATCTTGGCGGAGACATTTCGTCTTTTGATGTCGAATTCACCGGCGCCCCCGTTGAAGGCGACGGAAACGCGTTTGGCGCCCATTTTGGATATCGCTACGCACTCTCTGATGCGACCTTCGTCGAAGGGGAAGCCTTCGCGGCGAAACTGAATGGCGATACCAATACCGGCAACACCGATTTTGACGCATATTACGGCCTGACGGCCGGCTTTGGCGCTTACTTCACTGACCAAGCCTACGCTCTGGTATTTGGCGGGCTCGCGCGCTCCAAGACCGACAATGTTTTTGTCGGCTCACAAACCGGTCGAGGCCATGTTCTCGGTCTCGGCATCGGGTATGATTTCAAAGAAAATCAATCCATTGCCCTGCGTTTTTCACGCGCCACCTTCGACGGCGCGGTAGGTGATGTAGACAACGACGTGATCGGCGTAAGATACAGCTACCGTTTCTAAGCCCCTGCGACGACGGCTGGTCCTTATGACCAGACTGAAGGTTTGCGGGTTAGGTGGGTGACACTCAAAATAAACGCAAACTTCCAGATAAAGCCCGCTTGACCCTACCGCAACGCTCCACTACCTAAGGCGGCGTTGCGGGTATGGTGAAATGGTATCATGCGAGCTTCCCAAGCTTAAGGTGCGGGTTCGATTCCCGCTACCCGCTCCAACTCCCCCCCATTTGATGTCGCCTGCCGGAATGCTACGCGGCGTCTCGGCCATGTTGCGTAAGGTCATGTTTGCCGCCCACCTGACGTGCAGGTAAAGTTTCCGGCAAACATCCAAACCTATGAGCCTTCCATGTCTATCGTGACCTATGAAACCCGCGGCAAAACCGCGATCCTCACGCTGAACAATGGCGAAAACCGTCAGAACCCGGCCTTCGCCACAGCCATGCTGGATGCCTTGCAGCAAGCTGAAGACGACAAATCCATCCGCGCCGTTGTGATCACCTCCAGTGATGAGAAAAACTGGTCCCAGGGCGTCGATCTCAACTGGCTGATGGCCGCCAAACAGGCAGGCAACGTCGATGATATGCGCGCCTTCATGAACGGCATGAACGAGGTCTTTGCCCGCGTTCTGACCTTTCCGATGCCGGTGATCGCCGCGATCACAGGGCACGCCTTTGGCAATGGCGCCATGCTGGCCTGCACCTGCGATTTCCGTTTCATGCGCGCGGATCGCGGCTATTTCTGCTTCCCGGAAGTGGACATCAACATCCCCTTCCTGCCCTCCATGATCGCCTATGTGCGCAAAGCCATTCCCGAATACCGCTTCAACGAAATGAAGCTGACCGGCCGCCGCGTCACCGCGCCAGAACTTGAGGCTGATCACGTGCTGACAGCCGCCCCTGATGCCGAGGCGACCCTGACAGCGGCGCTGGAATTTGCCGCCACTTTCTCCAAAGGGCGCGCGATCTTTGGCGAGCATAAACGCCGGATGCACAAGGATATCCTTGAAACCATGGCACGTGATGATGCGCCCCTGATCGCGGCGCTCAAACTCACCGTGTAAGGAACATCTGGCCGCCACTTGCGGGCTGTAAACCCTGCGCGGCCAGACCCAAATCAGCTGTGAAAGCTGCGGATATAGGCCAAAAGCGCCTTCGTGGATGCGGAGGCCGCTTCCGGTGCTTCACCACTGGCCACAGCATCCAGCAATCCCCCCGCCAGCTCTTTGCCCAGCTCCACGCCCCATTGGTCGTAGGAATTGATCCCATAGATCACCCCTTCGACAAACACCCGATGCTCATAAAGCGCCACGATCTGGCCCAGCACAAAGGGCGTCAGCCGCGGATAGACAAGCGTTGTCGACGGGCGGTTGCCGCTGAACACCCGATGTTTGGCCAGCTGATCCAGCGTGCCGCCTGAGACGCCCTTCGCCTCCAGCTGCGCGCGCGCCTCAGCCTCGCTGCGCCCCTTCAAAAGCGCCTCAGACTGCGCCAGACAATTGGCCACAAGCGCGCGGTGGTGGCTGCTCAAGGCGGGTTCATGCCCTTCGGCACCGACAATAAATTCACAAGGCACCACCTGCTTGCCCTGATGGATCAGCTGATAAAACGCATGCTGCCCATTGGTGCCTGGCTCACCCCAGACAATCGGCCCTGCCACACGGTCAAGCGTTTGGCCATCCACTGCCACCCCCTTGCCGTTGCTCTCCATCTCAAGCTGCTGCAGATAGGCTGGCAGCCGCGCCAGCCGCTGCTCATAAGGCAGCACCGCGCGGGTCTCATAGCCACAGACCTGCTGATGCCAGATGCCCACCAAGGCCAGCAGCACAGGCAGGTTTTCCGCCAGCGGCGCTTCACAGAAATGGCGATCCATCGCCTGACCGCCTTCAAGGAAGCCCTCAAAGGCTGTCGGACCAATCGCCAGCATCAGCGAAAAGCCAATTGGCCCCCAGACCGAATAGCGTCCGCCAACCCAATCCTCAAAGCCAAAGACCCGCTCCGCCGGAATGCCAAACTCGGCACAGCGCTCCACGGCGGAGGAAATCGCCACAAACCGCTCCAGCGCGGCCTCACCACCGGCCCAATTCAGCACGGTGCGCGCGTTCATCAACGTTTCCTGCGTGGTGAAGGTCTTGGAGGCCACAATCACCAGCGTGGTTTCCGGGTCCAACTCGTCCAGCGTGTCAGTGGCGTCCGCGCCATCGACGTTTGAGATAAAATGACATTTCGGCCCGTCGTGATACGGCGCCAGCGCCAACACCGCCATCAACGGCCCCAAATCAGAGCCGCCAATGCCGATGTTCACCACATCGGTGATGCGTTTGCCCTGCCCCGGAAAGCTTCCGTCGCGCACCGCAGAGGCCAGTTTCGCCATACGTGCGCGGGTCTCTTTGATCTCCGGCAGCACGTCTTCACCGTCCACAACCACCGGTGCGCCGCTCAGGTTGCGCAACGCTGTATGCAGCACCGCGCGGCCCTCGGTGGCATTGATTTTTTCCCCGCCAAACATGGCCGCCCGCTTTTCAGCCACACCCGCAGCCTCTGCGATTTCGATCAGCGCGGCCTTGGCCTCGGCGTTGATCGTGGTCTTGCTGAAATCAAACAGCACCCCATCCGCCGTCAGCGAAAACCCCGCCGCGCGCGCAGGATCATCCGAAAAAAGCTCTGCAATCTGAGCATCTTGCGCGTAGGTCTTCAAGGCATCCAGTTTGGTCCACATCTCACTCACTCCGTCCAATGCACATCAGCACCCGCGCAGACCGCACGGATCGGGGCGTCCACCTCAGGCAGGCTCTGCGCCGCATTCAGCGCCTCACGCTTGTCCGCCCCTTTGATCAGGATGTGCTTGCGCAAGGCCCCATTCAGCACCCGTGCCGACAGCGTGATCCGAATGTCAGGTAAATCATCGCGCCGCACAGGGATCAGGATCGGCGCATCCGCAGCCAGCGCCGCCTCAAGCCCTTCCGCGCCGGGGAAAAGCGAGGCGGTGTGCATATCCGCGCCCATGCCCATCACCGCCACATCCACCGGCAGCGACGGCGCAATGCCAGCCTCAAGCTCCGGCAAGACGTCTTCCGGCACCTCCGCAGGCGCATAAAGCGGCAGGTAGCGTGCCGCCACGGCGCGGTTGGTCAGAAGCCGCGCCTTCACCAGCGCCGAATTGGAGCGCTCGTGATCTTCTGGCACCCAGCGTTCATCGGTCAGGATCACATCCACGCGCTCCCAATCCAGATCCACCGCACTCAGCGCATCAAAAATCGGCCCCGGCGTGGTGCCACCCGGCACCGCCAACACAACCCGTTCCTTCTGGTGCAACGCCTCGCTCAGATCGCCCGCCAGTGCTTGCGCCACATCCATCGCCAGCATGTCGGCATCGGGGTAACTCTTGAAATTCATTTGTCTAAACCTCTCCATGCGCGCGCATCCCTCCGCATCATCAATTCCGCATCATCCGGCCCATCAGAGAACGCATCATAGGGTTTGGGCACATCGCCGCGCGCTTCCCACCCGCGAATGATCGGATCGGTCCAGGCCCAGGCCGCCTCCACCTCATCATCGCGCATGAAAAGCGTCTGATTGCCCCGGATCACATCCATGATCAGCCGCTCATAGGCATCTGGCGTGCCCTCAGCTGATGGCCCCAAAGCCTCCGCAAAGCTCATGTCCAGCGGCACATCCACCAGCCGCATGCCCCCCGGGCCCGGCTCCTTAATGGTCACATTTAATGTAATGCCTTCATTGGGTTGAAGCTGAATATTCAACTCATTGCGGTGCCGTCCGGCCTCGGGTCCAAAGATCGAATGCGGCGTGTCCTTGAACACCACCGTGATCTCGCTGTCCCGCGCGCTCAGCCGCTTTCCGGTGCGCAGATAAAACGGCGTGCCCGCCCACCGCCAGTTGTTGACCTGACATTTCAGCGCCACAAAACTCTCGGTTTTGGAGCGCGCATTGTCCACATCCTCACGATAGGCCGCCGCGCCATCCGCCGCCGTGTACTGGCCGCGCACAATATGATGGGGCTGCACATTATCCAGCGCGCGGATCACCTTGAGCTTTTCATCGCGCACCGCATCCGGCTCAAACTGCGCCGGTGGCTCCATCGCGATCAGACACAACAGCTGCATCAGGTGGTTCTGCACCATATCGCGCATAGCACCGGATTTTTCGTAGTAGTCCCCGCGCCCCGCCACGCCAACGGTTTCCGCCACCGTGATCTGGATATGATCGATGTATTGCGCATTCCACAACGGCTCAAACAGCATATTGCCAAAGCGCACCGCCATCAGGTTCTGAACGGTCTCTTTGCCAAGGTAATGGTCGATCCGGTAGATTTGCCCCTCGTCAAAATACTGTGCCAGCTCGCTGTTCAACGCCTGCGCGCTCTCCAGATCATGACCAAAGGGCTTTTCAACCACGATCCGCGTGTCATCTTCCACCAGCCCTTGCCGTTTCAGGCCTTTGGCAAGATCGGAAAACACCCCCGGCCCGACGGAGAAGTAAAACGCCCGCACCGAGCCCGGCGTCAACAGCGCCGCCAGCTCAGACCATCCGCCCTCGCCGCGCGCATCCACCGCCACATAATCCACATGTTCGCAAAACGCCGCGACCTGCGCATCATCCAGCGCCAGCTCTCCGGCAAACTCCTTGAGCGCCGTGCTCACAGTGGCGCGATAGGCCTCAGAGCTCAGCGCACTGCGCGCCGCACCCACCACTTTGCTGCCATCCGGCATCTGCCCGGAACAAAACCGCCGAAACAGCGCCGGCAGGATCTTGCGCCGCGCAAGATCACCCGTTCCCCCAAACACCACCAAATCAAAAGGCTCTACTGGAATAATACGAGAAACCATGCGGCCTCTTCCCTTGCTTTCTGCTCGGACCGTCGCTGCGGCGCCGTCCCATTGCCCCAACATCGTTAGCGCTAACGACGCTTTCGAGTGGTCTAACATCGCCACTCTAACACCGCAAGCGCGCATCACAACTCTGTCAGAAGCGCTGCGGCACGGATGGTCAAGCCCTATAACATTGGGTAGGAGGCATTGGGCACATAACAGATGGCAGTTTCATGAAAGATCAGGCAAATCTCGGCAAATTCCAGGATCCGTTCATCACCGCCAAGGGCGAAGACCGGGCGCATGTTGCGCTCAACAACCCTGAAACGCTGTGGTTCAACACCGGCACGCTTTGCAATATTGAGTGCGAGAACTGCTATATCTTCTCATCGCCCACCAATGATGACCTGCTCTACATCACCGCTGATGAGGTGAGCGACTATCTCGATCAGCTTGAAACCCGTGAATGGAACGTGCGCGAAATCGGCTTCACCGGCGGCGAACCCTTCATGAACCCGGAAATGATCGAAATCACCCGCCGCTCGCTGGAACGTGGCTATGATGTACTGATCCTCACCAACGCCATGCAGCCTCTGATGCGCAAACGTGTCCGCGAAGGCCTTCTCGAGCTACGTGAAACCTACCGCGACAAGCTCACGTTCCGCATTTCCATCGACCACTGGAACCCGGAGCGTCACGATCAGGAACGCGGCGCCGGCTCCTTTGACCGCATGATCCTCGGCATG
The DNA here is from genome assembly GCF_017743755.1 of Shimia sp. R9_3. Lineage (NCBI taxonomy): Bacteria > Pseudomonadati > Pseudomonadota > Alphaproteobacteria > Rhodobacterales > Roseobacteraceae > Shimia > Shimia sp. R9_3. The sequence goes on along the minus strand of NZ_JAGHRP010000011.1, from coordinate 42,320 downwards.
GAATGGCTGCGCGACGAAGGTTTTCAGATGACTGTTGCGGGCCGCACCCTCTGGGGCGAGTCCGATGCGGACTCCCGCGCCGGATACGCGCGCCTTTATGCCAAACACGGGTTTGAGATCGACCCGCAGCATCCGGCGCAAACCATGCTCTTCCCGGAAATGGATGAAACCGTGGAAGTGCCGGAAATCACCACCGCCTGCTGGGGCATCCTCAACAAATCCCCCAACGACATCATGTGCGCAAGCTCACGTATGGTCGTGCGCCGCAAAGGCTCCAAAGCCCCGGCGGTCATTGCCTGCACCTTACTACCCTATGTAGAAGAGTTTGAGCTTGGCCAGACGCTCAAGGAGGCTGAGAAGCCCGTGCTTCTCAACCACCCCCACTGCGCCAAATTCTGTGTGCTCGGCGGCGCCAGCTGCTCCGCCTGAGCTCATTTCATTTACTGCATCATACGAAGTCAAAGACTTCTGAGCCAAAATTGTTGAATTCGTTGAACTCGTCTAGTTTGGCGTTTTGGTCTAAGATTGCCGTCAAGATGTACTTGTCAGTAGCTGGATTTCCTCCTGCAGCAGCTAGAGCGTCGTCGACATCATTCAGTCGTATGACCTGCATGTCCCCCCCTGCAAACAGAGTCGTGTCACCGGAATCCAAGACAAGAATGGGGCCACCTTTTTCTGCACTCGCCACAATTTGATATTCAACGGGTGCGCTTAGGATATCGTTACCTCCGAGAGAGGCTTTGAAAACAAAGGTATCATCACCTTCTGCGTCGACTTCCGTCACATACGCATCTGGTTTGATAAGCGGTGCAAACAGCGAAGTCTCACCAGTATTATTGTTTTCATTGGTTTCATCGATCGTATTCTCAGGATCGATGGTCACCCTGAACCGGTATGTCTCGTCAAGCGCTCCGCCACCGTTGTAGATAGCAGCCGCCGCATCCGGTATCGTGATAGTACCTGAACTATCTCCGAGAGGCGCTTCAATCTGACCTGAAGATATGACAGTCCCAGAGCTTTGTCCCGGCGGGATCATTTCGACCTTGTAGGTTATGTCTCCATGCAGGCCCAACAGACCGTCGATGCTGTAGTCAAAATATAGTGATGTATTAAGCTTGCCATCAAGTATTGCAGCGGCACTCAACTCGACATCTTTTACCGCAAGATCCACTGGCGGAACAGGCAACGGTCCTCCGACAAAAACCATCTCATTGTTCGTTTCATCAGTTTCATAAATCTCGTCACCGCTATCTAGACGGACTTTGTATGTAATCTCTTCGCCGATGAGCTCAGGATAGTTTTTGTAGATTTCATCATGATTGAATGACGTACGGACTTGTGCATTCTTGCCAGGGGCAAGCGCAGACAATGGGCCGCTCGCCACAACAACGAGCTCGGCACCATCAGGTCCATATGCGGTGATGGTGTAGCTTGCGCCACTCTCCATGCTCCCGACGTCGTCATTCTTATATGTAAATCTAACGTTGGCGGTGTATTCGCCATCTCGATTGGTAGTATGGAAAGAATTCATGTACCCATAGCGCGTATCAAACGCATAGTCTGGTGCGATCTCAGGCAGGTCCTGTCCGCGGATTAAGAGCTCATTGTTGCTTTCGTTCGTTTCATCAATGATGCTCGCGCTATCTAGGCTCACGCGGTAGTCTATCTTTTGCCCAACCAAGTCTGGATGATTATCGTAGATTTCTTTGTGACTAAACGACTTTTGAACCGAACCAGTCTTACCCGGATCAAGCGCACGTAAACTCCCAGTCGCAACAACGCCAAGCGCCCTTCCGTCTGGTGCAACCGCAGTAACGGTATAGCTTGCACCTTCGCCCATGCTGCCTACATCGTCGTTTTTGTAAGCGAACCTAATACCGCCGGTGTAATCATCATTATGCACACTTCCAACGAAAGAATTCATGTACCCATAGCGCGTATCAAACGCATAGTCTGGTGCGATCTCAGGCAGGTCCTGTCCGCGGATTAAGAGCTCATTGTTGCTTTCGTTCGTTTCATCAATGATGCTCGCGCTATCTAGGCTCACGCGGTAGTCTATCTTTTGCCCAACCAAGTCTGGATGATTATCGTAGATTTCTTTGTGACTAAACGACTTTTGAACCGAACCAGTCTTACCCGGATCAAGCGCACGTAAACTCCCAGTCGCAACAACGCCAAGCGCCCTTCCGTCTGGTGCAACCGCAGTAACGGTATAGCTTGCACCTTCGCCCATGCTGCCTACATCGTCGTTTTTGTAAGCGAACCTAATACCGCCGGTGTAATCATCATTATGCACACTTCCAACGAAAGAATTCATGTACCCATAGCGCGTATCAAATGCATAGTCTGGTGCGATCTCGATGAGAGGTTGCCCCTGAATAACGAGAGAATTATTGCTTTCGTCGGATTCTGAAATTGTATTTTCACTATCCAGATCGACACGGTAACTGAGTGTCTGTCCAACAAGCTCCGGGTGCTGTGCGTAAATTTCTTTGTGATAGAAATATTCACGGATTATTTCACTTTCTCCGGAAGCAATCCCGCTAAGTCTTCCCTGTTTCACAACTCCGAGTTCAGACCCGTCTGGCGCGAGCGCAGTGATCTTGTAACCAGCGGCTACAGTCGTCGCTTCGTCGCCGTCGTTAACGATGGTAAATGTGAGTTGCCCCCTCAAGTCATCGTTATAGACTCCCGAATGAAAATAGCTATTTGTTGCAAAGCGATTGAAAGATATATCAACACTCATGACGCAATTACTCCGTTCAACTCTGATCGGAGTTTCTTTTGAGCATCAATCATGAGAAAAGTGTTAAGTCTATTTTTCAATCACAGAAAGAAATTTAAGTTATACAGTTCCTGCACAGCCCCATTGCACCCTACATGTCGCCTCTGATATAAGCGAGCCAACAAGATATGGACCGCCAAAAAGAAGCGAGATCGGGACTTGATCGACACGCCGGAACCCCCTGAAAACGAAGAAGAAAACACGCATGAGCGGATGATCCACGACGGTCCTACTGTGACCATCGAGGAGGAAATGCGCGCCAGCTACCTCGACTACGCCATGAGCGTGATCGTCAGCCGCGCAATTCCAGACCTGCGTGATGGCCTCAAACCGGTGCACCGCCGCATTCTTTATGCGATGCATGAAACCGGCAACACCCACGACAAAGCCTACCGCAAATCGGCCCGTCCTGTGGGCGACGTGATGGGTAAATACCACCCCCACGGCGATGGCGCGATCTATGACGCTTTGGTGCGGATGGCACAGGATTTCTCCATGTCGCTGCCGCTTCTGGACGGTCAGGGCAACTTCGGCTCCATGGACGGCGACAACCCGGCAGCCATGCGTTACACCGAGGTCCGCATGGACAAACCGGCGGCTGCACTGCTGGCGGACATCGACAAGGAAACCGTTGATTTCCAAGACAACTATGATGGCAAAGACCAGGAGCCGACCGTGCTGCCTGCGCGCTTCCCCAACATGCTTGTCAACGGCGCGGGCGGTATCGCGGTGGGTATGGCCACCAACATTCCGCCGCACAATCTGGGCGAAGTGATCGACGCCACGCTGGCCCTGATCGACGACCCGGATCTGACCTCTGAGCAGCTCATTCAATATGTCCCCGGTCCGGACTTCCCGACCGGAGGCATCCTTCTGGGCCGTTCCGGGGCGCGCAAAGCCTATCTTGAGGGCCGCGGCAGCGTTGTGATCCGCTCCAAGACCCGCGTGGAGGAAATCCGCAAGGACCGCTACGCCATCGTCATCGACGAAATCCCCTATCAGGTGAACAAAGCCTCCATGATCGAAAAGATCGCAGAGGCCGCACGCGAAAAGCGCATCGAAGGCATCGCCCACGTGCAGGACGAGTCTGACCGCGACGGCGTGCGTGTGGTGGTCGAGCTCAAACGCGACGCCACCGCCGAAGTGGTGCTCAATCAGCTCTTCCGCTTCACCCCGATGCAGACCCACTTTGGCTGCAACATGCTGGCGCTCAATGGCGGTCGCCCGGAGCAGCTCACCCTGCGCCGCTTCCTGACCTCCTTCATCGACTTCCGCGAAGACGTGGTTGCGCGCCGCACAGCCTACCTGCTGCGCAAAGCCCGCGAACGCAGCCACATCCTCTGTGGTCTGGCCGTGGCTGTCACCAATGTGGACGAAGTGGTCGCCACCATCCGCAGCTCCGCCGATGCGGCCGAGGCCCGTGAAAAGCTGATGACCCGTCGCTGGCCAGCGGCAGAAATCGCTGGCTACATCCGTCTGATCGACGATCCGACCCACACCATGAACGAGGACGGCACCTACAACCTGTCTGAAACACAGGCCCGCGCCATTCTCGAGCTGCGCCTGCAGCGCCTCACCCAGATCGGTGTGAAAGAGGTCACGGACGAACTCGAAGAACTGGCCGCTAAGATCAAGGAATACCTTGAAATTCTCGGCTCGCGTGAACGCATCATGGGGATCATCGGCGACGAGCTGCGCGAAGTCCGTGAAAACTTCGCCGTAGAGCGCCGCACCGAAATCGTCGACTGGTCCGGTGACATGGACGACGAAGACCTGATCGAGCGCGAAGACATGGTCGTGACCGTCACCTCCGGCGGCTACATCAAGCGCACCCCGCTGGCCGACTTCCGCGCCCAGAAACGCGGCGGCAAGGGCATCTCGGGCATGCAGACCAAAGAAGAGGATGTGGTCACTACCCTCTTTGTGGCCAACACCCACACCCAGCTTCTGTTCTTCACCACCGATGGCATGGCCTACAAGCTCAAGACCTGGCGTCTGCCGCTGGGAGGCCGCACCGCCAAAGGCAAGGCGATTGTGAACATCCTGCCAATCCCGTCCGGTGTGTCGATTGCCGCGATCATGCCGGTGGACCGCCCGGAGGATGAATGGGACGATCTGCAAATCATGTTTGCAACCTCCGCAGGCACCGTCCGCCGCAACCGCCTGTCCGATTTCACCAATGTGAAATCCAACGGCAAGATCGCCATGAAGTTGGAGGATGATCACGCAGACACCAAGCTGATCAACGCGCGCATCTGTACCGAAGAGGACGATGTGATGCTGGTGACCAACTCCGGCCGGGCAATCCGCTTCCCCACCACCGAGGTGCGCGTGTTCAACAGCCGCTCCTCCACTGGTGTGCGCGGCATTCGCCTGAACGGCAATGACGAGGTGGTCTCCATGTCCGTCATCCGCCACTTCCGCGCCGAAAGCGAAGAGCGCGCCGCCTATCTCAAGATGCGCCGCGCCGTGGCCGGCCTCACCGATGATGGCGGGGATGAAGACGAGGCACCGGCAGGCGAACTCTCTCAAGAGCGCTACGCCGAAATGTCCGCCGCCGAAAACCTGATCCTCACGATCACCGCGGGCGGCGCGGGCAAACTCAGCTCGTCCCATGACTACCCCGTGCGCGGCCGTGGCGGCCAGGGTGTGGCAGCCATGGACAAAGCCATGCGCGGCGGCGAACTTGTCGCCTCCTTCCCGGTGGAACTGGGCGATCAGATCATGCTCGCCACCTCCAAAGGCCAATCCATCCGCGTCCCTGTGGATGGCATCTCCTTCCGCTCCCGCTCTGCCGGCGGCGTCCGGGTATTCAACACCGGCAAAGGCGAAGAAGTGGTCTCCGTGGCCTGGATCGCGGAACAAGATGACGAGGATGTGGCGGAAGAATAAACCGCCACACCCAAGCATGATACAAGCCCCAACGCTCATGGCGATGGGGCTTTTTTATTCAAAAACAGTAAGTTACGCAGGTTTCTTTAAATGCCAAACCTGCTCCATCGGATAGGTTTTCGCCCATTCCGCAGGGATCGCCGCCCGTGTGCCTTTCGCCCATTCCGGCGCATAGACCTCCTGATAGCGCGTCACTGCAAAGCCAATCTCCGCAAACAACGCCATCCAATCGGCTATTGTCAGGTTGAAACACACCCCGCTTGGCTCAAAATCGACCTTTGTCCAATCCGCACCCCACATATCTTTGTAGGGCCTATGCAACTGGCGATCACAGGGCGCGCCATTCAGCGGCGAACAGATCAGAGACAACGGATGATTTCCCAGAAACACCAGCGCCCCATCCGGCTTCAACAGCCGCCACGCCTCCCGAAGCCACACCTCCGGCGGGCACCAGATCGCCGCGCCATATTCCGAGATTGCAAAATCAAACGACGCATCCGGCAAACCGGTCGCCTCCGCATTGCCTTCCAGAAAGTCGATTGCGGCCCCATGGGTCTGTGCCAGCTGCCGGGCTGTTGCCAATTGCTGGGGCGAGACATCAATCGCCGTCACCTCCGCGCCCCGCTGCGTCATCCAGCCAGAGACATAACCGGTGCCGCAGCCCAACTCGATTGCCGCCTTGCCGCGCATGTCTTCGGGCAAAATATTCAGCGTTTCCTCAGGCGTGTTCCAATTTCCCCAAACTGGCGCTTCCATCGACCAAAGCCGCGCGCCAATCTCTTCCCAATTGGCCGCATCCGCCTCCCAGACCGCCTTATTGATCGCCACATGATCCCGTGTCACCGCACCACCTCCAAACCACACATCACCAAACCCGACCGGAAAGCTTTTCCTTGCCTCACCAACATTTCTGTGCCGAAGTTCGCACAGACTATCACTGACTTTAGAAAACACCTAAATACCTATGATAAAATACCTTTCCGGCGCAGCTCTTTTGAGCGCCTGCCTCGGCCTTATGACCACCTCTCCGGCACAGGCCGCCACCCTGATTTACAACACAACCGATAGCCAAGACGCGCTCGACAGCCAATATGGTGGCGCCATCAGAGCCGAACGACTCTCTGAAAAATACGCAGACTGCACTCTGCTGTATGACGGCAAAGTCGTGGAAGGTGATCTGCAGACATTTCATGATCTCTTTGGCTATGACGGGGAAAGCTTCTCAAACCCGCTGCCGGCAGGTGCCCGGCTCTGTCTCAACAGTCCCGGCGGCAATATGAATGAGGCGCTCCACATCACAGAGTTCCTGCATTCCGCCTTTGCTGACCTTCAGACCTATGTCGCCGACGATGATCTTTGCGCCTCTGCCTGTTCGCTGCTCTTTTTGTCCGGAGCCCACACCTTCGAAGGGGAGAGCTATGAGACCATCGCCATGCGCGCAATCGCTCCAACAGCGCAACTTGGCGTTCATGCGCCGCGCATCACGGGGCTCGATCCAAATACCTTCTACTATGCAGATGACATTTCACAATTCTACGCGCGTGCAATCAAAACATCGGCACGAATCCACCGCTTTGCGCAGATCACCGATGACGAAGGCACACCCTATCTGACGCCTTATCTCCATACCCGCAGCATCGAAACACCCGATTTCGATGTGTATTATGTCGACACCGTGGCCGACGCGCTATTGTCACAAATCCCCGTCACAGGTGTCTCCTATGACGTGACGCTCAACACCGAGCTGATCACCTCAATATGCCACAACGCCTTCCAGATGGATGACGGCGCTTTCAGTTGGTCTTTTGCCCCCACATGGAAGCCGCACAGGCTCGCCTCTTTTGAGGAGTTCTGGCCCAATTTTGCCGAGATTGTTCACAGCACCTATCAACCTGACGCCCCGCCGTTTGCGACCGATGTTCAAATCGAACATCGAGACGGTGCCATCTACGGCGTTCAGCGCGGCTATCCCGTCGGCGGACCCTACTATGCCGAAGACTGCCTTGTGCGTCTGCCCACCTCCGCAGAGGTTGGGGAGCAAACCAATTTTGGCATCATTCGGGATGCCTGGGACGCCCGCATTAGCCCTGGCATAGACATCCGCATCGGCACCCAAACGCCCCGCGGCCCCCACAGCCTGCCGGAGCCTGACCATGTCGCCACGCCTTACAGCTACTGGCAGTATGAAAGCGCCACCAGCGACAGCGAGCCGCATACCTATCCAACTCTGATGCTGTTTCCCATGGGCCAGCCTCTCGCGGATTTGCCCCGCATCCCTGAGCCAACCCAAACAACAGAAGCCCCGGAAGCCCCACACACGCAACGGCTCTCCTGCGACGATCTGTGGTTTCACCGCAACCGCATCTTCCATGAAAACGGCTATTGCTTCTCCTCAGAGCGCGGCATCGCCACATTCGGCAACGAGGGCTGCTTCACAAAATCCCCCGAACTTTCAGGACGGGATGCAGAGCTGATGAAAATCATCAAAGCCGGAGAAAAAGAACTCGGATGCTAAAGCAGTTTGCGTTTTATATGGGGCAAGTGGATCGCTTTTCGCGTTCGACCGAAAGGGAGAGGCAGCAAACAAGCGATTCAGATCAAACGCAAACTGCTATACTCCGCGCGCGGCGTTTGTCCCAACCTTGATTTAAGGCACGCGCGCCCTGAGCTTCTCATTCTTCAAATATCCAAAAAACAAAGGGGACGCCAAAGCGTCCCCTTTTTTATCCAACATCTCCCCAAGCGCTCACAGCTTGTAGATGTCACCAAACTTCTCTTCCAGATAGGCCAGCAGCGGCTCCCCGCTTGGGGCCATACCCGTGGCATGTGCGATGGTCGCCGCAGGCTCGCGCAAACCACCGTGCTGCTGCAGGTTTTCGCGCAGCCAGCCTGTGGCCGCCGAGGTATCCCCCTGCGCCAGTTGTGCATCCAGATCCGGCACCGCCTTACGCAGCGCCTCATTCAGGCAGCCCGCATAGACGTTGCCCAGCGAATAGGTCGGGAAATAGCCAAACAGCCCCACCGACCAATGCACATCCTGCAACACACCATTGGAGGGCTTGTCCACCGCATAGCCAAAATCAGCAGCAAACCGGTCATTCCAGGCCGCTTCCAGATCATCCACCGCCAGATCGCCCAACATCAGCGCCCGCTCCAGATCAAAGCGCAGCATGATGTGCAGGTTATATTGCACCTCATCCGCCTCGGTGCGGATATAGCCGTCATTCACCCGGTTCACGGTGCCATAAAACGCCTCAGCATCCGCGATGCCAAAATCACCAAACTCCGCCTTCATCTGCTCATAAAGCCAGCCGGTATAGGCGCGCCCGCGCCCCAGCTGGTTCTCATAAATCCGGCTCTGGCTCTCATGCACCCCCATGGAGACCCCATGCCCGATTGGCGTCAGCAGATAGTCACGGTGAATGCCCTGCTCATAGGCGGCATGGCCCACCTCATGAATGGTGGAGTAGAAACAGTTGAACGGATCGCTCTCGCTGGTGCGTGTGGTGATGCGCACATCCAGCCCGCTGCCCGAGCAGAACGGGTGGGTCACACAATCAATGCGCCCGTGGTCAAAATCATAACCAAAGGATTTTGCCAATTTGGCGGTCAGCGCCATCTGCTTGTCGCTGGCAAAGGTGCCGCTCAGCTTCGCCGGAGCTTCTGCTGCTAGCACAGCTGCGCGCAGCGCCACCAGCCGGGGCCGCATCGCGTCAAACATCGCCGCGATCTCAGCCGCCGTCATCTCCGGCTCATAGTCGTCAATCATGGCGTCATAGACATCACCACCGGCCGCCAGCGCCTGCCCTTCCTGACGCTTCAGGCCAACAACCTCTTTCAAGGTTGGCAAAAACGCCGCCACATCCTCATCAGCCCGCGCCTGTGCCCAGATGCCCTGCGCACGGCTGGTGACTTTGGCAATCTCCGCCGCCAGATCCGCCGGCACTTTGGAGGTGCGCTCAAAGTTCTTTTTGATGTGGCGCAGCTGCGCACGGCCCACCTCATCCAATTGCGCCGGATCAATCTCCGCCAGCCAGGCCCCCACTTTTGGGTCGGTGCGGCGCGCATGCAGCACGCTTTCCATTGCCGCCATCTCTTCGGCCCGCTGCGGCGCAGCCCCTTCCGGCATGATCGCTTCCTGATCCCAGCCCAGACGCCCGGCCACCTGACCCAGCGCCTCTGTGGTGTGGCTGAACGCCATCAACTGCTCATATGCAGACATGTCTTTTCCCTCTCTCTCGGGTGAAATCTTCAGGCTGCGTCGCGCACCGACGTGGCAACAGGATAATGGCTCAGGAACCGCGCCCGCAGGATCAGCGCCACCACAAGCACCGCCATGATCTGATGGGTGATCGCCACATGCATATGCGCGAATGTCAGCACCGTGACCACGCCCAGCACCATTTGCAAAAACACCGCTGCCAGCACCAGATTGAAGGCAAAGCGCGTGGATTTATGCGCGGAGCCCTGCCCCTTGCGCCAGACGACGATGGCAAAGATCATCAGCAGATAGCCCCAGCTGCGGTGAATGAACTGCACGAGCCCCGCATTCTCAAAGAAATTGCGCCACGCAGGCTCGATGTAAAACGCATCCGGCGGAAAGACCTGCCCCGCCATCAGCGGCCAGTCGTTAAACGTGCGCCCCGCATCAATCCCGGCCACCAGCGCGCCCAGCAGGATCTGCACAAAGGTCATATGCAAAAGCCCGGTCGACATGGAGAACTGCTTGGCCTCCTTGCCGCGCCGCGCCTGCATCAGGTCACGCTCGCTGCGCCCCAGCATCAGCACATACCAGCCAATGAACGCGAGGATCAGGAACGCCAGCCCTAGATGCGTGGCCAGACGATAGCTCGCAACGGTTGTGACCCCTTCACCGGAGGTCACACCAGAGGCCACCATCCACCAACCGATCGCGCCCTGCAGACCACCCAAAGCACCGATCAGCAACAGCCGCCCGGTCCAGCCCGTCGGGATCTGTCGCGACAGCGCAAAGCCGGCAAAACCAACCGCCCAGACCAGCCCGATCACGCGGCCCAGCTGACGATGGCCCCATTCCCACCAGTAAATCACCTTGAAGTCCGCCAGCGTCATCCAGTTGTTCTCAAGCGCCCATTGGTCGATCTGCTTGTATTTCTCAAACTCGCTCTGCCAGTCCGCCTCATTCATCGGCGGCACAGCCCCGGTCACCGGACGCCATTCGGTGATCGACAACCCGCTATCGGTCAGACGTGTCAGCCCGCCCACAGCGATCATCACCACCACCAGCGCAAAGAGGATCATCAGCCAGATCCGAATGCCGCGCCGCGCGCCTTTGGCACCGGCATCAATCACGCCAACAGCCTTGGGAGCCTCTTTGGGCGCCTCGCTGCCAACCTCTTCAAAAATGCTGCGTTTCTGGCTCATCGCTGCCTCCTGATATTGCGCGCGAGCCTAATCCGGCCACACGCGCGCTGCAACCACTCAAGGGGTCCTCAATGGTACGGATAGACTATCTGTTCAGACTTGGAATTAAGGGCGAAACTCACCCTTTTTCCTTCCAGCGGACCATCTGTCGCATGACCCCATGCAGCATCTGCACATCCGCGCGCGTCAGCCGCATGCGGCTCCACATATTGCGCAGATTGATCTTCATGCCCTCCGCCTTCTCCGGCGGAAAGAAGAAACCAGCCGCGTCCAGCCGCTCCTCATAGTGACGCTCCAGCGCCTCCATCTCGGCGTGATTGGCCCAGTCCGTCTTGGTCATATCCACGCGCTCATGCACAATATCCGCGCTCTGACGCCGCCACTCATAGGCGGTCAGCAGCACACATTGCGCCAGATTGAGCGAGGCATACTCCGGGTTCACTGGCACATTGATGATCGCATTGGCGCGCGCAATGTCCTCATTCTCAAGGCCAGAACGCTCCGGCCCAAACAGCACCGCAACCTTCTCACCGCGCGCGATCATCTCCGCCGCCTGTTTCATCGCCACTTCCGGCGTCACCACAGGTTTGGTCAGCCCCCGCGCCCGCGCCGTGGTGGCAAAGACATAATGGCAATCTTCAAGCGCCGCTTCTGTGGTCTCGGTCAGGTAAGCTGCATCCAGCACCCGCCCCGCACCCGAGGCCATCGCCACCGCGCGCTCATTGGGCCAGCCATCACGCGGATCCACCACCCGCATCTTATCGAGCCCGAAATTCAGCATCGCGCGCGCCGCGCCACCGATGTTTTCCCCCATCTGCGGGCGCACAAGAACAAAGGCAGGCTGCGGTGTGGCGGATGTCATGGCACTCTCCGGGGCATCTCATAAGAAAATCTGGCCGCTGATACCGCTCCGGGCGGCTCAAAACAACCCACCCCGAATTCTCATTCTTCAAATATCCCCGCCGGAGGCTAAACTCTCTTCCACCACCCCCGAACCGCTGCCCAGGAGAGTGGCACAGGAGAGTGACAATGGCATATGACGAAGGACACGCCACCCTGATGCGCGAAGAGCTCTGTGACATCATCGGCCACAACACTATCATCGAGAAAAAGATGTTTGGCGGGCTTTGCTTTCTGCTCAACGGCCATATGGTCTGCGGCGTTCACAAAGGCGGTGGCATGGCGCGCATCGGCAAATCCCGCGAGGCCGAGGCGCTGCGGATCGAAGGCACTGCCCCGCTCTCTTTCACCGGACGCCCCATGGGCGGCATGGTCGACCTGTCAGAGGATCTGCTGGAAGATGACAGCCGCCGCGCCGCCGTGCTGCGCCTCGCGCTCAAAAACGCCCAAAGCCTTCCGCCCAAATGAAAACCTGTTTTGCGCAGATGCGCATAGCCAAGCCGCAAAATCCGCGTTATAGCGGCGCGATCAAGACACGAGGAGCCCGCGTATGGCCGAGACAGAGCTGCCGCAGATCTATCTGATCACCCCGCCAGAGATCGAACTCTCCCGTTTCCCCGATCAACTGGCCGCTGTGCTGGACGCAAGCGACATCGCCTGCGTGCGTCTGGCCCTTGCCACACGGGACGAAGACCGCCTGTCACGGGCCGCTGACGCTCTGCGCGAAGTGGCGCATGCACGCGATGTGGCCATTGTGATCGACGAACATGTGCTGCTGTTTGAGCGTCTGGGATTGGACGGTGTGCATCTCACCGATGCCGCGCGCTCTGTTGCCAAGACCCGTAAAGAGCTTGGCAAAGACGCCATTGTCGGCGCCTTCTGCGGCGCCTCCAGCCACGAGGGCATGACCGCCGGGGAAAACGGCGCGGATTATGTGAGCTTCGGCCCTGTTGGCAGCACCCCGCTGGGCGATGGCACGCTGGCGGAAAAAGACCTCTTTGAATGGTGGTCTCAGATGATCGAAGTGCCGGTGGTCGCCGAAGGCGCGCTGGACACCGACATCATCCGCACCCTTGCGCCTTACACCGATTTCTTTGGCATCGGCGAAGAGATCTGGCGCGCCGAAGATCCGGTTGCCAAACTCAAAGAGTTCGAAGCCGCTTTTGCCGGCTAAACGCGCACCCAAACCCCTCTGTGCGGGCCAGCACCTGTCTTTGGCCCGCCCACCCTGTGAGCTGCCATGACCGCGACATCTGCCACCTCATCCGCCACACATCCTGACATTCTCTGCATCGGCTCCGTCCTCTGGGACATCATTGGCCGCGCGCCAAGCCACATGCGGCAAGGTTCTGACGTGCCGGGCCGGATTTCCCGCCTGCCCGGCGGCGTCGCCTGGAACATCGCCATGACGCTCGCACGCTTTGGCCTGCGCCCCGCCGCGCTGTCGGCCATCGGTCAGGATGTGGAAGGCGACGAGCTGATGACCGCCTGCCGCGAAATGGGCGCGATCATGGATTACGTCTACCGCTCCGCCGATCTGCCCACCGACACCTATATGGCGGTGGAAGGCAAAAACGGTCTGATCGCCGCGATCGCTGATGCCCATTCGCTTGAGGCCGCAGGCGACAAGATCCTTGCCCCGCTGGAAAACGGCACCCTTGGCTCAGAGACCGCCCCCTATGGCGGGCTGATTGCGCTCGATGGCAATCTCACCCAGCGTCTGCTCGATCAGATTGCCCGCAGCCCGCTCTTTGCGGCCGCCGATCTGCGCGTCGCGCCTGCCTCTCCGGGCAAGGCTGAGCGCCTGATGCCTTTCCTGATGCATTCCCGTGCGGTGCTTTATGTGAACCTGGAGGAAGCAGGCTACCTCTGCCAGACCGAGTTCACCTCCTCGGAGGCCGCCGCCGAAGGCCTTCTCGCACGCGGCGCCGCCCGCGCCCTTGTGACCGATGGCGGAAATGCCGCGTCCGACGGCACCGCCGAGGGCGTCATCACCCAACAGCCGCCCGCCGTTCTGGTGACCCGTGTCACCGGCGCAGGCGACACTTTCATGGCCGCGCACATCGTGGCCGAATCCCAAGGCAGCAGCCGCGACGAGGCGCTGTCCCGCGCCCTCACCGCTGCCGCCAAATACGTCTCTGGAGAACACGCCACATGACCCTGATCACTCTGTCCCCCGAAGTGTCTGAGGCCAAGAAAAACGGCACGCCCATCGTGGCGCTGGAAAGCACCATCATCACCCACGGCATGCCCTATCCGCAAAACCTAGAGGTGGCGCGTCAGGTGGAAAACGACATCCGTGAAAAAGGCGCTGTCCCGGCCACCATGGCGGTGATCGACGGCACCCTGCACGCGGGCCTGACAGATGCGCAGCTCGAAGCGCTCGCACAAGCCAAAGACGTCGCCAAAGTCAGCCGCGCCGATATGGCCGTGATCATGGCGCAGGGCCGCACCGGCGCCACCACCGTCGCCGCCACCATGATCGCCGCGCATCTTGCAGGCATCTCCGTCTTTGCCACCGGCGGCATCGGCGGCGTCCACAAAGGTGCCGAGGAGAGCTTTGACATCTCTGCCGACCTCACCGAGCTGGGCCACACCCCTGTAACCGTTGTCGCTGCGGGCGCAAAAGCCATCCTTGATGTGCCAAAAACGCTCGAAGTGCTGGAAACCAACGGCGTGCCGGTGATTGCCTATGGTCAGGACAGCTTCCCGGCTTTCTGGTCCGCGCAGTCTGACCTCGCCGCCCCCCTGCGCATGGATGACGCCGCCGCAATCGCCGCCGCCCACAAAATGCGCGGTGCCATGGGTCTGCCGGGCGGCCAGCTGGTCGCCAACCCGATTCCCGCAGCCGATGAAATCCCCGCTGCCGAGCTGGCCCCTGTGATCGCGCAAGCCACCCGCGAAGCTGACGAACAGGGCGTCACCGCCAAGGGCGTCACCCCTTTCCTGCTGCAACGCATCTTTGAGCTGACCGAAGGCCGCTCGCTGGTGGCCAATATCGCTCTGGTGCGCAACAACGCGCGCCTCGCAGCAGATATCGCCGCCGCGCTGGTCTGACCGCTTTGAAATCTGCCTCCTGAGAAGGCACAAAAACGGCCGCTGCCCCGCGCGGCGGCCACATTCACTTGCCCCTAGCGTAAACGTCATTGCAGCCTCTGCCACAAATGCCTAACTAGGTATCAGAATTTGGCAGGACCCACGAATGACGACCCCATTTGACGAAGATCCAAACAAACACAAAGTTGGTTTTTTTGGCAGCCTCCGCTCCAGCTTCTTTACGGGCATCGTCGTTATTCTCCCCATCGCGCTGACCATCTGGCTGGTCTGGACCCTGATCGGCTGGGTCGACGGTTTTGTTCTGCCTCTGGTGCCAAGCACCATCCAGCCGGAAAAATATATCGGCATCAACCTGCGCGGCGTTGGCCTGATCATCTTCCTGATCTTCACCGTGCTTGTCGGCTGGATCGCCAAAGGTCTCATCGGCCGCTCCCTGATCCGCTACGGCGAAAGCCTTGTGGATCGCATGCCGGTGGTGCGCTCGATCTATTCCGGCGTCAAACAGATCGCGGAAACGGTCTTTGCCCAAAGCGAGCGCAGCTTTGAAAAAGCCTGCCTGATCGAATACCCCCGCCGCGGCATCTGGGCGATTGGCTTTATCTCCACCACCGCCAAGGGCGAAGTTGCGGAGTCTGCGGCCACCACCAACGGCCTTGTCAGCGTCTTTGTCCCGACAACCCCCAACCCGACCTCCGGCTTCCTGTTGTTCTTCCCCAAGGACGACATCATCGAGCTCGAAATGTCCGTTGAGGACGCCGCCAAACTCGTGATCTCCGCAGGTCTGGTCTATCCCAACCCCAAAGATCCAAGCGCCCCCGCCGAGGAAGCCTCAAAAAAAAACCGCGCAAGCTGAACGGCTTCCAGAAAGCGCTGCGCGCATCGCTGCTGCTCATCGCCGCCTTGGGCGCTCTGTTTCTGTTTGAAATCCGCCCCGCCATGACACCGGTCATGCGCACATCGCCAGAAACACCAGTCTTCACCATCGGAGAGCGCGCCAGCTACACCCCCGCTCTGGAGGCGGGCAAATCCGTGGTCAAATTCGGCCCGCTGCTCTTTGGCCTCTATCCCGGCGGTCTTGCGTTCGCCTCCCCGCAGGAGGCCGAAGATCATATGCGCAGCCACAATTGGGACCGCGCAAAATGGGCGATCTACGAGCTCTCAGGCGACTATGCGCAAGACACGGCAAACGGCCACCTAACCAACTCTCTGCTCGTGGTTAAAGCGCATTGAGCCAGACAACAGCTGCGATTTATGCGCCTCCCAACGTGCAAAAGAACACTTGAGAGTCATCCGCTAAATCCCCAATTCGAAACAACATTTCAAAACAACCCCAACCTCCAACTCTCGACCACCACATCCCCAATCTCCGCCCAGCCCCCAATCTGTGCTATCCTCCTCCCATTATCGAGGAGCATTTAAATGTCAGAGTATTTTGATCTGGGCAGCCACAGCCGCCCCGCAAGTGACGTTCCCGAAGCGCAAATCTGGTGTGATCGCGGCCTGATCTGGCTCTTTGCCTACAACCACGAAGAGGCCATCGTCTGTTTTGAAAAGGCGCTTGTTGCCGATCCCGCCTGCGCCCTGGCCCATTGGGGCGTCGCCTATGGGTTTGGGCCCAACTACAACAAACCCTGGGAGGTCTTCACCCCTGAGGAAAAAGCCCCCGCCTTGGCGCGCGCCCACACAGCGCTCCGCGACGGGCTGGCCCTCAAAAACGCCGCCCCGGCAGAGCGCGCCTTGCTGGAGGCGCTGGCGTCACGCTACCCAACCGATCCCGAGATCGAAGACTACCAGCCCTTCAACGACGGGTTTTCTGCCGCCATGAAACCGGTCTATGAGGCCAATCCCGACGATCTGGACATTGCCTGCATCTATGCCGAAGCGATGATGAACCGCACCCCATGGCAGCTTTGGGATTTCAAAAACGGCGTGCCAAATCCCGACGCCTCCACACCCGAGGCCATCGCGGTACTGGAGCGTGCCTTTGATCACACCCCGGGGGCCTGGGATCACCCCGGCCTCCTGCATATGTATATCCACCTGATGGAGATGTCGCCACACCCCGAGCGCGCGCTGCGTCACGGCGACAGGCTCAAAGACCTTGTGCCCGATGCAGGCCATCTCGTGCATATGGCCACCCACATTGATGTGCTCTGTGGCGAGTATCAGAACGTGCTCTACCGCAATCTCGCCGCCGCCGCAGTGGATGACAAATTCAAAACCTACGCTGGACCGGCCAATTTCTACGCGCTTTACCGCATCCACAATCTGCATTTCGCCTTTTACGGCGCGATGTTTTTGGGCCAGAAAGCCGCCGCCATAGACGCGGTGCTGCGCCTGCGCGAAGAGGTGCCAGATGAGGTGGTGCGCGCCTATCCCGACATCTTTGAAACCTTCGTCGCCGCCGCACCCCATGTCTATATCCGCTTTGGCATGTGGGAAGACATCATCGGGCTCGCGCAACCCAAGGACAAAGAGCTCTATGTCACAACCAACGCCCTGATCTACTACGCCAAGGCCGTGGCGCTTGCCAATCTGGGGCAGCACAGCGAGGCCCAAACCATGATGGCCGCCTTCACCGCCGCCTATGCCGGCGTGCCCGACACACGCATGCTCTTTAACAACAAAGCACGCGACGTACTGGCCGTGGCCGAAGAGATGATGAAAGGCGAGCTCGCCTTCAAGGCAGGCGATCACCACACTGGGCTGAGCCGCCTGCGCAAAGCGGTGCATCTGGACGATCATCTTGAATATGAGGAGCCTTGGTCATGGCCCCAGCCGACCCGCCACGCCTTGGGCGCGCTGCTGATGGAGGCCGGGGTCTATGAGGAAGCCGAGGCCGTCTACCGCGCGGATCTCGGCCTTGATGGCAAACTGCCCCGCCCCAGCCAGCACCCCCGCAATGTCTGGGCGCTGCACGGGCTGCATGAATGTCTGGTACGCCGTGGCGAAACCGTGGAGCTGCCGCATGTGAAACTGCTGCTCGATCAAGCCCTCGCCCGCGCCGACATCCCAATCCGCGCCAGCTGCCTCTGCCGCGCCGCCGCTGCTTAGAGAGACTCCAAGACTCGCCCACAGCGCCTCACGCAGGCGCCCTTCATTCTGCCAAAAATACTCTGGGGGGAGTCACATCTCTGATGGGTCGGGGGCAAAGCCCCCTTGCCACCTTGGCCCGCTCAATAGAGCGTCTCGCGATATCGCCGCTCGGCATAAGGCTGCTCTGTAGAGGGCACCTCAAGCTCCGCATGATCCTGAATCATCGCATAAAGCGAGGGCACAGGGCGCTGGGTTGGCCAGGTCTCAGGCTTCCAGAGGCCTGACCGCACCGGCGCTTTGCCACAATGGAGAAACACCTCCTCCGCCGTCACCCGCAGCACCGTCTTGGGAGCACGCCCCTTGATGGCAAAGCGCGCACAAAGCGCCGCATCATCGCTGATCTCTGCCACACCATTCACCCGCAGCGTTTCCGCCACGCCGGGGATCATGAACAGCACCGACACCTTCGGATGCGCCAGAATGTTGAGCAGCCCGTCAATCCGGTTGTTGCCCGGCCGATCCGGGATCAACAGCGTGGTGTCGCTTTCCACTTCCACAAACCCCGCCGGATCGCCTTTGGGTGAGGCGTCCAGATTTTGCCCGTCAGAAGTCACCAGCACCAGAAACGGCGCATGGGCGATGAAGTTGCGGCAATGCGCGTCAAACTGCGCGATCACCTTCTGCGCCGCATGCGGCGACACATCCCCGTAGATCTCTCTCAGCTTCTCAGGTGTCATCATGCCCGTCTCTCCCTTCGCCCTTTGCACGGCGTCCAGCCCTGCCCATCCTCAGTCTTGAAGCGCGTTGACCGCCCTGAGGCAAGCCTTGCGCATCACCCGCCATACATCGCCGCCAAATCCACCGTGCCTTGCGCGTTCAGATCATCCTTATGGGCGGAGAGGAACGCCTTGGCCGCCGCCTGCCCCGCCTCCTTGAGCTGCAGCAGGACCGAAGTCACCGGCCAGCTTTTGGTCATCACCGACAGGCTGTTCATCAGCGCATCATCAGCGATCATATGCACCTTCACATCGCGCTTTTCTTCCTGCTTCAGCGCGCCTTGGGCAATCAACCGCTGCACAAAGGCCACCGCCCGCAGCTCGCTCATCAGCGAGGCGTTAAAGCTGATCTCATTGATTCTGTTGGCAATCTGCTGCGGTGTCACCGGCAGAGTTTCCCGCCGCAACGGGTTGATATTGACGATCACCACATCATCCGGGAACTTCCGGTCAAACAGCGGCCAGAGCGACGGGTTGCCGGTATAGCCCCCGTCCCAATAGGCCTCCGTCTGCCCGCTCTTGGGATCATAGACATCCACCGCCTGAAACATGGTTGGCAGGCAGGCCGACGCCAGCAACGCATCGGTGCTGATCTCGCTGCCGGAAAACACCCGCGCCTTGCCGGAGCGCACATTGGTTGCACAAACAAACAGCGCAGGCCCCTGATCGGCGCAGATCAGATCAAAACTCATCTCATCCACGATAGCGCGCAGCGGATGCGCATAAAGCGGCCCCATCGCATAAGGCGAGGTCATCTGTTGCATCATATCAGCCGCCATAAACGGCCAGCTGTACTCCATACTGCGGCTGACCATGCCGGGCGGCACAGCGGCAAACCACAAATCCAGCCCCGGCACCTGCGCCGCGCCCATTTTCTCCCAGAACCAGTTGAGATTTGCGCGCGCCCCGTCCCGGCCGCCTTTCAGCATGCCCGCCTTGAGCGCGGCCCCATTCATCGCGCCTGCCGAGGTGCCGGTGATCCCGGCAATCTCGATCTCTTCATCCTGCAACAGCGTGTCAAGCACACCCCAGGTGAAGGCCCCATGTGCGCCTCCGCCTTGCAGGGCCAGATTGATGCGCTTCATGTAAGCCTCCTAAACACCTGAACTCAAAACAAAATCACAAAGCGGTCCAGCCACCGTCCACACTGATCGTGGTCCCGGTGATCTGCGCCGCCGCGTCGCTGGCCAAAAAGGCCACCGTGCCGCCCAGCTGCTCTACCGTGGCAAATTCCCGACTCGGCTGACGCTCCAGCATCACCTTCTTGATCACCTCTTCGCGGCCCATGTTGTATTTCTCCATGGTGTCCGGGATCTGCGCCTCCACCAGCGGGGTCAGCACATAGCCCGGGCAGATCGCATTGCAGGTGATCGGCTCCTCTGCGGTTTCCAGCGCCACGGTCTTGGTCATGCCAACCACGCCGTGTTTCGCCGCCACATAGGCCGCCTTATAGGGCGATGCGGTCAACCCATGGGCGCTGGCGATGTTGATCACCCGGCCCCAGCCACGCTTGCGCATATGCGGCAGCGCCGCTGCGGTGGTGTGAAACGCCGAGTTCATGTTGATCGCGATGATCGCGTCCCATTTCTCGGTCGGAAACTCGTCAATCGGCGCCACATGCTGGATCCCCGCATTGTTGACCAAAACGTCACAACCGCCCGCCGCCTCGATCAACCTCCGGCATTGGTCCCCTTGTGACATATCTGCCGCAATATAGCGCGCGTTGACGCCAAATTCCGCCGCGATCTCCGCAGCCAATGCGTGATCTTCGTCCCGATCGGTGAATGAGTTCAAAACCACATCCGCCCCGACTCGCGCCAGCTCCCGCGCCACGCCCAAACCGATTCCCGAATTGGATCCGGTGATGATCGCGCTTTTGCCTTTCATACTCATACCTCAGCCCTTCCCTCTGCGACTGCACAATGTTAGGCGCAGCATAGCATGCTGCACTCGCAAAATAAGGGGGATTACGGCCCTACCGTAGTCTTACGTAAACGCCTCACAACGCCCTCATCAGACTGTGATTTGACCTGTCAGGATCCGGCCCATTAGGCCAAAAAAAACGCCCGCGCGAAGCGGGCGTGAAGTTATTGAGGCAGGTTTCATACAGGCAAGAAACCTATCGAGCAGTGATCTTGTTATAAGCGTTCTCGCGCCGACCTCCAAGCTAAAAGTTTGATAAGCCTCAAATCCCTCGCTAGTTTTTGGACAACGACAAGAAATCACCAACAGGATTGTTCAGGCGATGACACCAATCAGTTTCCCCAAAGTCACCAGTGCAGCAGCATTGCTTGCGCTTTCGCTCGCCGGTGCGCAAAGCGTGGCAGAGCCGCGCCATGGCATCGCTATGTATGGCGACCCTGCACTTCCACAGGATTTTGTGTCCCTCCCATACGCAAACCCCGACGCGCCCAAGGGCGGCCGCGTGGTCACCGGCAATGGCGGATCCTTTGATTCTCTCAACCCGTTTGTGCGCAAAGGCGAGGTTCCATGGCAGCTCCGTTTCTTTGCCTATGAATCTCTGATGGGCCGAAATTGGGACGAACCTTTTGCCCTCTACGGCCTCCTCGCCGAATCGATTGAAACGCCGGAAGATCGCTCTTGGGTGGAATTTACACTACGTGAAGAGGCACGATTCTCTGACGGCGCGCCGGTCACCGTCGAAGATGTGATCTGGTCTTATGAGACCCTCGGCACGGTCGGCCATCCGCGCTATCTCGGCTTCTGGCAACAGGTCGAAAGCATTGAGGCCACCGGCCCCCGCACCGTGCGCATCACCTTCAACACCGAAGATCGTGAATTGGCCCTGCTCGCAGGCCTGCGTCCGATTCTGCAAAAAGCGCAGTTTGAGGGCAAATCCTTTGAAGACATCACCTTGCAGGAAGTGCCCATCGGCACCGCCCCCTATGTGGTGTCAAATTTCGAGGCCGGTCGCTTTGTCACCCTCAGCCGCAACGCAGACTACTGGGGCAACGATCTGCCGTTCCGCAAAGGCACCAACAACTTTGACGAAATCAAAATTGATTTCTTCGGCGACGCGGCGGTGATGTTTGAGGCCTTCAAGGCCGGTGAAATCTCCTATGTGCGCGAGTTCAACGCAGAGAAATGGGCCACCGCCTATGATTTCCCGCTCGCCCAATCCGGCGATGTGGTGAAATCGGAAATCCCGCACCAGAAACCCTCCGGCATCACCGGCCTTGTGCTCAACACCCGCCGCGCCCCGCTGGATGACATCCGCGTGCGCGACGCGCTGATGCATGTGTTCAATTTTGAATTCATCAACGACACCATGACCGGCGGCCGCCAGCCCCGTATCAGCTCCTTCTTCTCCGGCTCCCTTCTGGCGATGCAGCTCGGCCCCGCCACAGGCCGCGTGGCCGAGCTGCTTGCCCCCTTCGCCGCAGAGCTCCCCGCCGAGGCTCTGGAAGGCTACACGCTGCCGCAATCGGACGGCTCCGTGCGCAACCGCAAGAACCTGCGCAAAGCCATGGGCCTGATGGAAGCCGCCGGATACAGCGTGGTTGACGGCAAAATGCAAAACGCCGCTGGCGAGGTGCTCACCCTCGAAATTCTGCTCAAACAGGGCGACACCGAAAACAAGGCCATCACCGATATCTACAGCAAATCGCTGGAGGCGCTTGGCATCGACGTGACCATCACCCTTGTCGATGGACCTCAATACAATCAGCGCACCGGATCTTTTGATTTTGACATCACCAACTACCGCCGCGCCATCTCGCTCAGCCCGGGCAACGAGCAACGCCTCTATTGGGGATCTGATGCTGCCGAACAAGAAGGGTCGCGCAACCTGATGGGTGTGCAGTCTCCCGTAATCGACGCCATGATCACCGAAATGCTCACCGCCACCTCACAGGAGGATTTTGTCGCCGCCACCCGCGCGCTTGACCGTGTGCTCAGCACCGGCCGCTATGTGATCCCGATCTGGACGTATGCGGTTGGTCGCGTGGCCCATAACAAGAACCTGCATTTCCCGGAGACCCTGCCGATCTACGGCGACGGGGTTGATTGGCTGCCGGGTGTCTGGTGGCACGAAGAGCAATAACGATCTGAGGCGCCTATGGGCGCCTCTTTTCATCTCAGGCAGCACCGAACGCAGCGCTCAAATTTGTCGGAAAAACCTGCCGCCACGGCCCGTGTCGTGCATTAGCGTTAACCTTTGAAACCGCGATTTTGCACCTACGCAATAACGTCGCATTACCGACGCGATACCGACGTTAAATCCGGCGCTCAATCCGAAGGTTAATGCCATCGCGCGACCGCACCGTCAGATGCGCAATCGGCACCGGTGGATCGCCCACGGGGGTCAGTTTGAAATGCTTCAAAATCATCGACAGCATCAACACCCCCTCCACCATCGCAAAGCCCGCACCGGTGCAAACCCGCGCCCCTGCCGAGAACGGCACATAGGCCTCCCGCGCGCATTGCTTGCCGTTCTCCGTCTGCCATCGCGTCGGATCAAACGCATCCGGATTGTCCCAAAGCCGCTCCTGCCGGTGCAAATGCCAGGGTGAGATAACAATCTGAGATCCTTCACGAATTTCGCGTTTTCGGAAGTCTTCCGGACATGTTGTTTCGCGCACCATCATCGGCACCGGCGGATAGAGCCTCAGCGCCTCGCGGAACACATCACGGCTGATTTTCAAACGGCTGATCGCGGCAAAGTCGGCCTCAAGCCCTTGCGCCTCTTGAGCAATTTTCTCCTGCCACTCCGGAAACAGCGCACAGAGATACAGCGCCCAGGCCAGTGCAGAGGCACTTGTCTCATGCCCCGCCAGAAAGAAGATCGCAACCTGATCCACCATCTCATTGGTATCAAAAGGTTTTCCGGTCTCCGGATCAACCGTCGTCATGATCTTCGTGGCCAGATCATCCGGTGCCGTCCCCGCTTCAATCGCCGCCATCCGCTCTTCCGTGAGACCGGTGATCAAAGCCCGAATGCTGGCTGCGGTGCTCTTTGTGTCTTTGTGAAAAAACCTTGGAAACCAACGGGGTAACGGCAGGAACGCACCCAAATTCACAATCGGAGCTGAGCGCTGATAGGTGCGAAATTCGCTGAAAACCCGCCCGGCGATCTCATGCTCAATAGGAATTGAGAACAGCGTGCGAAAGATCACATCCGCCGCCGCGTGACTGGCTTCCTCTTCAATTTCAATGTCTTGCCCGACATTTCTCTCAAGCCGCGCCACCGCAGATTCCGCCGCAGCCCACATCGCCGGAAAGGTATCGCGCAGCCGCCCGCCTTCAAAAGCCGGATCAATAATCCGCCGCTGCCGCTTCCAAGTCTCCCCATTGGTGAGGAAGACCGACTCCCCCAACAGAGGTTTCAATCCCTCACTAACCCTTTGAGATTTCGGGAAATCATCGGGCCGCTCCTTGAGCACTGTCTGGATCAGCGACGGCTGATTGATCATGTAGGATCGGAAAAACGGCGTGCGAAACTCCGCCATCCAAGCGCGGTAAAGCCGCTGCGGCTGGGCCGAAAGCAGATCTTGCCGAAACAGCTTAACGTATTGACGTAATGAGACTTTATCCGGCCGCGGTGTCGGCTTTGGTGGGATCATGGGGCTATCTTCGTAAACTTGTTCACCGGCTTTTCAATCCGCGACTTGGACGGGCTCCGCCCCTCATAACGCTCCGCCAGTGTCAAAGGACCAGCGGTGATCTGAAAATAGTCATAATGACCGGGCTTATCAAAGGCGCAAAGGTATTGAAAATGCAGCCGAAAAAAGCGCCAGCGCAGCTCTTTCCAACGCTCAGGCGTCAAGGTCAGCGTGAAAGCTGCAGAGACCACCAGAGGCCATTTTTTGCCGCTCTCAGGCGCAACCCCCGTCACCGAAACCGGATCACACAGCGCAAAGGCACAGCCATCTCCGGGTGCAGTCACATCGACCCAGGTGATGTCCTCACGCTGACAAAGAAAGGCAAGATCGCCACGTAACCGATAGGAATCACTCAAGAAAGAGACCATGGGCACAACCTGCCCAAGCGACAGAAACGCCAACTTTGGCCCCTCAGGTGGCAGCCGATTTTCGCGGATCAGATCGGACAGAACAGAGACAGCCAAATGCGCCCCGCTGGAGTGCCCAACCACCAGAACCTCATCACAGTCGCTCTGCAAAGCTTCAGAAATGCGCTCTTTGAACTGTGCCATTCTCGCTTCCAACTCCACAGGATTGGCCCCGCGCGTCGACGCCGAATAGGCGTAGTCATGCATCAGATAGTAGGCAAAGAACTTCCCATCATGTCTTTGAAACCACTTGAGAATTGGCGGCACCACAAGCAGGCCGAAGACTTTGCTCCACCACGGCAACACCAGTGCCAAAAGGGCTCCGACACCCCAGGCCACCAGCAAGGCGAAGACCAGTTGGGTCAATAGAAAGACAACCGGATAGAGCGCTGCAATCACCGGCCCCTTGCGTAGCTTCATCAGGCGCGCAAGCGCGCCACTGCCGATGTAGATCCAAGCTGTCCGCAGGAGTTGGACATAGGTGGCAAAGATGCCCTGATCCATGCTGTCTTTGACGATATCCGACCAGATCAGAACCTCAAAATCCGCTTCACTTTCAACACCTTGAAAACGCCCAGTGGCATGCCAGCCAAACGGACCAGCGCCTGCCATCTTAGGGGCAAGCGCCATCTCGTACCCTGAAATCTCCGCCTGAGCGGCCCCCTCCTTGCGGTACAGTTCACGGTACCGGCGCGGGTGGATCGGGTCATATCCGGGAATATAAAACACACGGCGCTTACGCACGCTCTGGTGTTGGGTGTTTTCGCCCATTGGCTGCTCTCTCCTTTGGAGATAGCATAGACCGTCAGATGGGCAAAATTAAGCCTTATCCGAGTGTTGCAAGCGCCGGGAATGTTTCCAGCAGCCAGAAGGAGAATGTGGAGAATGCACCGGTCAGGAGCATGATGCCCACAAACAGCAGCAGCCCACCCATCACCTTCTCAATGGTGCCCATATGGGGTTTAATCTTGTTCATCACGCCCATGGCACGGTTGAGGAAGACAGCCGCCAGCAGGAACGGAATGCCCAGCCCCGCCGCATAGACACCCAGCAAAACGGTGCCGCGCGCAATGGAGGCTTCACTCGCCGCAATGGAGAGAATCGCACCAAGCTGAGGGCCAATGCATGGCGTCCAGCCAAAGGCGAAGGCGAGGCCCAGCACATAGGCGCCAAAGGCAGATCCGCCAGAGTCCCCGGCATCAATCCGCGCTTCGCGATCCAGAAAAGGGATGCGGAAGACATTCAGGAAGTGCAGACCAAAGATGATCACCACGCCCCCAGCAATTTTGCTGAAAAGCTCTTGGTTTTGCAGGAAAAATGCACCAAATGCCGAGGCCGTAAACCCTAAGAACAGGAAGACCGTAGAGAGCCCCAGCACAAAGAACAGCGCCGTGATAATGACCTTCCGGCGCGCCTCCTGTTGGGTGGTGAGCTCTGACATGCTCATGCCACTCATATAGGCAAGATAGGGCGGCACGATCGGCAGCACACAGGGGCTCAGAAACGAGATGGTCCCCGCCAGCAAAGCCACGAACATGGCAGGGAGCAGCCCTGCATCGATGATATCAATTCCAAACATGAGGCAACACTTAGTGTATCCCTTCGCCAAGGTCACCCATGCTCCGGTAACATCCTTGTGGACACTTCGAAACATCGCGCATATGTGATTTTCATGGATCTGGAAATCGACGCCCTCGGCCTGCTGTGCCCCCTCCCCGTTCTGCGCCTACGCAAGCGCATGGAGCCGCTGCAACAAGGCGCCAAAGTGCTGCTGATCGCAGATGATCCCGCCGCCATTGTTGACGTTCCGCACTTCTGCAATGAAGCCGGCCACCAGTTTATCAGCATGTCCGAAGTGGACGGTCGGTTGGAGTTTATGATCCAAAAAGGCTGAGCTGAGAGCCCTTTCACAGCCATACAAGGCCAAGTCCTGTGGCAACACAGCTCTCAACATAACCTACTGACAAACATAAAACGCCCGAGACGATTCAGCGCTTCTAGCAGGATCATCCCGGGCTCTTTCTTGTTTCAGGCCAATTTAGCGTTTCGCAAAACAGCGGCACCAAATTTGGCGCGGCACCGCTGCCAAGGCATCCCCACCGCTATATGCGAAACGCCGGGGACCTTAGAGTAGCTGTCACCAGCCCATCACGCAGAGGCGTCAGCTGGTGTGGCCTCCACAGCCTCATCGCGGCTCAACCAGCGGAACAGGAACATCACCGGCAGAACCACCACATACATCGTGATCGAGTACATGGCAGACGGCAGCGCTAGTGGCACCTCAGCAAAGTTGGTGGAAGTCCCAGTGATCACGATGGCCAGCGTGATGCCAAGCGGAGAGTTCTGAACGCTTGTCTCGATGCTGACTGTCTTGGACTCAGTCTTGTTGAGACCAAAGAGACGCGCCACCAACAGGCCCATCACTACCAACACCGCAGGCAGCAGCATGGTCGCGTAGCCAAGGGTCGGCATGTTGTCGATGATCACCTGACGGTTGCTGGCGAACAGCGCGAGCAGCAGCAGCACCCACAGAACAATGGCGATGTTTTGCAGCGGACGTTCCAAACGACGCGCAAGCTTGTTCACCACCGCACGCACAAAAACACCGGTCAGAACCGGC
Source organism: Shimia sp. R9_3 (assembly GCF_017743755.1). Taxonomy (NCBI): domain Bacteria; kingdom Pseudomonadati; phylum Pseudomonadota; class Alphaproteobacteria; order Rhodobacterales; family Roseobacteraceae; genus Shimia; species Shimia sp. R9_3. The sequence continues at coordinate 14,823 of NZ_JAGHRP010000011.1, read as the reverse complement.
AGCGTGGTGACGAGGAAGGTGAAGATCGCGATGTCAAAGAAGGAGAAATCCGGCGCTTCAGAGCCCATCAGATAGAGAATAGACCAGGTCGCAAGCGGTGGCACCGTGATAAAGGCGATCACAGATGTAACAGCGGTCATGGAGACTGACAGCGCAAGATCACCGTGCGACAGCTTGGTGATCACGTTGGAGCTCACCCCGCCCGGGCAGAAGCTGAGTAGCATCAAACCAGCGCCCAAAACAGGCGGCATGTCCAGCACCATCACAACGCAGAAAGCCGCCAGCGGCAGCAGCGCGATCTGTGCAAAAGCACCAATGGCAAAGGCGGTGCGGCGTGTGAAAACACGTTTGAAGTCAGCGATTTCCAGGCCGAGGCCCAATGAGAACATAATGAAAGCCTGCGCTGCAGGCACCACCACGTTGATTGCAAAGTCCATAGTATTCCTCCCTTGAGTGGATTGGGGTTGCCTGAAGCGCTCTCCTCTGGCGCCGCAGGCGACTGATCAGTCCTCGTAGTCGACGTTAAAAGCGTAAAGACCGAGGACATGACGCATCTCGTCGGTACTGTTTACCATACGTAGTTTCGCCACAATGCCGCGCTGATTGTCCTGCGTCAGTTCCAGCTCAGCGATATCGAGGTTTTTCGCTGCGGCTTCAGCTCGGATGACGCGTTCGATCTCCATCATCATCAGGCTTGGCTTGTGGATCTTTCCAACACCCGTCACCGGAAGCTCTTCCAGTCGGATGAAATCTTTCGGGACGGCAGCCCGCTCAGCCACGTTGCTTGCCGCAAACTCGGCAAGTTCCGCGGTGGAGAGCTCTTCCCCTTGGTAGTAGAGAACAGGCAACTCGCCGACCTTGGCGTCGGGCCGGCCGATGGCCGCGGCCATGGTGATGCCCGGGTGCATGTGCATCGCCTCTTCGATGATTTTCGGGTCGATATTATGCCCGCCGCGAATGATCAGCTCTTTCTTGCGACCAGTCATCCAGAAGTATCCTTCAGCATCCTGACGCGCCAGATCGCCGGTGCTCATCCAGTGTTCGCTCTCGATCTCAAAGAAAAGCCCTTTGTTCTGGCTCTCAACCAGATAGCCGTCAAAGACGTTTGGTCCAGAGATCAGGATGACCCCGACCTCATCGATCTCGGCCCAGCGTTCAAAGCTGTCGTCTTCCGCCAAAACAGCACAGCGCATTTTCTGGTGCGGTAAACGCAGACCAATGGAGCCAATACGCGCGCCGCCATCCGGATGTGTCGGGTTCAAGGAGGAGGCCACGGCCCCTTCTGTCAGACCGTAGCCTTCAACAATCGGGATGCCAGTCTGCTCGACAAAATTGTTGAACAGCTCAACCGGCATTGGCGCGGCACCACAGGCACCAAATTTGACGGAAGAGATATCCAGACCATCGCGCGGCACATCAAGCAACGCGGAATAAACAGTTGGCACGCCAGAGAACGCGACAATCTTGTAGTGATCAACAATCTTCCAAAAATTCGGAAACACCCCATCGCCCCTATAGCCTTGCGGCGTCGCCAGCACGACGTTGCCACCTGACATCAGTACCAACAGGCCGGTCACCAGGATTGCGTTGGAGTGAAACAGCGGCAGGCCGCAGAGCACCGAAACACCCGGAGAGGAGATCTCTGGGTTAAACTGCGCAAGCGCCCATGCGTCATAGACCTCAGAGGCATGAGTCCGCGGGGCGATCTTTGGCAGGCCCGTGGTGCCTCCGGTGCAGAGCATCGTGGAGGTGTCTGAGGCTTTTGGAGCTTCAAATTCCAGATCATCAGACCGCGCCCCTTTGATCAGATCCTCAAAGCGTGTGACCGGTATCGGGCGCTTGAAAATACGCAGCTTGGACGACCGACTCTTTCCCAAAGCCCAGAAAACGGATGCTGCAGCCCCATCCATCCATCCAAAGACGCTACAGGTCACAATATGCTGGATGCTTGGCACCATAAGAACCGCCGCGCGGCACTTTTCCCAAAGATCTGTGCGTGGCGTTTTCTCCAGTGTCACCAAGACTTTGGTGTTTGCGGCCTTGAGTAGTTCGGCAATCTGGTCCGCTTCCAGAAGCGGATTGATGGCCAGCACACGGCCCGCAACGGAACCACCCCAAATCACCATATGGGTTTCCGGCAGGTTCGGCAGCACATAGGCAACCACATCATTGGGGCCAACGCCAAGCTTGCGCAGCGCGTTGGCCGTTTGAGTGACTTTGGCCAGCAGCTCGCCATGTGTCAGCGTCTTCGGCTTATCATAATCCTTGCCGGAGACAAAAAAGCTGATCGCAGGCGCTGCCGGATTGAGCGCCGCGCCGCGTTTCAGCGCGTCATAGGTGGTGGCAGGAAGATCATGGCTGGTTAGCGGCGTTTGTTCAAAGCTTTCGATATCAGCAAGATTTGCGAAACCGGTTTGAATGGCGTGGCTCTGGTTCATAGCAATCCTTGAATTTGTGTCCGAGACTGCGCGGATACCGGGCCGAGGCCCCCGTTTAATCCTGCGCTAACGGCTCTTGGAGTGTCTGAATAAGGGATAGGAAACACAGCGGCTGCCGACAGTGCTCCAACTGTCCGACAAACTTGTTGAAGTGTTTCCCAGCGCGCCATCTTAGGTGGCTCCGCAGTGTTGATCGATCATGCGCCCGAATTCGCGCTCGACCCAATTGTGCACATCGACGGTTACCTGAGCGTCTGGTACATTGTCTTCCATCGCGTGGAACAGGCCGTCAAAGACGCGGAATGTCACATCGTTCCCAGCCGCTTCAACGCGCTCTGCGATGTCTTTGACTTCATTCATAAGAATGTCGTCAGCACCGACGTAGCTGAGCATGGGCGGAAGTTTAGAAAGATCCGTTGCCAAAGTCGGCACAGCATAGGCTGGGATGTCGTAGCGTTTTTCCGCACGAAGACCGCGCAACAACAGATGCCACGCCATCACACCATGCTCTTTGGTCCAGGTGATCTTGTCTTTGGGCAGTGCACTCCAATTCTTGGAGCGATCATCAACCATCGGGTAAAGCGGCATCTGAAACGCGATATTCACGTCCTCTGTGTCGCGCGCGCGCAATGCTGTTGAAAGCGCGATGCCGCCGCCGGAACCGTTGCCCGCTACAATGATGGACTGGCTGTTCCCACCCATGCTTTCGGCATTGTCGCGTACCCAAAGCAGTGCGTCATAGCAATCATCATGCCCGGCGGGATACGGGGCTTCCAAAGAGGAACGAAACGCAGGTGCCACAATGATACATGGGCGCGCTTTCATCAGGCGCTCATAGATCCCGTGATGGCGCTCCGGCCATCCGGTCGCAAAACCACCGCCATGGAAATAGACCACAACAGGGAGAGGCCCCTTGGCATCCGCAGGCTTATAGATGCGCGTGCGGATGGTCCCATTGCCGTCCCGTCTTGGAATGGCGACGCGCTCATTGACGGCCCCTTCCAAGTCTCGCAACGCCGCTTTCTTGCTGCCGCGCAAAGAAAACCGCAGTCCTGCCGGGCGCTTGATCAGCCACATGGCAAAACGTTGTTTCAAAGGTCTCAGATCGTTTTTTGACATTAGTAACTAGAGCTCAGTTCGAATGAGGACAGAGATCATCGCTGAATGATCACAGACGGGCGCTCTCAGCACGTGCCGACGCGATGCCGACGGAAACCCCATCGGCATCGCATTGGTTTTTCGGACAACATGCCAATCACGTGTCGGATTACTCCGCTGGGGTGGTGTTCCCCCTACCCTTGGCCTTCGCCCATTCGTCAGAGCTGAAGTAAAGGGTGCCGCAGAGCCAATCAAAGAGCGGCAGCGTGATGTTGAAGTTGCCTTCTGCCATCAGGTGACGGTTGTGGTGCACCGTGTGGAACAGTCGCAGATAAGTCCAACCTGGGATCAGTTTGAAGATCCGTTCGGTGACAGAGCCTTTCTGCAGGTGGTAGCTGAAGTGCAGCACCTCATATGCCAGATAGCAGCACATGATGGTCACAAACGCCAACCAGCCATAGTTCCAGCCCAGTACAAAGTAAGACACAAGGCCCGCAGGCAGCGCGAACACGACCGCAGTCGCAACCAACAGCGCGATCGGGAAGATCACAACACGCCAGTCGAGCACCATCTGATATTCCATGTCATGCTCGACAAAGAACGTATGGTGGTCGCCGGTGTGGCGCTGGTAGAAGAACTTGAACAGATCTGTCTTCTTGTGACCCCAAAAGCAGTGGGTGTACCACTCTGCCCAATTGTAGACGACATACAACGCCACAACGAACAGGATCTGCAAAAGGGTGACATTTTCCAATTGGGAAATGCCAAAACTGATCAACCCGCCTGCTCCGAAGAGAACAACTGAGAGGTGTAGAAAACCACTGTAGTTGGGGCTGATGGCTGCGCGATAGCGAGCGCGAAATTTTTCGCGTGCTTCATCGTTCATGGCTCGTTCCTCCCTAGTTAAGCCAACCAGGGCAATAATAGGAGGCGTTGATATCACGTCTAATATATATTACAAAACCACATTATAACTTTCATGAATGAATTCGCAATGTTAAGAAATCATGACTTAAATTTGCTTCCAATCTTCGAAGCCCTGATGCGCGAACAGCATTTGTCGCGTGCTGCAGAGCGTCTGAACATGAGTCAGCCAGCCGTCAGCAACGCACTAAAACGGCTGCGGCTGGAGTTTGAAGACGACCTTTTCGTGCGGACAGCGCGCGGTCTAAAACCAACTCAAAGGGCATTTGATCTGCATGATCGAATCCAACCGGCATTGGTTTCTATCCTTGATGGCTTTGAGGATCGCGGCTTTGAAGCCGAAACCTTTTCCCGAACAATCACCATCGCAATGAACCATGCCGTTGAATACCTTTGGAGCGGCGCGTTGCTGCAGGCCATCCGCGCGCAGGCCCCCATGGCCAAACTCAAAGTGCATCCAGACTACAGCGACGACATACCTAATCAACTGAAAGCGGGCCACCTCAGCTACGCCGTGGACTACAACCTCTTGCCCGAAGATCAGTTCAGCTCAATCGCTTTAGCGCATGAGAAACTGACACTGATCTGCTCTGCGGATCATCCAAAGGCCAACTCGGGCTTTGACATCGCGGATTTTGAAACTCTGCCCCAAGCCTCTCTCCTACGGCGCTCAGAGTGGATCCGCTCCAAAAACAGCAGACGCCACACGCCGCTTGAGTATCTCATGGGGGAAGAACTTCCCAACCGAAATGTCGTCGTTCAGGTGGCAAGCTTCCTCTCGATCCCCAGTATCGTCGCCTCCACGGATTTGATAGCGGTTGTGCCACAGCAGCTTGCCGACCCGCTCCTGCAAACCGGTGCGCTATGCGCCCACGATCTGCCCTTTGAGTGCCCTGACGTTGTCTTGCACCTGTTTTGGCACAAGAGTCGGAACCGCGATCCTAGCCATATCTGGCTTCTGGACCTCCTCAAGGACCGCGCAAGAGTGGCTTTTGGTGCGATGCCTGAGCGACAATAACGAGAGCAAACCCACTGGCAAAAAGAACGCCTTTATGCCTCTCGCAAAGATTGCATCCGTCGCTTCGACCAAACCGTTATGGTTAATTCTCCCCCAGCGAAACCTAATCGTTCTGCACCAATTTTGTGACATCATCAAAACGCTTTTGCGCCAAGCCAGAAAGGCTCAAAGGGCATTCATCCAGCCTTTCCATTACCCACCTGCGCTACCTCCAAACCCAGTATTCGTTTGATTTTGAGGGGCAAAATGGCGTATCGCTTACGAAGAACGACTTTTAATCAGTACTTTCATTTTATGTCACTTCGTTTGATCCATGAAAAATCTTTTTGCCTTCGCGGCGGTCGCGACTACCTGCATTTATTCGGTTTTCCCTCAAGATGCCCGCGCTGAAACGCTGGTAGATGCGGTCTACAATGCCGTGTCCAACAGTGAAGCCCGCAAGGCGGCCATTTCCGGAATTGAAGCCCAAGGGCGCATGATCACCATCGCCCAAGGCGATAAGCGAGCGCAGGTGAATTTGTTTGGCAGCGTGGCCGCCGAATGGGTCGATGACCCAACGCTGGATGCCGCGGACAATCGGGACACAAAATTCGCGCGCATCATCGGCGTAGATGTTCAAGTCAATCTGCTCGATGGCATGCGTGCCATGAACCGGATCTACCGCGAAGCGACCTTACTGGATGCGGAGATCATACGCCTGTCCGATGCGACCGAGACTTTGGCGTTGAATGCGATCCAAGCCTATATCGACGTGGTCCGGCACCGAAATATCGTTGAGGCGTCGCGACGCAATCTTGCGCGCCACGGCGAAATCTCTCGGCAGGTCGCGGAACAAGTCGATGCTGGGAAACTGTCCGAATCTGATCGTTTTCGTGCCAATGACAAGCTGCTGGCCGCCCAACTCGCGCTTGCAGAGGCTGAGGCACAACTCGGCGACGCGGACTCCCAGTTCGAGTTGGTGACCGGCAAACGACCAACGTCAACCTTGTCTCGCGCCTTTCACACGCACACGCCGCCCTCCCGCGAGGCGGTTGAAACCGCCGCTGTCACCAACAGTTTTCAGATGCGTCTGGCACAGACCGACATTCAGGCCCAAACCTATCAGGGCGCAATTGACGAAGCTGATTGGAAACCACGCTTAGACGCCTTTGTCGGCGCCGACATTGGCCAAAACCAAGAGGGTGCACGCGGAACGGATTCGACAATCGCTGCCGGAGTGCGACTGAATTGGACACTCTATAAGGGCAACACCAGAGAGGCCACACGCGCGCGCAACCGCGATTTGCTCATCCGGGCGCACTACCGCTTAAAGCAGGTGGAAAATGAAGTGCGCGATTTTGCACGGCGCGCCTGGAATTCCTACGATTCAGCTCGTGAACGCAAACTTCTGTTAGATCGCTCCGTCTCAACCAACGAATTGATTGTGGAAGCCTTCCGGCAGGAATTTGAAGCTGCCAAACGGCCGCTGCTTCAAGTTCTTGATGCGGAACGCGCCCTTTTCAACCTTCGCATTCGTCAGATCAACGCCTCAGCTGCGCATCACTATCAAGGCTACCGCGTGCTCGCAGCGCAAAGCAAACTCTCCGATCATTTTGGCCTCACCAAAGAAGGACGCGCACTCAACGCGGACTTCGAAGATCGCGTTAAATCCGCACCGATGGATCGGTTTGACGTCTCTGCCCCTGCCCTTGAGTAGAGCCCGTCGCAGTGGCTGACCCTGATCTTTCCACCCCTTCCAGTGAACTTCGCAGCGCGCTTGACGTCGTGGCTTGGCTAGCGCGCTATCATGGCCGACCGTTTGTTAAAACCGGTGTGACCGGACGCCTGCCTGAAGGGTTCGAAACGGATGGCGCGTTAGGTCTGATACGCGCGCTCGACGTGGTCGGCCTGAAGGCCAAAAAAGTGAAACGCAGCCTATCGCAGCTTGACCGCGGCAGCTTACCCGCCGTGCTCATGACCAAATCAGCGGCCCCGAAGATCCTTGTGGGACTGGATGACAAAACGCGCACGGCCTCAATCGTTGATCCTGCTACAAACGAAAGTGATGAGGTTCCGACCCGCTCTCTATCGCGCCAGTTAACTGGTGAGGTTCTGTTGGTTGCGTCAAAGGAAGCTTCGACCTCCTCACGTCTCAGCCCGGATGCACAAAAGATCGCCCCAAATGGTGGACATTGGCTCTGGTCAGAACTGGCGCGCCACAAATCTGCATGGTTGCAAGTGTTTCTGGCGGCCTTTGGCGTCAACTTGGCTGGGCTAGCCTTGCCGATTTTTGTGATGAATGTCTTTGATCGCGTGATCCCAAACCTCGCTTTTGTCACTTTGATCACACTGGCGATTGGGGTCGGGCTGGCGCTCGGGCTGGATCTCTTATTGCGGCTCCTGCGTAGTGCAATCATTCAAAGAGTGTCGCGCAGAGCGGACTTGGCACTGGCCTCCCGCTTGTTTCAAATGGCGCTAGCGCAAAAAATTCTGGCCCGTAAAGGCGGTGCAACCGGCGCAATCACAAATTTGCGCGACTTTGAAGTGGTGCGGGATTTCTTCACCTCCTCAACCTTGATCGCGCTCATTGATCTTGCTTTTGTCGGCATCTTTCTGACGGTTCTCACCATGATTGTGGGGCCGCTTGCGTGGATACCAATCGCGGCTATTCCGGTGATGATAGCCATTGCCGTTTTGGCGCAGGTGCCAATTGCCCGATCCGCGCGACAGGCGCAGCAAATGACCGTAAAGCGCAATGAGGTGCTGATTGAGGCGCTGACAGGATTGGAAACCGTCAAGAGCGTCGGCGCAGAGCCTGTGTTGTTACGTGAATGGGAGAACGCGGTGGCAGCGTCGTCGCGTGTAACGGCCCAAACCCGAAACTGGGCGAATTTTACAGGATCCGCGACTGTGCTTGTGCAACAGGCCGTCAGCGCGGGTATCATTTGTCTGGGTGTGTTTCTGGTGTCTAAGGGGACCGTCACCATTGGGGCCCTGATTGCTGCCAACATCATGGCAGGCCGTATACTTGCGCCGCTTGCAGGTATCACGCAGACCATCTTCAGAGCCAACTTTGCGATCTGGTCCATGAGGTCGATTTCACGCTTCGTGGAAACAGAAATCGAGCAACGCGAAGCCTTGCGCAGCGATCTACAAGTCAGAGAAGGCAAGATCGAATTGCGTGAAATAAAATTTACCTATCCCGACATGCAAACTCCAGCGATTGTCGGGATTTCTGCAGTTTTTGAGCCCGGCAGCACAACCGCCCTACTCGGGCGGATCGGTTCGGGGAAGTCTACACTCGGGAAGCTGATCAACGGTCTCTACCAGCCCCAAGAAGGCACTTTGCTGATCGATGGTCATGAAATCGCGCAGTTTGAACCTGCAGCCGTCCGCGCGGGCGTAGGCTATCTGCCTCAGGATCCCCTGCTGTTTACAGGTACCATCCGAGAAAATATCACGCTGGGTGTGCCGGATGCTACGGATGCCGAAATCATGAGGGTACTGCATTTGGCAGGGCTCGACGCCTTTGTTGCAGGCCTTCCTGAAGGGTTAGAGTACTTCGCGGGGGAAAGAGGTGAACGGCTTTCTGGAGGGCAAAGGCAAGCCCTGTCTCTGGCGCGCCTTTTGCTTCGTCGTCCGAAGTTCATCTTCCTTGATGAACCAACCAACGCAATGGATCATCAAAGCGAAGCTCTAGCAATTGAGCGGCTACGTCTGTTGCAAAAGGAAGGTGTGGGCATGATCTTGTCCACGCACCGGATGTCTCTCGCAGCACTCGCAGATCGTTTCATAGTGATTGAACAGGGTCGCAAGGTGCTTGATGGACCACGCGCCGAGGTAATGCATCAACTGTCACAAACAACTCCTGCCGAGCGTCAGATCGATCAGAAGGCAGCCGAGTGATGTTTTCCATGCGGATAGAAGACGAAGAATTCGTCAATCGTCCGGGAGGCCAGGACGCAGGACAAGGGCTTTGGGTCTTGCTGCTGTTTGTGATCGCGCTCATTGGCGGGTTCGTGCTTTGGGCAGCAACCTTCGAAATCGAAGAAGTGACCCGTGCCTCTGGACGTGTTGTGCCCAGCTCCCAAGTTCAAACAGTGCAAGCTCCCGAAGGAGGTATTGTTTCTGCAATCCATATCTCAGAAGGAGATGTGGTCGAGCCTGGTCAGGTGCTCTTTCAGATCGACGATACAACGGTGCAATCCAATCTCGGTGAATTGGAACAACGTTATCAGGCTTTATCCGCTGAACTTGTCCGGCTCAGAGCGGAAGCCGAAAGGGCAGATGTGCTTACATTCCCGACAGAACAGAACTGGAATGCCAGGCTCATCGCGGCAGAAATAGCCGTGTTTGACACGCGGCGAAGCCAACTGGATCTGGAGATCAGTGTTTTGCAAGATCGCCTGTTACAGCGGGAAGCCGAGCTTGTGGAACTGACCGCAAAACGCGCGCGTCTTGAAGCGGTCGCTGCCCCCCTTCGGCGGGAAGTCCAAATTTCTGAAGGCCTCTTTGCAAGTGGATCGGTCCCTGAGATTGAAATCCTGCGCTTGCGGGGGCAGCTGGCGGAAATCGAAGGCGACATCACCGTGTCAGAAGCCACCGAACTCCGTGTCCGTGCGAGCATTGCGGAAACCGAAAAACAGATCGGCTCTGCCCAATCATCCTATGGTCTCACTGCGCGGGAGCGTATCTCGGTGGTGCTTGGAGATCTCGCAGTGGTCGAGGAAACGCTGACCGCCGCGAGAGATCGGGTCTCGCGCACAGATTTGCGTGCGCCTGTTCGTGGAACTGTCAATCGGATCTCAGTCACCAATGTCGGGAGTGTCGTCCAACCCGCGATGACGCTGGCAGAAATTGTGCCTCTGGATGATACGCTGCTGATTGAGGCAGAGGTCAGCCCACGGGATCTGGCCTTTGTCCGGGTTGGGGCAGATGCGTCCGTCAAGATCACCGCCTATGACTATCTGCGCTATGGTGACCTCCCTGCCCAAGTAGAACGTATCGGCGCGGATGCGCTCAACAACGCCGATGGCGTGCCCTATTTTCAAGTCATGCTACGCACCGAACAAACCTCATTGGAAGGCGACAACGGAGCACTCGACATCTCTGCGGGAATGGTTGCAAGCATCGATATACAAAGCGGCCGCAAAACGGTACTCGAGTATCTTATCCGCCCTGTATTGCGCGCCCAGCACGAGGCTTTACGCGAACGCTAGCAAGACAGATACCGGCCAGAGGTCGAGGGTAAATCTGTCACACAACATGAAATATCGAAACATAACAGTTACTTAAGTCAGCCCCACATCTAAATTGTGGCATTTATTTACAATTTGATTTAATTTTCTATCCAATTGTTTTTAGAGCCGCCTGGCGTTTCTCGCCTCAATATTCGCGGACGTGTTTTTGTATTGGTTGTTCCTGGGGACTGCCCATGAGTATTAGTGAGTTCGACCGCCCTGATAGCGGCGAAAACGAATTTGTGGTTGTGGCGGATGGGTCAGAGGTTCTGACCCCGAATACTGAAGCCCTCTTTCAAGGCGACTACGCCAAGGACGGCCAAGACCTCGTCATCTCTTTTGATGGTGCAGAAACGCTGCGGGTTGCTGGGTACTTTACCTTCGCCTCTCCTGCAGCGCTGATCGCTCCCAATGGAGCGAAAATCCAGGGCGCAGATGTGGCTCGGCTTGCTGGGGCCGGTATCGATACGCGCACAGCCGCCTTAAAGACCGAAGCGACTTTCCAACACACAGATATCACGCAATCAGATATCGTTCCTGTTCAAGCGCAAGCGTCATCTGACGCCATCGGACAAGTTGATACGATTGAAGGTGTGGTGACGGTCACCCGCGGTGACGGCTCTACCGTCCGGCTGAACGACGGTGCGTTGGTTTTTCAAAACGATGTGGTCCAGACCGGCGCTGGCAGCACGGTATCTTTGGTATTTATCGACGGAACGATTTTTACCTTGGCGCAAGACAGCCGCATGATTTTGGACGAGCTGATCTATGATCCTGACGGGTCAGACAATTCCGCAGCGTTTAATCTGATACAGGGCGGCTTTGTTTTTGTGGCTGGACAAGTTGCCAAGATCGGCGACATGGAGGTGAACACACCCACTTCGACAATCGGCATTAGAGGCACAACTGTGGAAGTGCGCATCGTGGTGGTCAACGGTGTGACGGAAGTTGTCGTCTCTCTCTTGCCAGACTGGCCAGACGGCGCTCTCGGCAGCATAGATCTGTTTGATCAGAACGGGAATTTTGTCTCTTCCCTTTCCGACCCGGAAACCAGCTGGATTGTGTCACCCGTCGATGGCGAAACACGCCCAGTGCCGCGCGCCCAGGTGGTTCAAGCGGACTCGGAGGCGCTACAAGTCCAAACAAATGAGGTGACAGAACGCGCCGAACTGCGTCTGGAGAACAGCGGCAGCTACATAGACTTTGACGGAACAGGCACAGGCGAAGCAGGGCCTGACGGCGGCGGGCAGGCAGCCCCCGGCGACGCCCCCCCTGCTCCGGCGCCCACGCCTCAAGATGGTGGCGGTGGTCAAGATGCAGCACCTCCTCAGGATCAGGGACAAGACCCTGGGGACTCCGAAGGCGAAGAGACAGTCCCTCAAACTCCCAACGACGCAGAAACTCAGGGCGAAGACGACGCCTCACTTCAACAAAACAGCCAGGAGCAATTTGCGGCGGTCGCGCCTTCCGAGGTCGATAACTCCGAGACCTCAGCAGAAAGCATCGCCGCGCTCGCTCTTGCGCAACTAGACGCCGACGGCGGGGATCTTGGCCTTGAAGGCGTAACAAATTTGGTCACTGGCGAGGATGGCTTAGACACAGGCTCCCTTGGTACTGCTGATCCGGGGCTTGGTCCCGGAACAGAAACCGCTGACACCGGTACCTTTTCTTCCGACCCAGGTCTTGGCGACACCACAAGTGGTGAGTCTTTCACACAAATTGGTGCGCCTGCGGCGCAAACATCGCCCGCACCCACGCCCCCGCCAACAAACTCTCCAGTTAATGACGCCTCTTCAGGTCAAGACGGAGGATCCTCCTCATCCGGAAGCACTGAGAGCGAAGAGCTAACGACCGAAAACACCAATTCTGAGCTGGCTGAAGATACCTCGATGTCACTGAACCTCGCCAGCGCGGTCGGTGGTGCCAACGGCTCAACGCTGTCCTTCACCGCAACAAGTGCCCCCTCAAACGGCGTTGCGACCCTCCTGACAAACGGGGATGTGACCTACACGCCAAACGCCGATTTCGCAGGCACCGACAGCTTCACCTACAATGTGGAGAACGAACAGGGCGACAGCACGTCCGGAACGGTGACCTTTTCGATCACCCCCGTCAACGACGCGCCGATTGCAGCAGACGATATCGGATTATCCACTGCGTATAATATGCCCTTGGCGATCGACATGTCCGCACTTTTGGCCAATGATTCCGATGGTGATCCAGAAACTGTGCAGCCCCTCACAATGCTTTCGGTTGGCTCTGCGGTAGGAGGCACGGCTGCGCTCTCAACAAGTGCTGTAACCTTCGCGCCAGACGCAGATTTTAGCGGGCAAGCCAGCTTCACGTATGAAGTTTCTGATGGTGCGGGCGGGCTAGCTACGGCAACAGTGCTCATCGAGGTCGCTGAAAACACGCCCCCAATCGCCTCCAACGACACCATTGGCACCCTCGAGGACAGCGCAACTACCATTGATCTGCTGCAAAACGCTGTAGACGTTGACGGTCATGCTGTTTCATTGGCCTCGGTTGAGCAACCTTCCAACGGCACAGTGGATCTAACGACTGATGGAAGGGTCATCTACACTCCCGATGCGGATTTTTCTGGGAGTGACAGCTTCAGCTACACCATTGATGACGGCAATGGCGGGCAGGACACCGGCACCATCACCATCACCGTCACCCCGGTCAACGATGCCCCCGCCGCCGCAGATGACAGCGTCAGCACCAATGAGGATTTCGCGCTCACATTTGATGTGCTCAGCAATGATGCGGATGTGGAAGGCGACGCGCTGTCTGTCACCAGCGTCTCTGATCCCGCCAACGGCACAGTGGTGATTGAGGCCAACGGCCAGCTCACCTACACGCCGGATGCAAACTTCAATGGCAACGACAGCTTCACCTACACCGTGGCCGACAGCAACGGCGCCACCGACACCGCAACCGTGGTTGTGCTTGTTGCCCCCATCAATGACGCGCCAGTGGCACAGGATGACAGCGCCGCAACCGATGAAGACCTGGCCGTCACCTTCGACGTGCTGGGCAATGACAGCGATCCGGACGGCGATCCGCTGACCGTCACCAGCGTGACAGATCCCACCAACGGCTCCGTGGTGATTGAGGCCAACGGCCAGCTTACCTACACGCCGGACGCTGGGTTCTCCGGCGCCGACAGCTTCACCTACACCGTGGCAGACGGCAATGGCGGCAGCGATACCGCCACCGTCACCCTCGCCGTGGCCCTCGTCAACCTGCCCCCCGTGGCCACCGATGACAGCTACAGCCTGACAGAAGACACCCCCCTCGCCATAGACGCAGCCCAGGGCCTTCTGGCCAACGACAGCGACCCCGATGGCGATCCGATCAGTGTCACCCTGACCAGCGATGTCTCAAACGGCACCCTCACCCTCGATGATGACGGCAGCTTCACCTACACGCCGGACGCAAATTTCAACGGCAACGACAGCTTCACTTACCAGATCAACGACGGAAACGGGGAAACAAGCACCGCAACCGTCACGCTCAATATTGCCCCCGTCAACGACGCGCCGGTGGCCACTGATGACGGCGGGCTCTCCACCGCCTTCAACACCCCGATCTCCATCGCCGTGGCCACGCTTTTAGCCAATGACACCGATGGTGACCCGGAGCTGACCCAGACACTCTCCGTCCTGTCGGTGGAGGCGCCCGTGGGTGGCACTGTGGCGCTGGCTAGCGACACCATCACCTTCACGCCGGATGCCACCTTCTCAGGTCAGGCAAGTTTCACCTACACGCTGTCAGATGGCGCAGGCGGCCTCGCCACCGGCACCGTGACCGTCGCCGTGAATGACAACACCGCGCCGGTGGCCGGGGACTACACCGCCATCACAACCAACGAAGACGCCTCCGTCTATATTCCCTTCTTTGCCAATGACAGCGACGCTGATGGCGACCTCCTCTCCATCGCGGCCATCGGCACACCCGCAAACGGCACCGTCACGCTGGACGGCGAAGGCTATCTCTACACTCCCGATGCGGATTTTTCTGGGAGTGACAGCTTCAGCTACACCATTGATGACGGCAATGGCGGGCAGGACACCGGCACCATCACCATCACCGTCACCCCGGTCAACGATGCCCCCGCCGC
>NZ_JAGHRP010000010.1:0-114119 GCF_017743755.1 Shimia sp. R9_3 | reverse complement strand
CGTAGTGACGTGCTTCGGTTTCATATTCCACGTGCGCGGTGGAGATGGTGATGCCACGTGCTTTTTCTTCTGGCGCGCCGTCGATTTCGTCGTACGCTTTGAAGTCACCAAACTGTTTGGTGATCGCGGCGGTCAGCGTGGTTTTGCCGTGGTCAACGTGACCAATGGTGCCGATGTTGCAGTGCGGTTTACTGCGCTCAAACTTTTCCTTAGCCATGATGGCCTCCTTGATGTTGAGAAGGGAAGCGGGCAGCCCGCTTCCCAAATTTCGTTATGCGTATTTCGCTTGGATCTCGTCGGAGATGTTCTGCGGAACCGGATCGTAGTGGTCGAACTGCATGGTGAACTGGGCACGGCCGGAAGACATCGAACGCAGGTTGTTGATGTAACCGAACATGTTGGCCAGAGGCACAAATGCGTCGATCGCCACGGCGTTGCCGCGAGGCTCCTGGCCGGACACCTGACCACGACGGGAGGTGAGGTCACCAATGATGCCACCGGTGTATTCTTCCGGTGTGATCACTTCCACTTTCATGATCGGCTCAAGCAGTTTCGCGCCGGCCAGTTTCATGCCTTCGCGCATTGCCATACGAGCTGCGATTTCAAAGGCCAGAACGCTGGAGTCCACGTCGTGGAACTTACCGTCGATCAGAGCAACTTTGAAGTCGATCACAGGGAAGCCAGCCAGAGGACCGGAGTCCATGACGGACTGAATGCCCTTTTCAACACCCGGGATGTATTCCTTCGGAACAGCACCACCAACGATGCGGCTTTCGAAAGAGTAGCCCTCACCCGCTTCAGTCGGCATGATTTCCATTTTGACTTCAGCGTACTGACCGGAACCACCGGACTGTTTCTTGTGGGTGTAGGTGTGCTCGATCGCCTTGGAGATCGTTTCACGGTATGCCACCTGCGGCGCACCGATGTTGGCCTCAACCTTGAACTCACGCTTCAGACGGTCCACGAGGATGTCCAGGTGAAGTTCGCCCATGCCCTTCATGATGGTCTGACCGGACTCGATGTCGGTCTCAACACGGAAGGATGGGTCTTCGGCTGCCAGGCGCTGCAGACCCTGAGACATTTTCTCTTGGTCAGCTTTGGTCTTTGGCTCAACAGCGATTTCGATCACCGGATCCGGGAAGGTCATGGTTTCCAGAACCACCGGATCGTTGGTCGCGCAGAGCGTGTCACCAGTTGTGGTGTCTTTCAGACCCGCCAGAGCGATGATGTCACCTGCGAATGCTTCGGTGATTTCTTCGCGGTTGTTGGAGTGCATCATCATCATACGACCGATGCGCTCTTTCTTACCTTTGGTGGAGTTGAGGAGCGTGTCGCCCTTGTTCAACTGACCGGAGTAGATCCGGGTAAAGGTCAGGGAGCCAACAAACGGGTCGTTCATGATTTTGAACGCCAGGCCGGAGAACGCCATGTCGTCGTCTGCACGACGCGCGATGTTACGCTCTTCGGTTTCGTCACCCGGTGCGAAGCCCATGTAATCAACAACGTCCAGTGGGGACGGCAGGTAGTCGATCACAGCGTTAAGCAGAGGCTGAACACCTTTGTTCTTGAACGCAGAACCGCCCAGAACCGGAACGAAAGACAGAGACAGAGTGCCTTTGCGCAGCAGTTTGCGCAGGGTTGGCACGTCAGGCTCTTCGCCTTCCAGATAGGCTTCCATCGCGTCGTCGTCTTGCTCGACGGCGTTCTCGATCATCTTGCCGCGCCATTCGTCGGCCAGATCTTTGAGTTCGTCGCGAATAGGTGCCTTGATCCAGGACGCGCCCAGATCTTCACCCTGCCACAGCCACTCTTCCATGGTGACCAGGTCAACCAGGCCTTCCAGCTCGGTTTCTGCACCGATTGGGAACGCGATTGGAACAGCGGTTGCACCGGTGCGGTCTTCAATCATGTTCACACAGTTGAAGAAGTCAGCGCCGATTTTGTCCATCTTGTTGACGAACACCATACGCGGAACCTTGTAGCGGTCAGCCTGACGCCACACGGTTTCGGTCTGAGGTTCAACACCAGCGTTGGCGTCCAGAACACAGACGGCACCGTCGAGAACCGCCAGAGAACGTTCAACTTCGATGGTGAAGTCAACGTGGCCTGGGGTGTCGATGATGTTCAGACGGTGCTTTGGAGTATCAGCGGATTTGCCATCTTCGGTGCGCTCCCAGAAAGTGGTCGTCGCAGCGGAGGTGATGGTGATACCACGTTCCTGCTCCTGCTCCATCCAGTCCATGGTGGCTGCACCGTCGTGCACCTCACCGATGTTGTGGGATTTGCCGGTGTAATACAGGATGCGCTCGGAACAGGTGGTTTTACCTGCGTCGATGTGCGCCATGATACCGAAGTTACGGTAATGTTCGAGCGTATATTCGCGTGCCATTGGTCTAATGTCCTCTGGGCTTTACCAACGATAATGGCTGAAGGCTTTGTTAGCTTCTGCCATCTTGTGAGTGTCTTCGCGCTTCTTAACGGCGGTACCGCGGGAGTTCACGGCATCCAGAAGTTCACCGGCCAGGCGTTCTTCCATGGTGTTTTCGTTGCGGCCACGCGCAGCACCAATCAGCCAACGGATGGCCAGGGCTTCGCGGCGCTCAGGGCGCACTTCGACCGGAACCTGATAGGTGGCACCACCCACACGGCGGGAGCGAACCTCAACCGATGGTTTGATGTTGTCGAGTGCTTCGTGGAACACTTCAACAGGGGCGCGCTTCACCTTGTTTTCAACGCGGTCCAGCGCGTTGTAAACGATCTTTTCGGCAACAGATTTCTTGCCGTCGATCATCAGGTTGTTCATGAATTTGCTCAGGACCTTGTCGCCAAATTTGGCGTCAGGCAGAATCTCGCGTTTTTCGGCGGCGTGACGACGTGACATATCAGCCTCTCCTTCTTACTTAGGACGCTTCGCGCCGTACTTCGAACGACGTTGCTTACGGTCTTTGACGCCTTGGGTATCCAGAACACCACGCAGGATGTGATAACGGACACCCGGAAGGTCTTTTACACGGCCGCCACGGATCAGAACCACGGAGTGTTCCTGAAGGTTGTGGCTTTCACCTGGGATGTAAGAGATCACTTCGTAACCGTTGGTCAGGCGAACCTTTGCAACTTTACGCATAGCGGAGTTCGGTTTCTTAGGCGTGGTGGTGTACACACGTGTACATACGCCGCGCTTCTGAGGGCACTGCTCCAGGTGCTGTGACTTGGAGCGCTTGATTTTAGGCTGACGCGGTTTGCGGATCAGCTGCTGAATCGTTGGCATAGGGTCTCTTTCCTATTGCTTCCATTATGCGCGGGGCGAGCCCCACACGGTTTTCGTTTTTTCTGCACATGATGTTGCCACATGCGCAAAAACCGCATTCGTTCCCATTCCGAGGCGAACGACGCGGTGGAGTCTCAGAGGTTGCGGCCTTCAAAGTAGACCGGAACTTGACCACTACAGGTATGAAACGGCGTTGGGCACACTGCTCCCATTGCCGGATGAGCGCGCGTATATTGGGAGTCGGAGCACTTGTCAACAGCTGCCCCCTGTTGCGCTGGCCCGCCGCTGCTGCCAAGGTGCGGCCAGCAGGAAATAAGGCGCGTAAGATGCACAGCAAAGACATGCAGGTGATTGGCCTGTGCCGGTTTTCATACCCGGCATTGGGCGGGTTTCAAGTGGAACATGAGAGCATCGAGGACCGCATCGCCTTTCTCTATCAGGAGCACCGGCTGGAGGAACGCTTCAAGCTGTTTGAGGCCATCGCCCTGCCCTGCCTGCGGGAACAGTCTGATCAGAATTTCGAGCTGATCGTGGTGATCGGTGACAGCCTGCCCAAACACCACAAAGAGCGGCTGCACGACATCACCGCCGACCTGCCGCAGGTCCGCATTGAAGCCCATCCGCCCAAACAGCACCGCCCGCTGATGAAAGAGATCATCAACCGCGCGCGCAAGGACATGAAAGCGCCCTGCCTGCAGTTCCGCCATGACGATGATGACGCCATCTCTGTGGATTTCTTTGAACGGCTGCGCGCGGCGGTGGACGATGTGCCGGGGCTGTTGCGCGACAATGCCACCGTGGCCTTTGACTGGAACCGGGGCTACATCGCAGAGATGAGCGCAGCGGGCATTGCCGCCACTGACATGGTGCGCAACCTCTATGTGGCCGCGCTTGGCATGTATGTGCGCGGCGGCGTCTCCCAAACCATCATGAACTTTCGCCACGGCATCATGAACCAGCATATGCCCACGGTCTCTTTCACCGACGCCCCCATGTGGCTGCGCACCCACAACGGGTATAACGACAGCCGCCAGAAAAAGGTGAAACCGGTGCCTGTGGAACCGCTCAGCGCTGCACAGGAGGAAGAGTACCGCCTGCGCTTTGCGGTGGATGCAGATCAGGTGCGCGCGCTTTTTGCCTGAGACAGGCGCCGCCCACGGATCAAGGTGAAGACCCCGGCGGCGACCACGATCGCGGCCCCGGTCAGGGTGATCGGATCGGGCCAGTCGCCAAATACCACATAGCCCAGCATCAGCGCCCACAGCAGGCTGCTGTAGCGGAAAGGCGCGATAAAGCTGATCTCACCCACACGCATGACCAGCACCGAGAACAGGTAGCCGCCTAGAATGAACACCGCCGCCCCGGTGAGCAGCCCCCACTGGCGCAGGTCCATCACGCCCCACTCAGAGCCGAGGCTCGCCACTCCGGCAAAGAGCATCACTCCCAGCGAGGCCACAAGGGTCACGGTCAATGAGGGCACATCAGAGGACATCTTGCGTGTCGCCAGATCGCGCAGCGTGACAAACCCCACCGCCACCAGCGCATACAGCGCGTATTGGTCAAAGCCATCCGGCCCCGGGCGCACAATCAGCAGCATCCCGCAAAAGCCGGCGGCAATTGCGGAGGCGCGCCGCCACCCGACCGCTTCGCCAAAGAACAGCGCCCCGCCAAGGGTCACGGTCAATGGCAGGATCTGCAAAACCGCCGTCACATTGGCAATCGGCATGTGATAAAGCGCCGTGATAAAGAAATAGGCCGCGCCGATTTCAGAGAGCGTGCGCAGCGCCACCAGCCCCCAGTCATGGCGCGACAGCTGCCAGCGCAGTTTGCCGAGCGATTTGGCCAGCAGATAGATCAAGGCGCTGGCAACCACACCGCGCAGAAACAACATCTGAAACAGCGGCACATCCGGCCCCAGCGACTTCACCATGGTGTCGTTGAACGTAAAGGCCGCCATGGAGCACATCATCAGAAGCGCGCCCTTGGTGTTGTCTGACATCGCCATGGACCGCCCTCCCCGTTTAGCAACCGCGCGACGTTAGGGCCGAGCGCGGGATTTGCCAACCCCGGGTTTCCTCTTGCCGCAAATATCCTCGCCGAAGGCAAAAGGGCCCCCGGCTTGATGCCGGGGGCCCTTTTTAATTGTCATTCAGTCTGAGAGATCTCAGTCGAAGTCGCGGCTTTCCGGTGTTTCCACCAGACCGCTGTCAAACACGTCCTCGGCGGTCACATCATCGGTTGGCGCGGCCAGACGTGCGGCGGCTTCTGCCTCCTCACGACGGGCTTCGATCACCACATTGTCGCGCTCAGACGCGATGCGGCGCACCTTCTGAGTGGCCCCACCGGTACCGGCCGGGATCAGGCGACCCACGATGACGTTCTCTTTCAGGCCGACCAGCTTGTCTTTCTTACCTTGGACAGAAGCCTCGGTGAGAACACGGGTGGTCTCCTGGAACGATGCCGCGGAGATGAAGGAACGGGTCTGCAGCGACGCTTTGGTGATACCCAGCAGGATCGGCTCCCCCTGAGCAGGACGACGGCCTTCGGCCAGTGCCTTCTCGTTGGCGGCGTCAAACTCCGCCTTCTCAACGTGCTCGCCTTTGAGCAGGGTGGTTTCACCAGAGTCCTGGATCTCCCACTTCTGCAGCATCTGGCGCACAATCACCTCGATGTGCTTGTCGTTGATCTTCACACCCTGCAGTCGATACACGTCCTGCACTTCGTCAATCATGTAGTCCGCCAGCGCTTCAACACCCATGATGGAGAGGATGTCGTGCGGTGCCGGGTTACCGTCCATGATGTAGTCACCCTTCTGCACGAAGTCGCCTTCCTGCACCGGGATGTGTTTGCCCTTGGGCACCATGTATTCCACGGTTTCCTGGCCTTCATCAGACGGCTCGATCGCGATGCGGCGCTTGTTCTTGTAGTCGCGGCCAAAGCGCACGTAACCATCGATTTCCGCGATGATTGCGTGGTCTTTCGGACGACGCGCTTCAAAGAGTTCGGCCACACGAGGCAGACCACCGGTGATGTCCTTGGTCTTAGCGCCTTCACGCGGGATACGCGCGACAACGTCACCGGCCTGAACGTCCTGACCGTCTTCGACAGACAGAATGGCGTCCACGGACATCGGGTAGTGAACCGGGTTGCCAGCATCGTTGCGCACAGGCTCACCATCCGCGTCCACAAGGATCACTTCCGGCTTGAGCTCGTTGCCCTTCGGTGCGGCGCGCCAGTCAGACACGATCTTCTGGGTCATACCGGTTGCGTCATCGGTCTCGTCACGCACCGACAGGCCGGTGATGAGGTCAACGAACTTCGCTTTACCATCTTTCTCCGCGAGGATCGGGAGGGTGTATGGGTCCCATTCAAACAGCTTGTCGCCGCGGGCAATGACCTGACCGTCCTTGACGAAGAGCTTGGAGCCATAACCCACTTTGTGGTTTGCGCGCTCGTCGCCGTCTTCGCCTTGGATGATCAGCTTCATGTTGCGGCCCATCACCAGAGCTTCGCCTTTGGCGTTCTCAAGGATGTTGGCGTTTTCAAAGACGATCGTGCCTTCTTGGCTCGCTTCGAGGAACGACTGTTGGCCACCCTGCGCAACACCGCCGATGTGGAAGGTCCGCATCGTCAGCTGTGTACCAGGTTCACCAATCGACTGCGCCGCGATGATGCCAACGGCCTCACCGGTGTTGACCATGGTGCCGCGTGCGAGGTCACGGCCATAACACATGGCACAGACGCCCTCTTCGGCCTCACAGGTCAGCGGGCTGCGGATGCGGGCGTTCTGAACACCTGCTTCGTCGATGGCGTCCGCCATACGTTCGTCGATCAGCTGACCATGGGCCACCAGCACTTCATCGCTGCCCGGCTTCATGATGTCCTCAGCCGCAACACGGCCCAGAACACGCTCTGCCAGCGAAGAGACAACCTCACCGTCGTTCACAGCCGCTTCGGCGTTGATCGCAGCGTCAGTGCCACAATCGTGCATACGCACGATGCAGTCTTGCGCAACGTCCACCAGACGACGGGTCAGGTAACCCGAGTTCGCCGTCTTAAGCGCCGTATCGGACAGACCCTTACGGGCACCGTGGGTAGAGTTGAAGTACTCCAGAACGGTCAGGCCTTCTTTAAAGTTCGAGATGATCGGGGTCTCGATGATGTCGCCGTTCGGCTTCGCCATCAGGCCGCGCATCCCGCCCAGCTGCTTCATCTGCGTGACCGAGCCACGCGCACCGGAGTGCGCCATCATGTAAACGGAGTTTGGTTCCGCTTCGGCCCCGTCCTCGTCAGTCTGACCTGCGGAGATGGTGTTCATCATCGCGTCGGTGACTTTGTCGTTACACTTTGACCACGCATCGACAACTTTGTTGTACTTTTCGCCCTGAGTGATCAGGCCGTCCATGTACTGCTGTTCGAAGTCTTTCACCTGATCACGGGTGTCATCCACGATGGTCCATTTGTTGTCGGGGATCACCATGTCGTCTTTACCAAACGAGATGCCCGCCTTGAACGCTTCGCGGAAGCCCATGGTCATGATCTGGTCACAGAAGATGACGGACTCTTTCTGACCGCAGTAGCGATAGACGGTGTCAATCACGTTCTGCACGTCTTTCTTACGCAGAAGCTTGTTCACCAGCTCAAACGGCGCCTTGTTGTTCTGCGGCAGAAGCGCACCCAGACGCACACGGCCCGGGGTGGTTTCAAAACGCTCAACAACTTCCAGACCGTTCTCGTCAATCTGCGGGATACGGGCGTGGATCTTGGCGTGCAGGTGTACCGCACCGGAATCCAGCGCGTATTGCACTTCCTCGATGGAGGAGAAGACCATGCCTTCACCCTTCATGCCTTCGCGCATGATGGTGGTGTAGTAGAGGCCCAAGATCATATCCTGAGACGGAACGATGATCGGTGCACCGTTGGCCGGCGACAGAACGTTGTTCGTGGACATCATCAGAACACGGGCTTCCAGCTGTGCCTCAAGGCTCAGCGGCACGTGAACAGCCATCTGGTCCCCGTCAAAGTCCGCGTTAAACGCAGAACATACGAGCGGGTGCAGCTGGATAGCCTTACCTTCGATCAGTACCGGCTCAAACGCCTGAATCCCAAGACGGTGCAGCGTTGGCGCACGGTTCAGCATGACAGGGTGTTCGCGGATCACCTCATCCAGAATATCCCAAACTTCGGGACGCTCTTTTTCCACCAGTTTCTTGGCCTGCTTCACAGTGGAGGACAGACCTTTGGCTTCCAGACGGGAATAGATGAACGGCTTGAACAGCTCGAGCGCCATCTTCTTGGGAAGACCACATTGATGCAGCTTTAGTTCCGGACCGGTCACAATCACCGAACGGCCAGAGAAGTCGACGCGCTTACCCAAAAGGTTCTGACGGAAACGACCCTGCTTACCTTTCAGCATGTCAGAGAGCGATTTCAGCGGACGCTTGTTGGCGCCGGTGATCACGCGACCACGGCGGCCGTTGTCAAACAGCGCATCCACGGATTCCTGCAGCATACGCTTTTCGTTACGCACGATGATGTCAGGCGCACGCAGTTCGATCAGACGCTTCAGACGGTTGTTCCGGTTGATCACACGACGATAGAGATCGTTGAGGTCGGAGGTCGCAAAGCGGCCACCGTCCAGCGGCACCAGCGGGCGCAGCTCTGGCGGGATCACAGGGATCACGGTCAGGATCATCCATTCCGGGCGGTTGCCGGACTCGATGAAGCTCTCAACCACTTTCAGACGCTTGATGATCTTCTTGGGCTTCAGCTCACCGGTGGCTTCGGCCAGATCAGCGCGCAGCTGGTCGGCTTCGGCTTCCAGATCGATCTGCGCCAGCATCTCACGGATCGCTTCAGCACCGATGTTGGCGGTGAAAGCGTCCATGCCGTATGCGTCCTGCGCATCCATGTACTCTTCTTCGGTCAGCATCTGGCCGTATTGCAGGTCGGTCAGACCCGGCTCGATGACAACGTAGTTTTCAAAGTACAGCACACGTTCCAGATCACGCAGGGTCATGTCCAGCATCAGGCCGATGCGGGATGGCAGCGATTTCAGGAACCAGATGTGTGCCACTGGCGCGGCCAGTTCGATGTGGCCCATACGCTCACGGCGCACTTTCTGAAGGGTAACTTCAACACCACATTTCTCGCAGACAACGCCGCGATACTTCATGCGCTTATATTTGCCGCAAAGACATTCGTAGTCTTTGATCGGGCCAAAGATACGCGCACAGAACAGGCCGTCACGCTCTGGCTTGAACGTACGGTAGTTGATGGTTTCCGGCTTTTTGATCTCACCGTAGGACCACGACAGGATCCGCTCAGGAGACGCGAGAGACACTTTGATCTCGTCAAACGCCTTTTGCGGTGTCAGCGGGTTGAACGGATTGTTCGTCAATTCTTGGTTCATTTTGGTACCTCAAAGGTTAGAGGGTGCAGAGGGGACGGTGCGCAGAAACTGCGCACCCTACGTAGGGTGTGCCCTGAGGGCGCACCGTTACTCATCCATCTCCGTATCCAAGAGTTCCATATTCAGGCCGAGGCCACGGACTTCCTTGACCAGAACGTTGAACGATTCTGGGACGCCCGCTTCAAAGTTGTCCTCGCCCTTGACGATGCTTTCGTAGACCTTGGTCCGGCCTGCCACGTCATCCGACTTAACGGTGAGCATTTCCTGCAGGGTGTAGGCGGCGCCGTAAGCTTCCAGAGCCCAGACCTCCATCTCCCCGAAGCGCTGACCACCAAACTGTGCCTTACCACCCAGCGGCTGCTGTGTGACGAGGGAGTATGGGCCAGTGGAACGCGCGTGGATCTTGTCGTCCACCAGGTGGTGCAGTTTCAGCAGGTACTTGATGCCCACGGTCACCGGACGCGCAAACTGTTCACCGGTACGGCCGTCAAACAGGATGGACTGACCGCTTTCAGAGAAGCCAGCACGCACCAGAGCGTCGTTCACGTCACTTTCTTTGGCGCCGTCAAAGACCGGGGTCGCGATTGGAACACCACGGGTCACATTGCCCGCCGCTTCCAGAAGCTGACCTTCGTCCATGCCAGCGATGCCTTCTTCGTAGACATCTTCGCCATAAGCCAGGCGCATCATTTCGCGAACCGGTGTCAGGTCGCCGGAGCGGCGGTATTCCTGCACCGCGTCGTCGATCTTCAGACCAAGGCCACGTGCGGCCCAACCCATGTGGGTTTCAAGGATCTGACCAACGTTCATACGCGAAGGCACACCCAGTGGGTTCAGACAGAAGTCAACCGGCGTACCGTCTGCGAGGAACGGCATGTCTTCCATAGGCACAACCTTGGAAATAACACCTTTGTTCCCGTGACGACCGGCCATCTTATCGCCCGGCTGAAGCTTGCGCTTCACAGCGATGAAGACTTTGACCATCTTCATCACGCCCGGTGGCAGATCGTCGCCGCGACGGACTTTCTCGACCTTGTCCTCAAAGCGGTGCTCAAGCGCACGCTTCTGGATCTCATACTGCTCGTTCAGAGCCTCAACGATCTGTGCGTCGGCCTCATCTTCAAGCGCCAGCTGCCACCACTGACCACGGCTCAGGCTTGCCAGCAGTTCCTCAGTGATTTCCGAGTTTGCTTTCACGCCACGTGGGCCTTTCACAGCCACTTTGCCAAGGATCATGTCTTTCAGACGGGCATAGATGTTCCGATCCAGGATCGCGAGTTCGTCGTCACGGTCACGTGCCAGACGTTCGATCTCTTCACGCTCGATCTGCAACGCACGCTCGTCTTTTTCCACACCGTGGCGGTTGAAGACGCGCACTTCCACAACAGTCCCGAAGTCACCCGGCTTCACACGCAGCGAGGTGTCACGCACGTCAGAAGCTTTCTCACCGAAGATGGCACGCAGAAGCTTTTCTTCCGGAGTCATCGGGCTTTCGCCCTTCGGTGTGATC
This sequence comes from Shimia sp. R9_3, assembly GCF_017743755.1. NCBI lineage: Bacteria > Pseudomonadati > Pseudomonadota > Alphaproteobacteria > Rhodobacterales > Roseobacteraceae > Shimia > Shimia sp. R9_3. Next base: position 102,929 of record NZ_JAGHRP010000010.1, on the reverse strand, counting down.
TTACCAACGAGAATGTCGCCCGGCTCAACGTCCGCACCGATGTAAACGATGCCGGCCTCATCGAGGTTGCGCAGCGCTTCTTCACCGACGTTTGGAATGTCGCGGGTGATCTCTTCTGGGCCAAGCTTGGTGTCACGTGCGGCGACTTCGAATTCTTCGATGTGAACCGAAGTAAACACGTCGTCACGCGCGATGCGCTCGGAGATCAGGATGGAGTCTTCGTAGTTGTAGCCGTTCCAAGGCATAAAGGCGACGACCACGTTTTTACCAAGCGCCAGTTCACCGATATCGGTGGACGGACCGTCAGCAATCACCTCGCCCTTCGCAACCGTATCGCCCACTTTCACCAGCGGACGCTGGTTGATGCAGGTGTTCTGGTTGGAGCGCTGGAACTTGCGCAGACGGTAGATGTCCACGCCCGCGTCGCCCAGCTCCAGATCGGAGGTGGCACGGATCACGATACGCTGTGCATCCACTTGGTCGATGATACCCGCACGCTTGGCCTGAATGGCCGCGCCGGAGTCGATCGCCACTTTTTCCTCGATACCGGTACCCACCAGCGGTGCCTCAGCACGCAGTAGCGGAACCGCCTGACGTTGCATGTTCGAGCCCATCAGAGCGCGGTTGGCGTCGTCGTTTTCAAGGAACGGAATGAGCGAGGCCGCCACAGACACCAGCTGTTTCGGGCTCACGTCGATCAGATCGACGTTTTCCGAAGCTGCCAGCGTGTATTCGCCGGCCTGACGGGTGTTGACGAACTCGTTCACGAATTTGCCGTTTTCATCCAGCGCCGCGTTTGCCTGAGCAACGGTGTGACGCTGCTCTTCGGTTGCGGACATGTAGCTCACATCGTCGGAGACCACACCGTTCTCAACCTTGCGGTAAGGCGTTTCGATGAAACCGTATTTGTTCACGCGGGCAAAGGTTGCCAGCGAGTTGATCAGACCAATGTTTGGACCTTCCGGCGTTTCAATCGGGCACATACGACCGTAGTGGGTCGCGTGCACGTCGCGCACCTCAAAGCCCGCACGCTCACGGGTCAGACCGCCTGGGCCCAACGCGGAGAGACGACGCTTGTGGGTCACCTCGGACAGCGGGTTGGTTTGGTCCATGAACTGCGACAGCTGCGAGGAGCCGAAGAATTCACGCACAGCCGCTGCGGCCGGTTTGGCGTTGATCAGGTCTTGCGGCATCACGGTGTCGATCTCAACAGAGCTCATACGCTCTTTGATCGCACGTTCCATGCGCAGCAGGCCAACGCGGTACTGGTTTTCCATCAGCTCGCCAACGGAACGCACACGACGGTTGCCGAGGTGGTCGATGTCGTCCACGTCGCCTTTGCCGTCACGCAGCTCAACCAGCGCCTTGATGCAGGAGATGATGTCTTGCTTGCGCAGGGTGCGCTGGGTGTCTTCTGCATCCAGAGCAAGGCGCATGTTCATCTTCACACGGCCAACCGCGGAGAGGTCATAACGCTCTGAATCAAAGAACAGGGTGTCAAACAGCGCGCTTGCCGCTTCAACGGTGGGTGGCTCACCCGGACGCATCACACGGTAGATGTCCATAAGCGCGGTGTCGCGGCTCATGTTCTTGTCTGCCGCCATGGTGTTGCGCATGTATGGACCGACATTGACGTTGTCGATGTCCAGCACCGGAATGTCGGTGAAGCCAGCGTCGATCAGGTCTTTCAGGGACCCGCCGATCAGATCGCCGTCTTTGTCATATTCCAGCGTCAACTCATCACCGGCTTCAACGTAGATCGCACCGGTTTCTTCGTTGATGATGTCTTCAGCGACGAATTTGCCCACGATGTGGTCAAACGGCACGAGCAGCTCGGTGATGGTGCCTTCGTCGATGATCTTCTTGACCGCGCGCGGGGTGACTTTCTTGCCTGCTTCACAGATCACTTCGCCGGTTGCGGCGTCGATCAGATCCATCACAGGGCGGGTGCCACGCACACGCTCAGGGAAGAACTTGGTGACCCAACCTTTGTTCTTCTCCAGCTTGAAGTTCACCGTGTCATAATAGGCATTCATGATGCCTTCCTGGTCCAGACCCAGCGCATACAGCAGGGTGGTCACAGGCAGCTTACGGCGGCGGTCGATACGGGCGTAGACGATGTCTTTGGCGTCAAACTCAAAGTCCAGCCAGCTGCCGCGGTAGGGAATGATGCGGCAGGCAAACAGCAGTTTGCCGGAGGAGTGGGTTTTGCCTTTGTCGTGATCAAAGAACACACCAGGGGAACGGTGCATCTGAGACACGATCACGCGCTCGGTGCCGTTCACCACAAAGGTGCCGTTCTGGGTCATCAGAGGCATGTCGCCCATGAAGACGTCTTGTTCTTTGATGTCTTTAACGGATTTCGCGCCGGTATCTTCGTCGATATCAAACACGATCAGACGCAGAGTGACCTTCAGCGGCGCGCTGTAGGTCATGTCACGCTGCTGACATTCCTCAACATCGTACTTCGGCTTTTCCAGCTCGTAGTTCACGAATTCCAGAATGCTGGTTTCGTTGAAATCTTTGATCGGGAATACCGACTGAAACACGCCCATGATACCTTCGCCAGCGGTTGGCTGCGGTGCATCACCGGATTTCAGGAAAAGATCATATGAGGATTTCTGAACCTCGATCAGGTTCGGCATCTCCAGCACTTCGCGGATCTTGCCGTAATATTTGCGCAAACGTTTCTGGCCAAGAAAGCTTTGAGCCATGACTATCGTCACCTTTCATTTCTCACCGAACGCAAGTGCCGTCGGGTCCCCGGCACCACGCCCATACGAGACGGTCAAGATCTGGACAATTCCCGGCCCCCGTCCCAAAGGGAGCCTCCCGTTCCAAACCCTGCCTTGGAAAACCTCTCATGTGCGCCTAGATCGCACCCCGAGAGGCTTACCAAGCCGGGGCTATTCGTCGATTTTTAAGGTCCGTGTAGTAACTTCCGTCAGTCTGATCTGATCGCGGGGTTTGCTGCCCCTATGCCCTGCCCTAGCTGTTCATTCGCCATTCTGTCCGCGCCACTCCGGCCACAACGTGTCCGCATAGGGCAAAAGCGGCCCCGAATCGCTCGAAACCGCAAGAGACTACCGAATAGTGAATCGCCCGTGCCTTTGCAACCCCTCAGGGCTTGACATTTGGACAAAGGCCTCCGCCGACCTGAGCGCCGCACCCGAGATCGGGCGCGGCACCCTATGGGGTCGTAGCGTAGCTTAGCTCCAAATCCCGCGTCACACCATCGCGATGATGCGGGCCGGACCGCCGGTACCGCCGGCAAACTTTGGCGCGCCGATAAAGACGGTCGCGCCCGAGGCTGGCAGCTTGTCCAGATTGGCCATGTTCTCGATGCCAAACCGGTTTGACGGCAGCCAAGCGTAATGGGTGGCAAAATCCGCTGAATTGCCCGGATCCAGCGACAGGGTGTCCACCGCCAGCGAGGCCGCGCCGGTCTCCTCCATCAGCATCTGTGCCGCCTCCACGTGAAAGCCCGGATAGTGCTGGGCCTGCCCGTCAAAATTGCGGAATTTCTCCGTGGTCACATGTGCGCCCCAGCCCGAATGCATCGCCACACAGGCCCCGTCCGGAATGTCCCCATGGGCAGAGATCCAGGCCTTCAGATCATCCGGCGTCACCGTGGTGTCCGCATCCTCCGCCGCACGCGCCGCGATATCCACCACACAGATCGGTGCGATCAGATTTTCCACGGGGATTTCGTCCACCGAATTGCCATCCGCGGAAAAATGCAGCGGTGCGTCGATATGGGTGCCGGTGTGCTCGTTGATCGTGAGGTTCAGCAGGTTGAAGCCATCCTTGGCAAACTTAAAGACCTGCTCCGCCGCAAAGCCCGGCTCCCCGCCCCAGGTGGGAAACTCCGGTGACAGGCTGTAGGTCAGATCCGTGATGCCCCCGTGATTATGCGCCCGCACCGGGGTTGCGCTGGCCGCCCCGACAGCGGCAACCGCCCCTGCCGCCGCGCCCGCGCGGAAGAACTCCCGCCGCGACAGCATTTTGTCTTTGACCGCATTGATCACACATATATCGCACATTCCGCCGCTCCTTTTTGTGGCTGTACTCTCCGTCTTTTCCTGCGTCTCTTCTGGAATTTCCCAGCAGCGTCAGCGAAGTGGCGGCAAAAAACAAGGGACTGACACAATCGTGTTTGCGAGGCGGCACCGCTCAAACGCAAAACAGGCGCCCCGAAGGACGCCTGCCAAAAGCTTGCGATAATGCGCAGGATCAGCTGTTCGCAGCGATCAGCTGCTGTGCCACCAAATCGTGGTCGAGCCACAGAACAGGGCCATCCGCATTGCTGGATGCGCCAAAGATCAGGGCACCGGTTGCGCTCACCACATGGGCGCTCAGCACGTCACTCACCAGCTCTTTGCGGTTCTTGTGCAGCGCCACGATGTCAGCAGATGTGCCCACGGTCATTTCGACCTGCTCCGGGCTGTTCTGCATCGGCCAGGCTTCAAAGTTATAGAAGGACTGCATCACCGGGTTCTGCTGATAGGCCCCAACGGTCTCCAGAATGGCTTCCAGTGTTTCGCCCTCTTTGAGCAGCGCCTGACATTCATCCCAGACACCCTGTACCCAGTCGCCACCGCCCTCTTTGCGATAGGCTTCCAGCAGCGGCACCAGCGACAGTTCGATCCCCGCAAACACGTCAGAGGAGTTGGTGCGGATTTCAGGGCAGTTGAACACGGTCGCCTTCACGCCCTGCTCCCATGCCTTCTGCGCAAACGCTTCCAGATTCATCTTGGCATAGCCCTGCGTGTAGCTGGTGTAGGTCTGCCACTGATAGGCACCGTCGATCAGCACACGGGTGCCGTGGTAGCCATATGCGGAGTAACGCACCTGCCCGCCGCCCGCTTCGATCTTGCTGCGCAGCGCGGCACTTTGCTCAAGCAGATGGCCAAAGCTGTTGGCGGTCACCTCGTCAAAGTTCTGCAGGATCAGCTTGCCCAGATCGCTGTCCATCAGCGCCTGAGACGGCATGTGACGTGCGCCACGGCCTTTGTAGATGCGGTTGGCAATCGCCAGAAACGCTTTTGCGCGCGGAATGCCGCCCGCCATGGTGTGGGCAAAGAACACGTTCTTGCCCTCAGGGATCAGACCTTCCAGCTCTGCCATCACACGGCCAAGCGCCTCGGTGAAACGCGCGGTGCCGATCTCGCGGCAGGCGTCCACTTTGGCCCAGTCGAGCTTGTACTCCTGCCAGTTGTCCAGCGTCATATCGCCCAGCATGTCGGTCGGGGTTTCGCCACCGGCAGGCGCGTCCATGTCAAAGCCCGCCATCAGCGGAATGTTGATGATCTTGCCGCCGAGGTTCTCCTCCGCCGCTGCGTGCTCCTCATCGGTCAGCGCCCGCAGAGCCCCATCGTCTTCGCGGCGCCCCACGGTGATGCCGATCACCTCCATGCCAGCGGCCTTCGCCGCCTCGATCAGGCCTGTCGCATAGCCGCGCCCGAAGAGTTCACCAAACAGGACGAAAACATCGCCCGCGCCAAAAACTGTATTCTCAGGAAGTGCCGTCAGGGGAATGGAGTGTTTCATAGTCGACTTCTTATCTGTGGCCCCAAAAGCAAAACGGGAGGCCAGGTTTGCTGCTTGGCGCTGTTTTTGACAGGCGCTCTCGGTTCTGTGATTGCCCATTGTGCGCCTGATGGCAACCGCTAGATGGCCAAAGCCAAGGGATTAACGCCGTATGAATGGTGACCGCAACAGGTTGCCCAAACGAAAACAGGCGCCCCGAATGGGACGCCTGCAGCAAATCGGTCAAAAACCGAATTACTTAACTTCGACTTCAGCGCCAGCTGCTTCCAGCTTGCCTTTGATGTCTTCGGCTTCGTCCTTGGACACGCCTTCTTTAACTGCTTTGCCGCCAGCTTCGACCAGCTCTTTGGCTTCTTTCAGGCCCAGGCCTGTGATGCCGCGAACTTCTTTGATGACGTTGATTTTCGATGCGCCTGCGGATTTCAGGATCACGTCGAATTCAGTCTTCTCTTCTTCAGCTGCGCCACCGGCGTCGCCGCCAGCTGCTGCCATTACAACCGCGCCACCGGCGGCTGGTTCGATGCCATACTCGTCTTTGAGGATGGTTTTCAGTTCTTGTGCTTCCAGCAGGGTCAGACCCACGATGCTTTCTGCGAGTGCTTTCAGATCAGCCATTTTAGACTCTTTCCGTTATCAGATATGTGTTCCAACGTTGGGCATTCACCCTACGCGGTTCAAAAAGTTGCTTACGCAGCCTCTGCCTTTTCCTCGATGGTAGACAGGATGGATGCGATGTTCGAAGCAGGTGCGCCAATTGCACCGGCGATGCTGGAAGCAGGTGCGCCGAGCATGCCAGCGATCTGAGCGATAAGCTCGTCGCGGGAAGGCATTTTCGACACGGCTTCAACACCGGCACGGTCCAGAGCGTTCTCGCCCATTGCACCGCCAAGGATTTCGAACTTCTTGTTCGTCTTGGCGAAGTCCTCGGCCACTTTGGCGGCTGCCACAGGGTCCTCGGAATAGGTCAGAACGGTCATACCCGACAGAAGGTCACCCATGCTCTCGCATGGTTTGCCTTCCAGGGCGATCTTGGCGAGCCTGTTCTTGGCGACACGTACTGCACCACCCGCGTCACGCGCACGTGCACGCAGGTCTTGCATGTCAGCAACCGTGAGACCCGCGTAGTGGGCAACCACTACAACGCCAGAGCTTTCAAAGATCTGGCCGAGTTCCTCGACCACCTTCTCTTTTTGTGCTCTATCCACAGTTTTACTCCAAATATGGGGCTTGCACCCCGGCTCAGTTTTGCACACCGCAAAGCGGCATGCGTTTAGGTCCAAACAAAGGGTTGGGAACCAAGATCGCCGAAGCGCCCGGAAAGGGCCTTCTTAGAATTCTTGTCTCTTACCCCATCTCGGGAAGGAATTATTCAGGCGGCTGCCGGAACCCTCCGTCTTGGACAGGCCACCTCAGAAGAATCGCTGACGCGACACCCAAGGTGGGCAAGCGGGCTTTTAGAAGGGGCGCGCGGGTTTGTCCACAGGAAAGTTAGGGGACGGCGAATGCGGAAAAGGGGCTGCAAGCGCTCCGTCGAGTAACTGCGCTCGAAATAAACCACCTTGCTCAACCCCTCAATCAATGCCCTATAACATCCCTCAAGGCAGTCGCGGGTGACAGTATGACAAATTGGTATAGCGGAGACTGGCATCTCGGTCTGTTGAGGGTGATTGAAAACTGCAATCGCCCATTCGCCTCAACGGCTGAGATGGATCAGGCGCTCATAGATGCGTGCTCATGTATCGACGCAAACGACGACTTTTGGTTCTTGGGGGATTTTTCCTTCGGCAAGAACCGCGACGCAAGCACACTCAGAGCTTGGTTTGATGCAATCCCCGGTCGCAAGCACCTGATTGTCGGCAATCATGACAACGATGTGGTGCGCACCCTGCCTTGGGCCACGCAACACGAGCTGGTCCAAATAGAAGACGATCAGCAGGAAGTGGCCCTCTGCCACTACCCTATGCTGAGTTTCCCGGGATCTGGACGAGGCGCCATACAGCTCTTTGGCCATGTCCATGACCTCTGGGCCGGCTCACGAAACAGCATCAATGTTGGCGTGGATCAATGGGGCTTTCGGCCTGTCACACTGCCTGAAATTCTGGAGCGCGCGGTGCGCTTGCCCCTAAACGCGCACTACCATGATGTGGAGTTTGTTGGAGCCTCAGGCGCGTCCCTTCCGCCAAAAAAAGCCAAAGGATGAGCCCCCAGCGCAAGCGGGCCTTTAGAAAGAGCGCGCTGGTTTGTGCACGGGAAAGTTAGGAGTGCGCCATAGCGCTTATATCTTGTGTGCGGCCAAAGCCTCCCAGAAAGCCTCCAGCCCCAAGGAGGTGTTCTCCACCTTCCGTGCCGCGCAGATGTTCCATGAGATCTCCTGCGCCATCGACACAGGTTTTGCCTGACCGGTTGGCATGATCTCTGAAAAGCTCTCTGCCACCCCGCCAACAATATACTCAGGCTCACTGAGCAGCCCGGTCAGCAGATGATAGTCGTCACTTTCAATCTGCGGCAGCGCGGACACGGTGGCCTCCGCCTGCACATCTCCGCCCAGAGCTTTTGTCAGCGTGCTGCGCCAGTGCTTGTGCAAGTAAGGTGAGGCAAACGGATAGGCAAACACCTCGGACAGTGTGCGCGGTCCACCGTCGTGAATGGCATGATCACGGTGAGCCATAAACTGGATCGCCCGTTTCTGCATCACCATGATCTCGACATTGTCGGCTTCAGGCGTGTAGGTCAGATCCCCGAGGAAAATGTCAAACTGCCCGGCCTGCAATAAATCCAGGGGGCGGCCATAGGCGCTTACCAGAACCCTAAACCGCAAATCAGGCAGAACGGCGCGCACCGCGCGGATCGCGGGCTGTATCAAGGTTCTGGTGGTCAGCGGGCCACAGCCGATGTGCAACACCCCCGGCCCTCTGTCGCGCAGCTTGGCCACATGGGTGGCATAGCGGTTGAGATCCTGACGCAAGCCTTCTGCAATCGGCAGAAACTCCTGCCCCGCACGTGTCAGCGTGCTGCTGTTGCGACTGCGGTGAAACAGCGGTGTCCCGACGTGCTGTTCCGCCTGATTGATGTAGCGGGACAGAGAGGCGTTTGACACGCCCATCGCGCGCGCTGCGCCCTGAAAACTGCCTTTTTCAGCCAAAGCGAGAAAAGCGGTCAATGCGTTTTCGGGGATCATACGGGCGCACCTGCTTTCAGTTTTCAACCTCTAGGTTTCACAATCTGAAATCTGGGTAAAGCCCCGTTGCGGCATCAAATGCTTGATCGCTATGCAGAAACACCATCGACGATACACGCTTTACGTGATGTCTAACCAGTGTGAGGTCTAAAATGCACCAACTGAAGTCTCTCGCGGCGGCCAGTGCCGTGGCTGCGGCCACGCTCTACGCCAGCCCGATCTGGGCAGAAACGCCCCCACCCAACATTCTGGTGATCATGGCCGATGACGTGGGCTGGGCCAGCCTTGGCAGTTACCATCAGGGTGTCAAAAGCATCCAGACCCCCAATCTGGATCAACTGGCTGCTGACGGCCTGCGCCTGACAGATTACTACGCCCAGCCCAGCTGCACCGCGGGGCGCTCTGCTTTCATCACCGGCCAGCTGCCGGTGCGCACCGGCATGCATACGGTGGGTCTGCCGGGCGATCCTGAAAAAGGTCTGAATGAAAACGACCCTACGCTGGCAAACATGCTCAAGGCGCTGGGATACACCACAGGGCAGTTTGGTAAAAACCACCTTGGCGACATGAACAAATTCCTGCCAACGGTGAAAGGCTTTGATGAGTACTGGGGCTGGCTCTACCACCTGAACGCGATGGAATATACGTCTGACCCGGACTGGCCCAAGGATCAGACCTTCAACGACACCTTTGGCCCGCGCAATATCATCCACGCCTATGCCACAGAGACCGCGGATGACACCGTCGATCCGCGCTGGGGCCCGGTGGGCAAACAGCGCATCGTCGATGACGGCCCGGCCCCGCCCGAACGCCAGAAAACGCTTGATGACGAGGTCACAGCCCACACGCTGGATTTCATCAACCGCGCCGTGGACAGCGAAACGCCGTTCTTTGTCTGGATGGCCCCTGCGCGCGCCCACGTCTGGACCCACCTCAGCCCGGAATATGAAGCCATGCTCGGCGACGGGCGCGGCCTGCAGGATGTGGTGATGAAAGAGCTCGACGACAATGTCGGCAAGGTCCTGGCGCATCTGGACACGCTCAACATTGCCGACAACACCATCGTTGTTTTCACATCCGACAATGGACCTGAAACCATGACCTGGCCGGATGGCGGCACAACGCCGTTTCACGGCGAAAAAGGCACCACATGGGAAGGAGGCTTCCGCGTGCCTGCCATCATCCGTTGGCCCGGCAAAGTGCCTGCAGGCACGGTGAGCAACGGCATCTTTGACGGCCTTGACTGGATGCCCACCCTTGTTGCTGCAGCCGGTGGCCCAGACAACCTGCCAGAGCGTCTGCTGGAAGGCCACGAAGGCTATCAGGTGCATCTGGACGGCTACAATCAGATGTCCCTGATCACCGGACAAGGCGACAGCAACCGCGATGAGATCATCTATTATGAAGGGCCAGACCTTCAGGCGGTGCGCTACCGCGACTGGAAAGCGCATTTCACTGTCCAGACGCAAGGCTGGGCCGGTCCCAAAGAGGAGCTCAACGCGCCTCTGCTCTTCAACCTGCGGCGCGATCCCTACGAGAAAGCGGCAGATGAATCCGGCATGTACACCCGCTGGATGGGCAACAAAATGTGGGCCTTCGGTCCTGCGGCAAAACTGGTCCAGAAGCACCTGACCACCTTTGAGGACTTCCCGCCACGCGGTGTCGCCGTGACCAATCAGGACCACGTCGAAGAGCAAATCGCCACCGAAGGCGGCATGTCTCAATAAATGCAAAACCGGAGGCAGGCGACTCTGCCTCCGGGATCCTTGTGGCACACTGCCACTCTCAGGCCGTCTGGTCTGCCCCGCTCAATGCAAACTCAGCAGCACCTCAACGTCACGCTGACTGAGCGGATTGAGCAAGGCGTGCTCATCGGCGTTGAGCTTTGCCTCCCCCGCCACATGGCGCAGGATCAGGGCGGCGACTTCGCTGGTGGGCTGATAATAAAGATCCGGATAAAGCCCGCTCAGCTCAGACACCAGCCGCTGCAGCAGCTTCTTGAGCTTCTCCGCATCCAGATCTTTCCGCTTTTCCTGCAACATGGCTGGCCCTCCTGAGGCAATTCTCTCATCTCTTAGATGCGCATACGAAACGGCGCGATCAAGGGATGACGCAAAACCGCGCGCCCTGCCGGTAAAGTGAGCCGCCCCCTGCCCCGCGCCGTATGAAATCTGTGCTACCCTCTGAGCAGGAGAACGACGCCCATGACCACGCGCAGCTTTGCCAGCAGCTTTATCAGGCGGATCACCTCCGCCTTTGCATCAGCGCCCGCCGCCCCGCCCTCACGCGGCGCGGAAGCCTCAACTGCGGTACCAAGTCTTACTGAGCTCAAAGACAGCCTGCAGGTGCTCGATCAGGATCCCTATCTCTATGTGGTCGACTGGGATCTGCAGATCATTTCGGTGTTTGACGATCTCAGATATGACCGCGCCGACGTTGATGCTCTGGCCGGCCCCATGCGCAGCCATGTGATGCAGAAGCTGAAACCGCTGGGGTTTGAGCAGATCACCGGTCATGTCATCGCGCACACCACGGCGGACATGCAGATGGTCATGCCCAAGTTCCGCGCGCTTGGCGAATCCCCGTTCAACGCCACCCATTTCACCAAACGCAGGCCGCAGAATTTCTACATCCTGACCCCCACCCAAAGCGCCTGCGTGCTGATCGACAGCTACCCGCCTGAGGAGGCGCAGGAGCGCATCCTTGCGCTGATCAAACAGCAGCCGATCAACATCTACCGGATCCTGGATTACATGGCGCGCGATGACCGGCGCATGGCCTTCAAACCCGCGCTTGGCCATTTGAAATTTGTCCAAAAACAAGCGGTCCGCTCAGAGCCGCTGTGCCGCAGACGCGCGTTGCGCTGACGCCTCAGAACCAGATCGCCAGCAAAGCCTGCGCATCCTCATCGTTCTGATCCGCCGCCTGACGCAGCCAGGTCTCCGCCTCATCAATTTCACCCCAACGGTGCAACAGACGGCCAAGCTCCCGCTGGCTCGGCGCATGGCCACCGTGCGCGCCAAGGGCAAACCAGTTTCGCGCCTTTTCCTCATCCGCCTCAACGCCGCGCCCGTCCAGCATCATGCGCCCTGCGCGATAGGTCGCCCATTCCTCGGTGACACCTTTCAGCAGCACATCAAGATACCAACTGAAGGCTTCACTTTCATTTTGCGGCTGATCTCCCTGACCCGTTTCATAGATATAGGCAATCTCATTACCGCAGGCGTATTCCCCCAGCTCATGGGCCGAGCTGTAGGCATAGATCGCCTTCGAGCTGCTTTGTGGCACAATGTCCCCATCCCGGTAGAGGTCGCCGATGCGCTCAAAGGCAGGTCCATACTCCAAGTCGGCCGCAGCCTCATAGGCCTCTATGGCCCGCGCGGCATCCACAGAAACGCCTTTGCCATCCCGATAGAGATCCCCGACGTTTATGTGCCCGAAAGGAGAGCCGTAATCTGCCGCGATGGTGTAATAGAGCAGCGCGTCACCATAATCCTGCGGTACACCGTTTCCGTCTTCATAGAGCACGCCCAGATTGTTGGCCCCAAGCCCACTGCCCAGCATGGCTGCGGCCAGACTCACATCCGCCGCCTCCTTGTAGTCCTCAGCCTTCATCAGCGCCCGGCCATAGGCCGCCATGGCCTCTGGGTCCGGATCGTCCAAATCCATCACCGGAGCGCAGGCGGCAAGCGCTTCTTCGGTGACGATGTCATCCCAGGCCCTGCCCATGTAATCCTCGACATGCAGAGGGGCGATGGCGGCACGCATACAGGCGTTTTCGATTTCAAACACCTCCCAGTCCGTGAGCTGCCCTTCGTCATTTTCGGCCACCGCGGGTTCCGGGTCATGTTCCGGTGCGGAGACCGGCGCTGAGGGCTGGACGTTGCCCAAAGCCGCCAGCTTTTCCCGCGCCAATCCCGAATAGATCGCGCAATCCCCAAAAAACGAGAGATATTCCTCAAAAACCTGCGCCGAGCCGCTGTCTTTCACATCTCCCCAGATGCTGCGCGCCTCAGCACAATCTGCAGCCGCCACTTCCGCGCTGGCCAGCCACAGAGCTGCCACGGTCAAAATGCGTTTCAATATCCCGCTCCCCCAAAAGTCACTTCCACCAGCGCTGTCCGCCGGTTGTTCTAATGGTTTCAACTACATCGCGAGAAAACGCACATGTCCAGAAGAAAGCGGTGCTTGCAGGGTCACACCCCGCCCAAGGCCTGCTTCAAAATCGCGCTGCGGTGGCGGAACACGCTGTCCTGATCAAAGGCCTGCCCGTCCTGCCGGGCATTTGCCTGCAGGGTCAGAAGCGCCTCGGGCTGCTGGGCCAGGGTCTTCACCGTTTTTGACAGCGCCTGCACATCGCCACGCGGCACAAAGCGTCCGCCGCCATGGGCGGCCGCCAGCTCGCGCGGATAGGCGCCGTCATAGCCGACAATCGGAGTGCCCGACATCAGCGCCTCGATCAGACAGCGCGGGCTTTCCGGGGTTTTGTGGCAAAACAGGAAGATATGCGCACGCCGTAGGGCGGCCATCACCACCTCGCGGTCCTGCACAAAGCCCGGCAAGGAGACCAGCGCCTCAAGCCCCGTCTTGACCACCGCACGCCGCATCTCTTCGAGCATGGGACCACCACCCAGCCAGCTGGCGTGAAACGCCACACCCGCGTCGCGGAGCGCCTGTAAAACGCTGAGCCACTCCAGCGGCCCCTTCATCGCATCCGCGCGCCCGGCATAAACGATCTGCAGCGCCCCCTGCTGCAGGGCGCTCTGCTTGGCCTGAAAACACGACGTGTCGATCTGAAAACTGCGGTCGAGCAGAATGTCATGCACCACATGGGGATTGCGATTAAAAGGCGCGTAGGTGTCAAAGGTCTCCCGCCCGTGAAACAACCCCAGATCCGCGCGCCGGATCACCGCTTTCTCAAGCGCCCACATCGGCCCCGCGGTCAGCCGCTTGCGCAGCCGGGTCCTCAACGGGCCTTGCGTGGCGGTCAGGCGGGTCACTTCGCTTTCCACCCGATCAGTCCAGACCGCAAAGCGACGTCCGGCGCTTTTGGCAGTGAAACACGCCACCGCGCCCCAGTCCCCCAAAAGCCCGCCAATGGCAAAGGACAGGACATCCGCCTCTTTGATCAGCGACTGGATCTTGTGGCGCGTGGCGGGGTAACGCCTTGCAAAGCCAGCCAGGGAATAGGCCGCAGGCAGCGGATGCAGCGCCACCCGATCAAGGTCGGCGGGCTGATATGCGCTCCATCCCACGGGTGGTGGTGCATCAATCACCGGCATCATCGCGGCCACAGTGGCAAAATTATCCGCCCAGAGACGCAAGCCAACCCGCGCCTGATCCTCCAGAAACAACTGCCCCTCCGCCCGGTAAAGCGGCACCGGCGCATAAATCAGAAGTCTTTCGGCGTTGCTCTCTGTCACATCGACCTTCAGGCTGTCGTTCCCTTTATGTGACCTCATCATGCACCGCTTGGGTTACCATTCGGTGAGGCGCCACCTTCGCTGCGCAATACATCCTGCAGGGCGCCGCCTGTCCACGAAAAAGGGCGCCCCAACCGGGACGCCCTCAAATTCTTCTGCAAAGTGTTGCGCTTACTCAGAAGCAGCGGCGTCCACGGAGATGGTCACGCCTGGGCCCATGGTGGAGGACAGAGCAACTTTCTTCACGTAGGCACCTTTTGCGCCAGCAGGCTTGGCTTTCAGAACTGCGCCCATGAAGGCTTTTACGTTCTCAACCAGCTTGCCTTCGTCAAAAGACACTTTGCCAACACCTGCGTGTACAACACCGGCTTTTTCCACTTTGAACTGAACTTCGCCGCCCTTGGCGTTTTTGACAGCGTCAGCAACGTCCATGGTCACGGTGCCAACTTTTGGGTTTGGCATCAGGTTACGTGGGCCAAGCACTTTACCCAGACGGCCAACAACAGGCATCATGTCAGGGGTCGCGATGCAGCGATCGAAGTCGATGGTGCCGCCTTGAACGGTTTCCATCAGGTCTTCTGCGCCAACGATGTCGGCACCTGCTGCTTGTGCTTCTTCAGCTTTTGCACCGCGTGCAAATACTGCAACGCGCACGTCTTTGCCGGTGCCGTTAGGCAGACCAACAACGCCACGGACCATCTGGTCTGCGTGACGTGGGTCAACACCCAGCTGAACAGCGATTTCAACGGTCTCGTCGAATTTTGCAGTCGCCGCACCTTTGACCAGTGCAACAGCTTCTTCGACGCTCAGGTTCTCTTTGCCTGCGAACGCTTCACGCGCGGCGGCAGTACGCTTACCAAGTTTCGCCATTACTTCACCTCGATGCCCATGGAACGCGCGGAACCAAGGATGATCTGCATTGCAGCATCGATGTCGTTTGCGTTCAGGTCTTTCATTTTCGCTTCGGCGATTTCTTTCACCTGGGCAGCGGTCACGGAACCTACGGTCTCACGACCTGGCAGGTTTGCACCGGATTTCAGCTTGGCAGCCTTCTTCAGGTAGTAAGACGCAGGTGGCGTCTTGATGTCCATGGTGAAGGACTTGTCCTGATAGTAGGTGATCACGGTTGGGCAAGGCGCACCTGGCTCCATGTCCTGTGTCTTGGCGTTGAACGCCTTACAGAATTCCATGATGTTGATGCCGCGCTGACCCAGCGCCGGACCTACGGGCGGGGACGGGTTGGCTTGACCTGCAGGAACCTGCAGCTTCATTGTACCAGCAAGCTTCTTAGCCATTTGGTTTTCCTTTCAACATAGGCAGAACGCGATCTGCCCGGTTTGTGTTGCGTGGTCCGATCTGTGCATCGCGATGCCCAAGACCTCCCACGAGAGAATCTCGCCCGAAGACGATAGAGGCGGCGTTTACGCCTGTTTTAGGGCGTTGGCAAGGGGTTCAAATAAATAGGCGAGACTGACTCTGAGTATCTGATTACCGCCTAAGACTTCTATTCCCAGAGCTTCAATGGGACATCATTTTGAAAGAGCTTTAGCGAAGGATCAACCAAACCGCGATTCCGCAAAACGATAGCCAGAGAAAAAGCGAAAACAAAGGAATCGACTCCACATTGAAAAACGTTCTCTTTGTTTCAAACCGACCGATCTGTGTAGTTTCGCTTTCGCTGCCTATTGGATAAGACTTACCTAAGTACATAATATCATGGCGCAATTGAAAAGGGCCGATGAGAATTCGGCGAGGCAACTTTAGCTCGGGCTGCAACTCTAAAATATAGCTATCCAGTTCTTTCAACGTGTCTCGATGGATCTTTCTATAGGCGGCGCTGCGCTTATAAGAGCAGTACCAAACGTATGAATAAAAGACCCCAACTGCGGACAAAATTATCGCCAGAGACAGTAAGAGTTTAGAGTTTGCTGCAAGCGGACTTGCTTCGTAGGCGACCCCCAAAAGAACACCGTAAGCTGCCACGAGAATTGTATTTGTAGTAGCAAATTGAGTAGTGCGCTGCTGCACAAAGTCATCCGAGTGCCGGAACAATTCAAGATGCTTCGCGTATATGGTTTCTACATGTAAAAGTAGCCGCTGATTGTTTTCCATTATGTAAAAATGGGCGGTCAACATGGCATTTTCAATGCGGTTGGGACCATAGTCTAACTGGATAATCAACAGCTTCAGGCCTCGTACGCCAAGAAAACCAAGATCATCGACCTCTAGAGAATTATGATCTGTGCGCCCCAGCCCAATTCAGCTCAAATTTGACAAACCCCGCCTCACCTGCTTCAAGCGCGCCGCACTCCATCTCCTCCGCAACCTTCTGAGGCTCCCTCATGACATCCAACAAACGCATCGTGCTTTCCAGCGACCACGCCGCCATTGATCTGCGCCGCGCAGTGGCCGACCACATCTCTGCCCAAGGCTATGAGGTGCTCGACATCGGCCCGACCACCACCGAAAGCACCCACTACCCCAAACACGGCCAAGCCGCTGCCGAGCGCGTTGTCGCTGGCGAAGCGGATCTTGGCATCATCCTTTGCGGCACCGGCCAAGGCATCATGATGGCTGCCAACAAGGTCAAAGGCATCCGCTGCGGTGTCTGCTCTGACACGTTCTCCGCCGCGATGATCCGCGCGCACAACAATGCCAACATGCTGTCGCTTGGCGCACGCGTGGTGGGCGAAGGCCTCGCGCTTGAGATCGTAGATGCCTTCCTCTCCACCGAGTTCGAAGGCGGCCGCCACGCCACCCGCGTGGACATGATCGAAGCCTAGGGCGTCGTCCTTAAAATCTGAAACACACGATCGCCACCGACGCACAGGAGGCGAAGCCGACCAGCCCCCGACCCTCCCCATGGGAGGGGGCTTTACCCCCACCCAGGGTCGCGGGCTGGCCTAAGCGCCCCGATACAGTCGTTGCAGATTTGTCGGACGATGACCTGTGCTCAGGCAACCACCAGACAAAGAAAAAGCCCCGCATCACCGGATGCGGGGCTTTTTTATCTCTGCAAAGTGCAGCAGCTTACATCTGCTTGGTCACCTGCGTGTATTCCAGCTCAACCGGGGTCTCACGGCCGAAGATGGAGACCGTCACCTTCAGGCGCTGGTTCTCTTCGTCCACTTCCTCAACCATACCGTCGAAGTCTTCAAACGGACCGTCGTTGACCTTGACCTTCTCGCCCACTTCAAAGCTGATCATCAGCTTCGGTGCGGCTTCGCCTTCCTCAACGCGGCCCAGGATGCCCTGAACTTCGGCGTCGCGCATTGGCATCGGGCGGCCTTGTGGGCCGAGGAAGCCGGTGACGCGGTTGATGGAGTTGATCAGGTGATAGCCCTGGTCGCTCATTTCCATGTGAACCAGCACGTAGCCCGGCATAAAGCGGCGCTCGGTGGTCACTTTCTTGCCGCGACGCACTTCGATCACTTCTTCGGTCGGCACCAGCACTTCGTCAATCTGGTCCTCAAGCCCCTGCTCTTCGACCGACGTGCGAATTGTTTCGGCGACCTTCTTTTCGAAGTTCGAAAGCACGCTAACCGAATACCACCGTTTCGCCATCTGTTGTTCTTCCCGTCCTTGCCGGCGTCTGGCCGGAGTGTCGTTTATGTTCGAAGTCTCAAATCAGACTATCAGGAACAAAAAATCGGCGTGCAACTCGAATCGCCACACGCCATGCATCTTGTAGAAGCAGTCCCTACCGCCCTTGCCCGCTCAATTCAAGGGACAACCGGCGAGCGAAGGCCTGTGGGGATTAGCCGAAAAGCGCCAGAATGCCTTGCAAGCCGGAGCGGATCAGAATGTCCACCAGCGAGAAGAAGGCCGCTGTCAGCGCTGCCATGATGAAGACCATCACAGTGGTCAACAGCACTTCGCGACGGGTCGGCCAGACCACTTTGGAAACTTCCGCGCGGACTTGCTGAATAAAGGTGATCGGATTGGTTTTCGCCATGACGCTTCTTCTTTGCCTTGATCAAAGGCTGACATACTTGGGGCTTGCGGCAATTTCAAGGCCCAAGCGGGGGCAATGCGCAGGCAATTGGTTGGGGCTTAGCCTCTGATACGTGCCAGCCGTGCTTCAAAGCTCGGATCCACCAACCCGTCCCATGCATCGGCCTCCGTCACAGGGCGGTTGAGAATGCCATGCCAGCGGCGTGGCAAAATCCGTTGCAGGAAGCGTGCGCGGGACTGATCGGCCCAGACATAGCGTTTCAGCATATAGAGCACGATCCGCGCCATGCGGTCCTGGCCAATCAGCGCGCCGATCAGCAGCACCGCAGAGATCACACTGAGGATCAGCATCGGAATGAACCAGGGCTGCCAGATCACCACGCTGCACAGAAACATGAAAGAAATCATGCGCGGAGAGGTGACCACGCGGCGCAGGCTGCGCCCGGTGCGGCCCTCCACCACCTCGATTTTGCGCCAGCTGCGTTTCACGGGCTGAAGGTTGTCGATGTAAGGGTCCGGATAGATGGGCTCAGGCGCTTGCGGCGCGCTTGATTGCGGCTCCGCTGCAACCTGCGCCACACGTTCCGTGGACGGCTGCGGCGCGGCACGCACGGGCGGCTCATAGCCTGCACCAGTGTATTGCGGTCGGGCTGCAAAGGGGTTGCTTGGTGAAAGGGGTTTGGCTTCCGGCACCGGATTGGATTCCGCCAACAAGGCGCGAATGGTGTCCAAGGTCGCGTCTGTGTAGGGCTCGCCCGGCTGAATGATATCCTCGCCGAATTGATTCGGTTTCTTGGGCCGTGCAAGTGTCAGATCTTCACTCATCTCTCTACCCTGCTTTACTAGATCACCAGTGCACCAAACAGAGGGTGCGGTAGCCCTCTAAAATCAAAGGCCATCACGACATTGATGCGGTCAAACTTGGGAAAAAATGTGGCAACTCCGGTGTCGCACCACCCGGAAGATGCAAGCGCCGCGCGGCGTTCCCGCTAGGATTTAGGTTCAGGAGTCGCTGCGTGCCAGAAGCTTGCGCAGCAGGCCGATCTCCCGCCCCCAGACATGGGCAAAGTGAATCGCCACCGCCTGCACCGCATCCCGGGCGCGTTCCGGCCCCAGAAGCACGGCGGTCAGCAACAGCATGATCACCAGCCAGATCATCAGACGCATGGCCACCGAAGGCACCACGGCTGCCAGTGTGATCACCACAATCAGCGCCAAGAGACGCGGGCGCGGCCAGCGTCTGCGCCAATCAGCCATCTCCGGCTCCGCCAAGGCACGTTTTTCTGCCGACACAAGGTCAGGGGCGTTGCGCAGCATGGCACGGTCTACATTTGAGAGTGCTGGCGTTTTGCTCTTGCGCAGGGACAATCGCCCCATACGGCGCTTGGCTTCACGCATCAAACGACGGTCATCGCTTGGCGGTCCATCCAAGCTGTCCTTGCCTCCGAAAACCGCATCCTGCGGCTGCTCCGGATCAAAATCTCCCAAACGAAACCCATGTCTCATAGGTCTATTTCACCTCGTACTGCCGCCCCCAAGAAACTGCGGCGTCCCAACTTCTGCTGGGCGTCTCGTCAATCATGAATGAAATGTAAAGATGTCTCGATGAGGACGCCGATTGGGGCAAAATCGGGTTCTTTTGAGGCGAAATTCTGTCCGCCCCACTGCCGCTCTGGATGCAGGTCTCTCCGCGACACCGCAAAAGACTGTACGTCCTGCCCAAACAGAGGCTCTTGGCCTTTGCACAGTCCCGGTGCTACGCATTCTCCAACAACTACGGGGAGAGCAAATGGACCGTGCCGATATTGTCGATCAGGCCTTCAGAGAGCGCCTGACCAAAGGGCCCCTGCCGCAGGGGGCCGCCGCATCAGGGCCGCTGGAGGACGCGCGCGCCCGCGAGATTTTTGCCGCGCAGTGTCTCAGTCGCAATCTGGACCGCCGCTCGCGCAAAATGCAGTCTGAGGGCAATGGTTATTACACCATCGGCTCCTCGGGGCATGAGGGCATGGCCGCTGTGGCTGCGGCCCTGCGCCCCGATGACATGGCGTTTCTGCATTACCGCGACGGCGCGTTTCAAACCATGCGCTCAACGCAGGTCGAAGGCGTGGATGCGGCTTGGGACATGCTTCTGAGCTTCTGCACCTCGATGGAGGATCCGATCTCCGGCGGGCGTCACAAGGTGCTGGGCTCCAAGGCGCTCAACATCCCGCCGCAGACCTCCACCATTGCCTCCCATCTGCCCAAGGCCGTGGGGGCCGCCTATTCTATCGGCCTCGCCAAGCGCCGCGCGCCCGAGCATAAACAACTGGCCGATGACAGCATCGTCATCTGCTCCTTTGGCGATGCCTCCGCCAACCACTCCACCGCGCAGGGCGCAATCAACACCGCCTGCTGGACGGCCTATCAATCCGCCCCCATGCCGCTGCTGTTTGTCTGCGAGGACAATGGCATCGGCATCTCGACCCGCACGCCGGGCGGCTGGATCAACGCCAATTTCGCCAATAAACCCGGCCTGAAGTATTTCACCGCCAACGGGCTTGATATCTATGACACGTTCCGCGCCGCCCAGGAGGCCGCTGACTATGTGCGCAAACACCGCAAACCAGCCTTCCTGCACCTGACGCTTGTGCGCCTTTACGGCCATGCCGGCTCTGACATGCAGCAGGCCTACCTGCCCAAAGCCACCTTTGAGGCCTGGGAAGCGGATGATCCGCTGCTGCATTCCGTGCGCCTGCTGTCTGAGGCCGGTGCGCAGACGCCTGAGGTCTCTCTTGCGGTCTATCAGGAGGCCGAGGACCGCTGCGCCGCGCTGGCGGAAAAGGCCGTGAAAACCCCGCGTCTTTCAAATGCCACCGAGGTCATGGCGTCGCTGGTGCCACCGGCCCGAGAGATCGCCGCCAGCAACGGCCCCACACCGGAGGCCCGCGAAAAAGCCTTTGGCGCGGATCTCAAGCAGATGGACAAACCCCAGCCCATGTCGCGCCTGCTCAACTGGGCGCTCACCGATCTGATGCTGGAGCACGGCGAGATCGTGATGATGGGCGAGGACATCGGCACCAAGGGCGGGGTCTACGGCGTCACGCAAAAGCTCAAAGACCGCTTTGGCGCGGATCGCATGATCGACACGCTGCTGGACGAGCAGAGCATTCTGGGATTGGCCATCGGGATGGCGCACAACGGCTTTGTCCCGATCCCGGAAATCCAGTTCCTCGCCTATCTGCACAATGCCGAAGACCAGCTGCGTGGCGAAGCGGCGACGCTGCCGTTCTTCTCAAACGGTCAATTCGCCAACCCGATGGTGCTGCGCATTGCTGGGCTGGGCTATCAGAAAGGCTTTGGCGGGCACTTCCACAATGACAACTCGCTGGCGGTGCTGCGCGACATCCCCGGCATCATCATCGCCTGCCCCTCACACGGCGATGACGCGGCCAGGATGATGCGCGAATGTGTGCGGCTGGCCCATGCGGAAAACCGCGTCGTGGTGATGGTGGAGCCGATCGCGCTCTACCCGATGCGCGACCTGCTGGAGGACAAAGACAACGGCTGGATGGCCACCTATCCGGCGCCGGATCAATCCATCGCTCTGGGTGAGGTTGGCGTTGAGGGCGACGGCCCGCTGGCCATTCTGACCTATGGCAACGGGCGGTATCTTTCCACACAGGCCGCCGCCGACCTTGCCAAAGAGGGCATCCAGACCCGCGTGATCGACATGCGCTGGCTCGCGCCGCTGCCTGCCGAGGGTATCCTTGCCGCGCTTGAAGGGGCTGAGAAAGTCTTGGTCGTGGATGAATGCCGCACCACGGGCAGCCAGTCTGAGGCACTGATGGCGCTGCTGCATGAGCAGACCACCCTGCCCCATGCCCGCATCGCCGCCCATGACAGCTTTATCGCCACCGGCCCGGCCTATGCCGCCACCATGCCATCGCGCGACAGCATCGCAGAGGCCGCCCGCGCACTCTGGGCCAAGCCTTAAACGGCGATCACAGCTAAAAAAGGAAAACCCCCGCAGCGCAAACTGCGGGGGTTTCTTATTGTCCTAGACCCGCGGGCTTAGTTCATTTCAAAGTATTTGAACTTCGGAGAATCTTCCGGCTCCACGATGGTGCCAACGTTCTCTTTCATGCCCCAGTTCAGCACCTGGTGATGGATCGGGATATAAAGCTGCTGATCCTGCACAACCTGCCAGATCTCGTTGATCATGCCGTTGCGCTTCTCCAGATCGGTTTCACCGGCCAGCGCTTCGATCTTCGCATCCAGATCCGCATCCGCAAAGCGGGTCGCGTTCCAGGAGCCATACTTCTCACCTTTGGAGTGGGCGAGGAAGTTGAAGATATACTCGGAGTCATAGGTCGGAACACCCCAGCCCAGCATGTAGAAATCTGTTTCCAGATTGCTCAACAGCGGGAAGTGCTGTGCCTTGGGCTTGGCGTCCAGGTTCACCTTCACGCCAATTTTGGCGAGCATGCCCACAGCCGCCTGACAGATCTTCTCGTCGTTGACATAGCGGTCGTTCGGGCAGTTCAGTGTGATGCCGAAGCCGTCCGCATAGCCCGCTTCCGCCATCAGCGCCTTCGCGCCTTCGATGTCGGTGGTGGAGGAGCTGTCCATCGCCTCGTTCCAGCCGTTCACAAACGGCGGCGCAATCATGCCCGCAGGGGCGGACTGGCCACGCATCACAACCTTCATGATCGCGTTGCGGTCAATCGCCATGGACATCGCCTTGCGCACGCGCACGTCAGACATCGGGTTCATGCCGTCCACATCGTCATTCACGATGTCTTCTGCCGCCTGGTTCATCCCGAAGAAGATCACGCGGTTCTGTGGGGCTGTGCGCACGTCCAGACCAGCGGTGCTGTCCACACGGCCCAGATCCTGCACAGGCACATCCTGAATGAAGTCCACCTCACCGGACAGAAGCGCCGCCACACGGGTCGCTGCGTTCTGGATCGGGGTGTAGATGATCTCGGTCACCTGAAGCGGGAACTCATCTTTGCCCCAGTAGTTCTCGTTGATCGTCAGAACGGTCTTAACGTCCGGCTCGCGGCTGACCAGCTTGTAAGGGCCGGTGCCATTGGCGTTCTTGGCTGCAAAGGTATCCTCGCCGCCTTCATAGTCCTGAACCTTGGTGGCGTTGTTGGCCTCTGCCCAGTCTTTGTCCATGATGAACATGTTGGTCAGGTTGTTGGCCATGATCGGGTTGGGACCGTTGGTCTCAATCTCAATCGTATAGGCATCGGTGGCACGCACTTCTTTCACAGAGGCCAGCAACTCTTTGTAGTCAGAGTCTTCGGTCATCGCGCGGTCAAGCGAGAATTTTACATCTTCGCTGTCAAAGGTCGCGCCGTCATGGAAGGTCACACCTTCGCGCAGCTTGAACACCCACACATTTGGATTGTCCGCGGACGGACCCCATTCGGTGGCCAGCGATGGCACCATCGCACCGGCATGGTCGCGCATAACCAGCGTTTCCATGATCTGGTGTGCAAGCGCAGAGGTTGGGCCTTCGTTCTGTGCGTGTGGGTCAAGTGTCAGCGCATCACCCGCACGCGCCCAGCGCAGGGTTTCAGCTTGTGCCAGCATTGGCATCGCCACCATCGCAGCGGTCGCCAGCATCATTGTTTTGAACTTCATCAATTTCACTCCCCTGATAAAGTTGGTGGCGCGATGATCCACGTCCACGCGGAAATTATCAAGCCACAACCGCCTCATATTTCAGCAAATCTGGACCTAAATCGGCCCGACCCAATGAAAAAAGGCGCCAAAATCGGCGCCTCTCCGGGTTTCGGTGAATTTCTATTCAGCCAGTAAATCAGCCAACCAAGCGCTCAGCGCCGGACCTCTTCCATGAAGCGCTCGCGGATCACGATCGGATTGGTCTTGATCACCGGCACCTTCACATTGCCGCTCTCACATTTGGAGACGATGATGGTCATCTCGTCGCTGGCAATCGCCGCCTGTACCGCATCTGCAGTGTCCTCGGCAGAGACCGTCTGCACATTCTGCGCGCCACAGGCACGGGCCACGGCGGCAAGATCGGTGTTCATGCCCGCATAGGTCGGCTGATCCCCGGTGGAGCCATAAGAGCCATTGTCGATGATCAACAGCGTGAAGTTGCCCTGCGCATTGTTGCCAATGGTCGCCAGCGTGCCGAGGTTTGTGAGCACAGAGCCATCCCCGTCAATCGCGATCACCGGCTTGTCCTGCGCCGCTGCCAGCCCCAGACCAATAGACGACGCCAGCCCCATGGTGCCCAGCATGTAGAAATTGGACGGCTGATCGTCCATCGCATGCAGCTCCTGGCTCGGCGCGCCAATATTACAGACCACCAGATGCTCGCTGATGA
Source organism: Shimia sp. R9_3 (assembly GCF_017743755.1). Lineage (NCBI taxonomy): Bacteria > Pseudomonadati > Pseudomonadota > Alphaproteobacteria > Rhodobacterales > Roseobacteraceae > Shimia > Shimia sp. R9_3. The sequence continues at coordinate 78,481 of NZ_JAGHRP010000010.1, read as the reverse complement.
TCGGTTTCAGCGTCTGAAATACGTCATTACGGATCATGCGGAAGCCCTCCAGAAAGATGCGTCACAAAGAATGGCGACCGGTTTGGAGGACATCTGGCAATATTCCAGAATGCCCGGCAGCTCAGCCGCATCCTCAGGCTTGTGGAAGTGATAGGTCGGAATGTGCAGCTGGTTCAGGATCGCCTTGGTGTGCAACGCCATCTCCACCTGACAGGCCACCGGCTCGCCCACCTCCCCGCGATAGGAAATCAGCATCGGCAGCGGGATCTGATAGAACTGGATGAGTGTTGCCAGCGTGTTCACCACCACGCCCAGCGCGGTGTTCTGCATCACGATACAGGGCTTCATGCCGCCCATATAGGCACCGGCGCAGAGCCCCATGCCTTCGTCTTCCTTGTTGGAGGGCATGTGCATGATCTCCGAGGTTTCATCGAGCACCTCAATCACGCCCGCCAGCTGTTTACACGGCACCGAGGTGACATAGTCGATCCCCGCCGCCTTCAGATCATTGACGATCTGCTGATCCATTTGTGTGGCCATTGTTCCTCCCTAAACTCAAGCTCTACGCCAACCGGTCAAGCACCAGATCGGCAATCATCGCACTCACGCGCACATTGCTGTCCTGCGTGACCCCCGCGATATGCGGGGTCAGGATCAGATTGCTGACCCCTTTGAAAATCTCTGCCGCATCTTGGGTCAGAGGTTCCGTCTCAAATACATCCAACGCCGCGCCTGCGATGTGGCCAGACTGCATGGCCGCCACCAAGGCCGCCTCGTCTAATACGCCGCCGCGCGCCGCATTGATCACCACCGCGCCCGGTTTCATCTGCGCAAAGGCTTCAGCGTTCATCATATGCCGCGTCTGCTCGGTCAGCGGCACATGCAGGCTCACCACATCCGCCTTGGTGAGCACATCGGCGATCTCGCCACGCTCCGCGTGCTGCCACGCCGGATGGTCGGCGGGCAAAAACGGATCATAGGCAATCAGCGTCATCCCCATGGCCCGCGCCAGACGGCCGGTTTCCTGCGCATTGGCGCCAAAGCCCAGCAGGCCGAGCACACGCCCGCCCGCCTCGCGGCCGGAACATTGCGCGCGCGGCCAATGGCCTGCCAGCATCGCATGTTTGGCGTGATAGGCATCACGCAGCAGGACCAGCGCATTGGTCACAACATATTCCGCCACCGAGAGCGTGTTGGCCCCCAGCGCGGGCATGACCTCCACGCCGCGCGCCTCACAGGCCGCCACGTCGATATTGTCGAGCCCGACACCCAGACGGCCCACACATTTCAGATCGGGGGAGGCCTCCAAGAGCGCGGCGGTGACCTGCGTGCGGTTGCGCACAATCAGCGCCTGCACCCCGGCCATCTGCGCAGGAATTTCGTCCTGCGCATCGGCCAGCTCTGGCGCATAGGTGGTGCTGTGGGCTGCTTTGAGCCGCCCCACCGCTGTGTCATCCATGAACTCCGTGATCAAAATCATCAGAGGCCTCCTTCCCAGTTTGGCTTAGAGCCCGGCCACGCAGGTGTATTTGGTGATCTGGTAGTCTTCCAAACCCTGGCTGCCGCCCTCTTTGCCCATGCCGCTTTCCTTCACGCCGCCAAAGGGCGCTTCGACGGTGGTGATGAGGCCCGAGTTGATGCCCACCATGCCGTATTCCAGCCCCTCGTTCATGCGGAACGCACGGGCGAGATCTTTGGTGTAGGCATAGGCCGCGAGGCCATAGTCGGTGGCATTGGCCGCCGCCACAGCATCGTCTTCGTCCTCAAACTTGTAGATCGCTGCCAGCGGGCCAAAGATCTCATCGGTGGTGAACTGCATCTCCGATGTCGCGCCGGTGATCAGGGTCGGCTCAAAGAAGGTCTGGCCCAGCGCGTGGCGTCCGCCGCCCAGCACAACCTCGCCACCTTTGGCTTTGGCGTCGGCAATCATGCCTTCCACCTTTTTGACCGCATTCTCATCAATCAGCGGCCCCTGCACCACGCCATCCTCGGTGCCATCGCCAATCTTCATCGCCGCAATCGCGTCTTTCAGCTTGGCCACAAAGGCATCATGAATGCCCGCCTGCACATAGAAACGGTTGGTACAGACACAGGTCTGCCCCATGTTGCGGAACTTCGCGATCATCGCACCTTCGACAGCGGCATCGAGATCGGCATCGTCAAACACGATGAACGGCGCGTTGCCGCCCAGCTCCATGGAGACCTTCTTCACCTGATCCGCAGACTGACGAATCAACAGCTTGCCCACATTGGTGGAGCCGGTGAAGGTCACTTTGCGCACCTCTTTGTTGCTCATGATCGCGCCGCCGATCGCGGGCGCATCGCCGGTGACGATGTTCACAACCCCATCCGGGAAGCCCACATCCTGACACAGCTTGCCCCAGGCCAGACCGCTGTAAGGCGTCTGTGGGGCAGGTTTGGCCACAACGGTACAACCCGCCGCCAGCGCCGGGGCAATCTTGCGCGCCAGCATAGAGCTTGGGAAGTTCCATGGCGTGATCATGCCAACCACGCCCACCGGATGGTGGGTCACCAGCAGGCGCTTGTCATTGCTGGGGGCCGGAATGATTTCGCCTTTTGTGCGGCGGATTTCCTCGGCAAACCAGCGCACATAGGCCGCGCCAATCGCGATCTCACCGCGCGCCTCAAACAGCGGCTTGCCCTGCTCAGCAGTCAGCAGCTGCGCGAGGTCTTCTTGGTTGTCCATCAGCGCGTCATGCAGCTTGTGCAGCAGGCCCACACGTTCCGCCAGCGAGGTCTTGGACCAGCTTTTGAATGCTTGGGATGCGGCGGCAATGGCGCGCTCGGTTTCATCGTGACCGGCGTTGGGCACCGTGCCCAGAACAGCGCCGGTGGCGGGGTTGGTGATTTCTGTGGTGTCGCCATCATCAGCGCCCATCCACTGCCCGCCAATCAGGTTGGCTTGCTGCATCAATCCGTTGAAATTGCTCATGTCTGACCTTTCGAAAAGACGAACTGCGTATGTTGTTGATAGGTCTCGCCAGGCCGCAGCACGGCCTGTGGAAAATCGTCATGGTGATGGGCGTCGGGCCAGACCTGCGGCTCCATCGCAATCCCGGCATAGGCCCCCATCGGCCGCCCGTCCAATCCGGGCAGTGCGATGTTGATATTTTCCCCATCGTAAACCTGCAAGCCCGGCTCGGTGGTCAGACAACGCATCGTGACCCCGGATGCCGCAGATTTAAGCGTCGCCACGGGGCGCAAAGCCTCCCGCGCGACAGAGAGACAGAAATTATGGTCCACCGGATGGGCCTGCTGCATCGGCGCGCTTTGGCGGAAGTCAAAGCCGGTGCCCGCAACAGGTGCCTGCGCGCCGGTCGGGATCAACTCCGCATCCACCGGCAGATAGGTCTGCGCAGCAATCTCAAGACTGTGCTCGGAGATCGTCTCCGCCCCGTCGAGCTTGAAATAGCTGTGATGCGCCAGACTGCAGAGCGTGGTCTGATCCGTCTCGGCACGCATGCGAATGTCCAGCACGCCCCTCTCCAGGAGCGCAAAGCTCACCCGCGCGGTCAGGTTGCCTGGAAAGCCCATATGGCCGTCAGGCAGCGTGATCTGCAAGGTGGCGCTGTCCTCCGCCTCCGCCACGATCTCCCAAAGCCGCTTACCCATGCTGTCCGCCCCACCGTGCAGCGTGTGCTTGCCGATGAAGTTGCGATCCAGCTGATAGCTCTGCCCGTCGAGTTCCAGATGCCCGTCGCGAATGCGATTGGCAAACCGCCCCGCTGTGGCCCCGAAATAGGGTGAATGGGTCAGATAGGGCGCGAATTCAGGAAAGCCCAGCACCAAGGGCGCGTCATGCCCCGCCAGCCGCAAATCCTGCAACACAGCGCCATAGGTCAGCAGATGGGCGGTCAACCCGCCACCTTGAATTGTGATCCGATGCACGGCGCGGCCATCCGGCATATGGCCCCAAATCTCGCTCACAGGGTCACCGCCTGCCCGCTGCGCGCGCTTTCTTCGGCCGCCTCGCCCACACGCACCGACCACAGCCCATCCTCTAGGCTCACTTCGGGGTCACCTTGCCCGCTCTGCACCAGATCGCGGAAGCGTTCGTGTTGGAAGTAGGTCGAGCCATGGTGATCGCCCGCTTGCAGCACAGCCTCATCCACCTCGATTTCCTCGCGCACCACCTCTTTGGTCGCGCGAAAGCTGATCTCCACCTCGCTGTGGCGCTCTTTGCCGTCATGGGTGAACCGCGCAGGCCCCGGCACTTTGGCCTCCACCCGCGCCTTTTCGCCGGTCACGGCAATGGTTTCCTGCCAGTAAGAGCCTTCCGCAAACATGCATAGATCCAGCATCCCGCGCGCGCCATTGGCAAATTCCACTGTGACAAAAGCATTGTCCAGAATATCCGGCGTGCGGCCGTCATAGGCCTCATCCAGATGGTTCACATCCACACCTGCGCTGGCATAAACCCGCACCGGATCGCTCTGCAGCGTCAGCCGCATCAAATCCCAGAAGTGGCAGCATTTCTCCACCAATGTGCCCCCCGTGCGTGCATTGAACCGGTTCCAGTCACCAACCTTTTCCAGAAACGGAAAGCGGTGCTCGCGGATCGCCATCATGCGCGGCGTGCCCACGGTGCCGTCGTTCAATTCCTTCAGCAGGCGCTGAACCGGCGGCATATAGCGATACTCCATCGCCACCCAAACCGGCGCCGCCCGCCCCTCTGCTTTTGCCAGAACCTCCGCGCAATGCGCCGATGTGGTGCACAGCGGCTTTTCCACCAAAATCGGGTGCGGTGTCTGCAGCACATCCAGCAGGATCTCATGGTGCGTGTCATTGGGCGCGGCAATCAACAGCGCATCCACCAGACCGGACCCCAGCATCTCTTTATAGTCACCAAAGGCCTTGGCCGTCCCGCCCGAGCTGTCCACCGAGAGCTGGCGCATGCCCGCATCCGGATCGCTCACCGCGGTCACCTCACAGCCCTCCAGCAGGGTGAGGTTGCGGATATGCTCCTGCCCCATCATACCTGACCCGATCAGGCCATATCGTATCGTCATCTTAAATCTCCAAAAGCGGCAGCCCCATGGCCCCCGCAGCGCCACGCAGGGCGTCCCGATGATCGCCATAGGCCAGCGCCATATGATGCTCGAGCCCGCTCGCGATGATATCGGTCAGCACATCACCCGCCCCGCGCCCAAAACGCAAGACCCCGGAGGTGCCGGTAAAGGCCATTGGCCGCGTGAGCATGGTGGCATGGCTCAACACCATATGGGGCCGCCCATGCGCCTGACTGATCCGCATCAGCGTGACCTCACCGGCCTTCAGCGGAAACTGATAGAGCAACGGCTGCTTGCGGTTGGTGTGAATAGTCGCCTCAGCCGCGACACCCGGTTCGATCATCGAGATCGGGGCCTGCCCGCAATGCCAGACCACACCGGTGTCATCATCCGCGTCCATATCCACCAGATCAGTCAGAAACACCGGCGCATCCGCCGCCGCCGCCAGAACCATCTGCGTGAGCGCGCCGTAAACATCCGCCTCACAGGCGCATGGCACCCGCGCCTCCCCCATCATGGATGCCGGGCCACAGACCGCGCCGCCATACTCAGTGAAGGTTTCCGGCCAGCAGCGAATGGCAAAGGCCCCGTAGCCGCCTTTTTCCTTGAGCGTATCCAGCCCCACCTTCAGGCGCAGAGAGCGATCCAGCTCCTCCGGGTCCACCTCATCCAGCCCCGACAGCTCCGCATCCGCCTGTTTGCGCACTTCGGCGGCGGCCTCGGCTGGCACCGCGCGGGCCAGACCAAACAGATCCTCCAGCGCCAGCTCATCCACCTCAACGCCGGACAGCGCCTTCATATCCGCCTTGTCATAGGCGCAGGTGTCAAATCCCGCCGGATGTTCGCCAATCCGCGCAATCCGCTGCCCGTTGACCGCTTTGGCAATCGCCCGTCCGGCCTCCGTGGCCTCCGGCACCGCGCCCAGCGCCAGCTTGCCCGAAGGCCGCGCGCCCGCCAGCATGGCAGTCAGGTCCGCAGCCACATCACCTGTCGGGTCCGCATAAAGCCAGCCAAAGGCGCGGTTGTTTAAGCCAAGCGCATGGCTCGCCAGATTGAGACCACAGAAAGAGTTCAGCCGCAGCCGCCCGCCCAAACGTGGCTCAGGGATCGACCAGATCGACAGTGGCTGCTCAAACGCCGCGCCAATCGCCACGGTCATCGACGCATCGGTGAAGGTGACCTGCAGGATCATCACCTGATCCACCTCCGCAGACTTCAGTGCCGCGATACCTGCCTTGGTCGCCGCCTCATCAAACAGCAGCTCCCGCGGGCCAACAATCTCATGGCCGGTCGCGTCGAGCGCGGCCAGCATCGCGGTTAGGTTTTCCTCTGCAAAGGGCACGTCAAAGGTGGGACGCCCCAATGGAAGAATGCCGAGTTTCATGCGCTTAAGCCCTCAGATGTCTGCGTAACTGTTGCGGAAGCTGGCACCCTCTGCCGCCAGCCGCGCGCCGCCTGCACCATAACAGATGTGCTGCGCCCAATTGGCCGCCTGCGCATCCGCCAAGGCAGAGATGTCTTTCATGTAATCCACCGCATCGCCCTCAAGCCCGGTGCGCACCGCGTCCCAATCCGGATAGGCATTGAAGGCATCAAGCCAGATCGCCCGTCCCGCCAGAAAGCCGCTCGCCCCGGCTTTGAAGGCATGCTCCAGCACATTGCGGAACTCCGCCTTGCCCGCACCGGCCGACAGCATCACCCATGGCCGCCCGGCAAGACGCCCCATCTCATCAAACACCGCCTGCACCTCGGCAGAGCCATCCGCATCCGCCGCGTTCACCGGGCTTTCGAGCTTAAACACATCCACGCCGTAGTCCGCCTTGGCAAATTCCTCGACCGACTTCAGCACATCATCGGCCTTCTTGCCCTTCATCTCCACGTATTCCTTGGTCTGATGGGCGTCTGCGGCCAGCGGATAAACCAACAGCTCAAACAGAAACGGAATGTCATATTTTGCACAGGCTTCGCCCACCTGCTTCACGTAATCCTTCTGCGCTTGATTGACCTCGTCTGAGGCATCCGGCCGATACCAGGCCAGCACCTTCACCGCGTCGCCGCCCATGCGCTTGATCTTGCCCACCGACCAATTGTCGATGCTATCTGACAGCCGCCCACCGGGGGTCTCTTTGAACAGGCTGTCCTCCAGCGTGACCACCAGGCCTTTGTGGGGCAACAGCGCATCAAAGCTGTAGGGAATGGCATAATGCGGGTCGAGCAGCATCGCAGTGGAATGCCCCTGAAGCGTCTCCACCAACATGCCTTTAAACTTCGCAACCTCCTCCCACGGCGCGGTCTCCACCCCGTGGTGTTTCGCAATCGGGCCCTTGATCGGCGGGCGCTGATCCACGGCGGTCATCTTGTAAATGCCGTTCTCATCGGCCATGCGGCGCATCCCGCTCAGCTTGCCGGGTGTCAGGGAAATCATACCTTCGTCTCCTTAAGGAAGTCGTTGAGCTGAGCGCGGCTCGGAGCCCCGGCCCGCCCGCCTTTTGTCAAACATTTCAGGGCCGCCGCGCCGTTTGCGTGACGGATTGCCTCTTCAGCGCCCATGCCCTCTGCGAGCATCAGCGCAAAAATGCCGTGCCAGACGTCGCCTGCGCCCAGCGTATCAATCGGGGTGATCGGGAAGGCCGTCACATGGCGCACCGCATCGCCTTCGGTAAACCAAACGCCATCCGCGCCGTCGGTCACGCAGGCCCAGCAGCCGTGGTCCTTGGCGATCTGTAAAAGCGCGTCTTCGATATCCGCCTCCGGATAGAGCGAGCGCAGCCCCTGCATCGACAGCGCCACATGGCTCGCAGCCTCCATCAGCGCCGGATCAATCGGCGCTTCGCCGTCCAGAATGCCGGGAATGCCCCGCGCACGGGCCAGCTCCAACGCCGCCAGCGCCGCATCCACCCGCCGCGTGTCCGTTAGCACGGCACCCAGATCAGTGAGGCCGTCAAACCAGTCGGTTTTCAGCGCCAGCCCCGCGCCGCGGAAATTCACAATCTGACGTTCGCCCTGCGCATCAATCAGCACCGAGGAATAAGAACTCTGCGCCCCTTCTGTGCGTGTAACGTTGGAGACATCCACGCCTTCGCGCGCCAGATCGGCCACAATCATATCGCCGATGCTGTCTTCCCCCAGCCGCGCGCCCAGCACGGCCGCGCCGCCCATCCGCGCAATCGCCACGGCGGCATTGGCGGCACAGCCACCGCCCACGATGTCCGCTTCTTCGGTGCCGTATTTCTCCGCCCGATTGGGCAAAGCTGGCAGGTGAAAGACAAAATCCACCACCGCCGCGCCGACGCACAGGATCCTGCTCATTCCGGCACCTCCAGCCCGCTTGGCACACTGTCCGGCACGCCCAGCCGCCCCTTGATGCTCTCCGTCCCCGTCAGCGCGTTCAGAAACGCCACGATCTGCGCCACCTCTGCATCATCCAGCTCAATCCGCTCGATATCGGTGCGCGACGCCAAACGCGCCCGCTCCCGTGTGTCGGAGAACGCCAGAAAATCCACCTTCGCCAGCCACGGCACCTCCGGCAGCACCGCATTGCCTTTCTCCCAAACCGCAAAGGCGCCGCGCGGGTCCATGTGATGGCGCACCATGCCCTCAAGACTGTCATACGCCCCGTTGTGGCCATAAGGCGCCGTCAACGCCACATTGCGCAGCGCGGGGGTGCGGAAGCGGTAGGCATCCTCCAGCCGGTCAGACGCCCCCATGCGCCCCACATCGCGCACAATCGGATCCCATTGCCGCGTCTTTCCGGGGCCAAAATGCGGCAACATCAGCGCATGAAACTTCTGATCCGTCATCAGCGGCCCCGCATGGCAGCTGCTGCACATCGCCTTGCCGTAAAACAGATCCATACCGGCCTTTTGGTCGGCATTCAGCGCCGCCGCGTCGCCATTCAGATAGGCGTCAAACGGGCTGTCATAGCTCTTGAACTCCGTGCCTTCAAAGGCCGCTAAAGCATTGACAATATGGGTGATATTAATGTCGAGTGCCTGATCCACATCGTCATAGGCGGCAATGAACATCTCCGCATATTCCGGAATGATCCGCACCCGTTTGGCCACAATCGGCCAGACATTGTCGATCCGGTCATAAACCGCGCCTGCGATCTGGTTTTCCTTCGGGTTGCCCGCCATCTCAAACTCGGCGGTCATCGGAAACAGCGCTTGCGCTGCGAGGATCGAGTTCAAGCCATCCGGCAGCCATTCCTGCGCTGGGCTGTCAAAGCCGGTCTCGTAAATATCGCTCACCGACAGGCGGCCATCGTGAAACAGGATGTCGATCTCTTTCGCAGCCAGGTTCCACAGCGCGGGCGCATTGCGCGGGATGCGCTTCACAATCCGGCTGTCGCCTGTGCCCGGCGTCCGCTGTCGCCCCAGCCCGTCACCGCCCTCACCAATCCCGAGGCTCAGCCCGTCGCCGGAGCCAAGCTCCGGATGGTGACAGGTGGCGCAGGCAATGTTGCGGTTGCCCGACAGGATCGGATCAAAAAACAAGAGCTGGCCAATCTTCGCCTGACGCGGATCAAACTGGATAAAATCATCCTCTTGCAACGGCTGCGGAAGCGGGCTCCCATACGCGGGCGCACACGTGAGAGCGCCAAGAACTGCGATGAGGGAGAGAGAATGAAACGCTTTGTTTTTGCTGCACTTTTGGCCAGCACAACGCCCGTTTTGGCCGAGATTGAAACCGGCCGGGATTACATGGATGCCAAAGAGTACACCAAAGCGATGCAGGAGCTTCTGCCAGCCGCCAACAGCGGCAATGCGGAAGCCGAGGAACTGATTGGCGTTATGTATGCCCTGGGGCTGGGGGTGGAACGCGATGACGTCCGTGCTTTTGAGTGGTACCTGCGCGCCTCGCTCAAGGGCCACGCGGGCGCGCAAAGCGGCATCGGCTGGTACTACGAAATCGGCCGGGGCATGCCCGCCCCCGATCTCGTGCGCGCCTACATGTGGTACACACTTTCCGCGATCGGAGGCGATCCTGATGCGGCCATTTCCCTTGAGGAAGTGGTGAAAAAGATGACGGACGAGCAAATTCAGAAAGCCCATATTCTGGTGGATGACTACCGGACATGGCTCTATCCATTCCGATGAATTTGGGGGTGTCGGGCCGCGGCAATCCTGCGTCGGCCCGACACCAATCCTTTTTTTAGATCAACGCCTTAGTTCAGGTCAGACGCCATACCGGCTTCGATATCCGCCTCAGCTTCGGCCACCGCAGCTGTCAGCGCGTTGAAGATCTCATCGCCACCTTTGATGTTGCCTTTGAACCAGTCATAGACAGGTGCCGCCGCTTCTTTGAACGCAGCCTTTTCCGCAGGTGTTGGCACATAGAGATCCCCGCCACCGGCGACAAAATCCTCATAGGCTTTGATCGACTTGCGCTTTGGTGAGGCAAAGGTCGCCTGCTGCAGCGCGGAGAAGCCATCCACAACCACGCGGCGCATGTCTTCCGGCATGCTGAGGAACTTCTGGTTGTTCATCCACCACAGCGCGCCCATGTAGGCATGCCCATCCAGCGTCACATACTGCAGACCCGCATCCGGGAACTTCATGCCCATGATGTCGGTGATGCCGTTTTTGGAGCCTTCCACCACACCGGTCTGGAACGAGGTGAAGAGCTCTGGCCATGGGATCGGGGTTGGGCTTGCGCCCAGCGCACGCACCAGCTCTTGCGGCAGGTCGGCCACCACGGTGCGGATCTTCAGGCCTTCCATGTCAGAAGGCGATGCCACGCGGCGTTTGGTGTTGGCAAAGTTGCGCCAGCCGCCGGTGTTGCCGATGGTCATCAGGCGAATGCTGTCACCGGAATCTGCCAGCGCCATCTCGCGCATTTTGCGGGTGAAATCACCTGCCAGAACGGTCTCGGCAATGCGGTCATTGGCCATCAGATAGGGCAGGTCCAGCACCTGCACATAGGGGAAGATGCCCGACGCGCCACCGGATGTGGAGATGTAGACATCAATCGTGCCGTCAGCCACACCCTGCAGACATTCTGCCCCCTTGGAGCAGAGCTGCGTGCCGATGAACAGCTCAACCTCGATGGCCCCGTTGGAGGCGCTTTCCACGAAGTTTTTGAAGACCACGAGGCCGTCATAATCCTCGTCGTTTTCATTGGAGTTGGCGGTCGCGCGGATCGTGTAATCCGCCGCCTGCGCGGCGATTGCGCTGCTAGCCACCAGCGCGGCTGTCGCCACCGCCTTAAAGGTTTTGCTGAACATGTCTATCCTCCCTGATACGGTTCAAGCGTTTGATGTTACTGCACAAATCCTGTTAGTCTTGGAATTGTCATGGAAATGGCAGGCACATAGGTGATGAGGAAGATCACAAAGACCTCCACAGCGAGGAACGGCAGGATCGCCTTGGCGATGGTCTCCACCCGTTCCCCGGAAACCGAACTGGCCACAAACAGCACAAGCCCCATCGGTGGCGTCGCCAGACCTACAGTCAGGTTGACGCTCATGATGATGGCGAAATGCACCGGATGCACACCCAGATCGACAAAGATTGGCCCCAGAATTGGCCCCAGAATGATGATCGCCGGCCCCGCATCCAGGAACATGCCCACCGCAAACAGCAGCACGTTGATCAGGAACAGCAGCACCAGCGGGTTTTCCGACAGGCCGAGAATAAAGCCCGCCATGGTCTCCGGCGCATGGCTGAGCGACACCACGGTCTTAAAGGCCACCGCCGCCCCCACGAGAAGCAGCACGGTCGCGCTGGCCAGCCCGGCGCGCATCAGAATGCCCGGCAGGTCGCGCACCTTCAGCAGGCGCAGAATGAACAGCCCGACAACCAGCGCATAGCCCACTGCGACTGCGGAGGCCTCAGTCGGTGTGAACACCCCCACCAGAATACCGCCCAGAATAATGATCGGCGTCTGCAGCGGCACCACCGCCTTTTTGCAGATGATGCGGAAATCCGCGCTCACCGTCTTGCGAATGCGCAGCAGGATCACATGGGCGATCGGCAGGAACACAAGGAACACGAGCCAGCCGTTCACCGCGATGTTCACCCCGGAGGAGGCAAGAATAGCCGCAATCGCCGAGTACAAACCAAAGAGCACACCGGCAAAATTGATCCGCAACAGCACAAAGCTGAAACCGGCTTCGGTCTTGCTAATGGTCTGCCCGGCGGTCACGATCCGCTCCGCCTTGGGCAGGTCGTATTTGTCCGCCATCAGGCGCACCATCACCATCAGGCCGACGCCCACCAGCACGCCCGGCACGATCCCCGCAAGGAACAGCGCGGCCACGCTCTCGCCCATGACATAAGCGTAGATGATCATGATGCCCGAGGGCGGGATGATCGGCCCGATCACCGAGCTTGCCGCCGTGATCGCCGCCGCAAATTTGCGCGAATAGCCGTTCTTCTCCATCGCCGGAATGAGCGTCGACCCAAGCGCAGACGTGTCCGCCACAGCTGATCCTGACAGCCCCGCGAATAGGATCGACGAAAGGATATTCACATGCGCCAACCCGCCACGCAAATGCCCCATCAAAGCTTGGGAAAACTCCACCAGACGTGTGGTGATCCCGCCCCGGTTCATCAACTCACCTGCAAGCACAAAGAACGGCAGCGCCATCAGCGGGAAGCTGTCCATGCCGTTGTAAACATTACGATACAGCAGCGCGATGTCACGCTCCTGCCCATTGAGCCACAGCAGCAATCCGGGCGAAAGCAGCAGCGCAAAAAACACCGGCAGGCCGATCATCAGGAAGATCAGGAAAAGCGGTAGAAAAAACGCCAGCATCAGTCCGCCGCCCCCATGGCCATTGCAAATTCATCGGCGTCAGGAAGCTCGGTGTCCGGGCTGATCAGCGCCATGATCGTGCGCAGGATCAGCTCAACCGTGACGACGCTGAGCATCACCGCGCAAAACAGCAATGAGCCATACATGTAACGCAGCTTGATCTTAAAGCCCTCGCCGCCAACCCACTCCAGAGGTACGCGCAGCGAAGAGCTGTCAAAGTTGCCGCCAAACCCAAATGTATGCGCCTGACCGTGCTGCACCGCGATCATCAGCACCGCAAATGAGAAACACAGCAGCACCAGATTGAGCACCAGCCCCGGCACCCGCGACAGCATGTTGGGCAGCGTATCAATCGCCACAAACCCGCCCCAGCGCATCGCCGAAGGCGCCATCAGACCAACCAGCCACAACATCAAAAAGCGCGCGGCCTCATCCGGCCAGGCGAGGGCGTTGTTCAGCACATAGCGACAGAAAACCTGTGTCAGAATCACGATGACCATCAGCGCCAGCGTCAAAGCCCCCAGACGTCTGCACAGGCGCAAAATGTGGGTATTCACCCACGCCAAAGGCCGTAAGACCAACATCATTGCGATATATCCTCCCAAAAATATCGCGCCGAAACCACATTTCTATCGAAAGTAATTTCGTTTTTTTCGATTAGGTCACAAAACGAAGCTACGCGTCAACCCATTTGACTCACCCCGCCACCACAAAGCCCACATCATGGGCCGTGGCGAGGGCCTTCATCTCAGGATCGAACTGCGCATCGGTCACCAGTGAATTCACGTCTGCCAGCGTGCCAAAGGACACCGGCGCAAAGCTTCCGAACTTGGAACTGTCCAGCGCAAGGATCACGTTGCGCGCACTGGAAATGATCGCCGCGCTAACCGCGCTTTCCTCCAGATCATAGTCCACAAGATCCCCGTCACGCCCCATGGCCGCAGCCCCGACAACGGCGATATCGGCGCGGAACTTGCGGATAAAATCAACCGCCGTGGCGCCAAGAATGGCGCCATCCGCCCCCCGCACGACACCGGCCGGGATCATCACCTGAACACCGGGGAATTCTCTTAAAATATTGGCGATATGCACAGAATCCACGACCACGCTCAGCCCGACATGGTGGCTCAGATGGCGGGCCACGGCCATGGTGGTGGTGCCGCCGTTGAGGATCACACTGGCATGGTTTGGGATTTGAGTAGCGATGGTGGCCCCGATGGCATCCTTCTCATCGCGCATGATTTCCTTGCGCACATCAAAGCCCGCATATTCCGTGCCCGCCGCCAGCGTAGCCCCGCCGTGAAAGCGGATGATCTGGTTGTCCTCAGCCAGCATGGTCAGGTCTTTTCGGATGGTTTGCGGCGTGGTGTCGAGCCGCTCCGCCAGCTCCTCAACCATGGCACGCCCGGCCTGTTTGAGCAGCTTCAGGATCTCCTCCTGACGCGCGCGTGTCTTGGCACGTGCCCTCATCATCTCCCCTCCGTTTCTTTCGATTTCTAGATCAAACCGAAAGAAATACCAAGAGAGTTTCGCGAATCCGCGCAAGTCAGGCGCGTTTTGGGAGGCAAAGCGAAACCAAAGATAGGTTCAAAACGCGCTTTTGACCGCGCAAGCCGTGACTAATCTTTCGTTTAGCAGAACCGCTTGTAATCCGCGATCAGGGCGTTGAGATCATCATAATGATAGAGCTTCCCGCCGTAGGCCAGCACGCCCTCGTCGCAAAATTCGCGGATGGTGCGCTCCGAATGTGAGATCATCACCACACGCGACGCTTCGATCCGCTCACGCAGGGCATGTTCGCTTTTCTTGCGAAATCGCTGGTCGCCCACGGCGGTGATTTCATCCACCAGGTAGCATTCAAAGCGGATCGCCAGCGAAAGCCCAAATGCGAGCCGCGCTTTCATACCGCTGGAATAGGTCTCAATCGGCAAATCCAGCGAAGGCCCGAGTTCGGCAAACTCCTGCACCTGCGCCAGCACCTGTTCCGTATCACAGCCATAGACCCGCGCGACAAAGCGCACGTTCTCCACGCCAGTCATCAAGCCATTGAACCCTTTGGAAAACCCCATGGGCCAGCTGACCTTTTCCGTGCATTTCACAGCACCGGATGTGGGCGGCTCGATCCCGGCAATCATCCGCATCATGGTGGATTTGCCCACGCCGTTGTGGCCCATCAACGCGATGTTTTTGCCCTCGGCAAACTGATAGCTGGCGTCCTCCAGAATGCGTTTGTGCACCCCTTTGACGTGATAATCCTTGGTGACATGCTCAAAGGCGATCACGGCTCACGCCCTCTGCTTGCGGGTGATCCGCTCTGCAAACAGCGCGATGATCACCAGCACCGCGGCCAGTGACAGCGGATAGGCGATGTTGAGCACATCGCTGCGATAGTTGGCGTAAAATCCTTCGCGGGTCCATTCCACGATATGCAGCAGCGGGTTCCATTTGAGCACCGCCACCGCCTCAGGCGGCAAAGCGGAGGGGATGTAAAACACGCCAGAGAGGAAAAACAGCGGCCGCGCCACCAGCTTTTCCACATGCTGCCAGGCTTGGGTGCGCTGATAGAGCATGGCGTTGATCGCCCCCACGCCAAAACCCAAAAAGCACGTGGTGCCAAAGGCATAGAGCAACCGTTCCGGATGAGCAGGCAGCTCCGCCCAACCCACCACCATCAGCCCGCCGTAAACCAGCGCATTGATCACCAGAAAGGTCAGCGCGATCAGTGTGAGCCGCGCAAACAGTGTGTCGGGCTCTTTGATCATCGGGTAACTCAGCAGGGATTTGTTGGTGGTAAAGGCCCGCATCAGCGACACAGAGAGCTTGTTATAAAGGTCCAGCGTCAGAACGGCGGTGGCAAAAAACAGCGCCAGCGACGCGCCAAAGGGCGCCTGCCGCCCGATCAGGTAAAACAGCCCAACCATAAAGCCCACGGAAATCACCGGCTGGGCAATCGCCCAGAGATAGCCCACATGCGAGGTGCCGAAGGTCATGCGCGTTTCGCGCAGGGTGAGCGCGGCCACCACCCGCATTTGCAACCAGATCGCGTGCAGCATTCCGTGCCCTCACCGCATATGATCGCGCACCGCAAAGCCCACAAGGGCGGCAATCGCCCAGACGGCAAAAGCGGCGGCAGCAATCAGCAGGAAATCCCGAAGCCGCAGCGGGTAAGCCGGCTCACTGGGCACAAAGGGCCGGGTAAACACGCCGAGATAGCGCTGTTGCCGGTCCGCATCCAGCCGCGCAGCTTCCAGCGAGGCCATGGCAGAGGCATAGGTTTGCTCAGCAAATTGCTTTTCGATCACCAGCGCCTCATAGCCCGCGAGCGTTTCCGCGGTTTTGGCGCTTGCCGCCTGCCCCGCCGCGCCGATCAGGCTTTTGCGCTCTGCAATCTGCTGGCGATAGGCTTTGGCCTGACGATTGAGCTGTTTCAGGATGGGCGAATTCTCCCCGACAGAGCCTGCCACCTCATCAATCTGGGACTGCACTTTCACCAGCTTGGCCTCCAGCGACGAGACCAGCTCCGCATCCAATTGCGCATTGACCATCGGGTCCACCGCGCCGCTTTCTGCGCGAAAGGCCACCAGATCAAGGCTCACATCACGCACCCGCGCCTCCGCACGGGCCACCTCATCAGCGGCAAATTGCACCGAGTCCCGCCGCGCGGTCTCAGAAAGGTCGTTGACCAGCCGGTCCGCGGCCGCCAGCGCGCTGCGCGCGACCCGCACCGCCGTGCCGGGATCAAAGGCCTGCACCTCAAAGCTCACAATGCCCGTGGTGCTGTCATAGCTCGTGCTGATGCGCCACTGCCAATACTCCACCATATCCTCAAAGCTGCTTTCCGGCTTCAGACGGGCAATCGGGTCAATATGGTCTTGGGAGAAATGACCGCGCAGATTGAGCTCATCATCGATCTCGCGCAGAAGGTCCGGGCTTTCCAGATAGTTGCGCACCACATAGCTGTCAGAGGTATGGCTGCTGCTGGCGGGAAATCCGGTGACCGAAGCCATCAGATCCGGCGTGCCGCCGCCATCAAGAGAGCGGATCACAAAGCTCGCGCTGGCCGCGTAACGGTCTGTCGCAACAAAGCCGAAATAGCTCGCCGCCATGGCCACCGGCAGCAGAAACAGCGCCACAAAAGAGGCCAGCAGCCCCCAGCGCCTGCGCCGATGCGGCGCGTTTTTCGGCCCCGCCTGCACAACGCCAAGAGGGCCATCAAACGCAGGCACCGGTTTGAGCAATTTGATTTCAGCCATGCCGTCCCTTTCTGGCCCCTTCTGGCGGAATGTGAGGCCCCCGCCCCATTGGTTACTGCCCAGTTTACGCCCGAAGGGTTTACGAAATGTCAGCATCTCCACATGCGCCCACAAATCCTGCCCACTCGTGCCGTCTCACCCGCCTGCCACACGCCAGAACGGATCACGTTTCACATACTCCAGTAGCCAGCCGCGCGCGGCAAAGGTTGGCCGGTCTGCCAGCGACGGCTCCGTCCAGCCAAACACCTGCGCGCGGTGGGCGGCGTCGATCTCCTGACCCTCCGCCAGATAGCGGGCCAGCACCCGCGCCATATCACTGTCCGGCAGCAGCGCCTTGCGCAGATAGAGCGCGGCCAAATCGCGCGGCACCGCGTCTTCGCGGCTCAGAACCAGATGGGCGATGCGTTGCTTGAGAAAGATCGCCTCCATACCGGAGACATCGCACAGCCCCAGCGCAACCGGCAGCGGCGCGGCGCGATCCGGCACAAAATGCTGCGCCTTGCGCAACAAGCGCAGACACGCAAGGCGCAGCGGCACGCTGGCGTCTTCCATCATCACCGAGACCCGCAGCCCCGCCTGCCGCAACTGGCGCACCCCGGCGACAAAGCTGCGGGTGATCGCGGGGCGCAGCAGGCCCAGATAAGGGTGCGGTTTGATGACAACGCGGCGCAGGCCTGTCGCCTTGGCCGCCGCCAAAACCGCCGCAAAGCCGCGCAGGCCCGAGAGCGAGCTGTAGTTGTCCGCCTGCCCGCCAAAGCCTTCCCAGGTTGGCGCGTAAAACAGGGCCGGATCCGCATCAGAGCTGCGCGCGGCACGGATTTCCGGCATGGGCTGCACAAAGGTGTCGCCCATCATCACCAGCCGCCCTCTGTCCACGTCATCAGCGGTGAAAATCCCCGCTTTCAGATAGCGGTCCCGTGCCAGTGGACCGGCGATGGAGACATAATCATAAATCCGTGCGGCCGGGCGCATCGACGCGCCTTTATTGCTCTCCCCATGCAGGGTCAGCAAATGGCGAATATCCCGCCGCGTGACCGTCTGCAGATTGGAGCGCGCATTAAACGGATAAAACACCACCCCGCCCGCCGCCACCGGCAGGCGCGCAGCCCGTCCCCTGATCCATCTGACATCCAGTTCCTGAGGCAACCGCCCCAAAGCACGCTGAAAGCGTAGCAGCGGTTTCTGGCGCAAAAACAACGGCGTATCGGTGATGCCAAAGGCCCCGCTTTCAAAAAACGGCCGGATCTGTGTCACCGCTGAGAGCACCGGACTGTCCAGATAGACCGCCTGATCCGGCAACCCTCCCGACGTCGCGGACACGCGCAATTGCCCCGTCTCCATATCCTGAAGTTCCGGCGCGGCAGCCGGTTTTTTGGGGGAAATATCCGGATTGGGAGTGCGCGCCAGAAGCATCAGATCACAAGCGCACCACCAGATTTTCGCTCATCAGCATCTTGCCTGCGGGGGAGGACATCATCGCGATCACATCCGCCACATGCTCCGGCTGCATGATCGTGCTGGGGTCTTCATCCGGGGCCAAGGTCTTACGCAGATCGGTGGCACAGCGCCCAGGGCTCAGGCAGACCACATCAATTCCGTAAGGCGCAAGCTCCTCGCGCATAACCTCTGACATATTGATCACCGCCGCCTTGGAGGTGGAATAGCTCATCCAGCCAGAGCGCCCACTCACACCGGCCGTGGAGGCGATATTGATGACCTTTTCAAGGGGATGGCTGCGCAACAGCGCCTCCTGCACAAAACGGAACGGCGCATAGAGATTGATCTGCATCGTGCGCTGAAAATCCGCCATATCGGTTTCATTAATCGACGCTGGCTTGGTGAACCCTGCGTTGTTCACAATCGCGGTGATGGCGATGTTTTCCGCCGCGAGCCGGTCAAACACATCCGACACCGCCTGCGGATCAGAGAGATCCGCCTCAACCGCCACAATCTGACGGTTGCCAGCAATCGCGCGCACCTCAGCCACCGCATCGTCAAAATGCCTTGAGCGGCGCGCCACCATCACGATACAGGCCACATCATCCATGCCGCGGGCAAAGCGCCGCGCCGTGGCCAGCCCGATGCCTCTGGAGGCGCCGCTGATCAAAACAGTCTTAGTCATGGGCGGCGGCCTTTCTGTTGGTGTGAAACCCCTTCATCATCTCTTGCGCGATGACAAAATCCTCGGGCGTCGTCACTTTCCGGTTGCGGCTGAACCCTTCCAGCGCCTGCACCGGCTGTCCGGTCATTTCCACGACCATGACGCTGTCCTCATTGTAAACCGCCCCGGTGTTGCGCGCGGCAGCATGCGCCTTTCGCAGCGTGTCACGGTCAAATTTCTGCGGCAGCTGAATGTCAAACACCCTGTCGCGCGACACGCCGCGCCGCACTTCGCGGGTTTCGGTATCAATCCGGCACATGGAAAAGGCAATCGCGTGGCAATAGCCCGCGTTTTCGGCCTCACAGGCAATCAGATCGCTCAGCATTTCGGGGTTGATGAACGGCCGCGCCGCCTCATGCAGCACAACAACATCGTGAGACGCCGCCGCCGCCAGCGCCGCGCAGCTTTCCTGACGGGTTGCCCCAGCAGGCACCACCTGAAACGGCAAGCTGCCGCAATAGGCCTCCATCAGCTGTTGCGTGCGCTCTTCAAACCCTTCTGGCGCGTTGATCAGCACCTCGGCCACATGCGGCGAGCGCACCGCCGCAATCAGCGAATGCGCCACCATCGGATGACCGGCAAGTTTGTAAAACTGTTTGGGTTCATGGTGTTCCGCCCGTGCGCCCACACCGCCAGACAGCAGCAGAAAAGAGACCTGAGGGGGGCAAAGCGGACGTGTCAGAGGGTGTAAATTCATCAGGCGTCGCCTTTATGCGCTGGTTTGCGCCACCCGTTGCGAGCGAAACATCGGCTGGCCGGTGCCGTCAGGGCCAGACTTGGGGGCTAACCTGCGAATTGCACCCTCAGGGGCACCCTGCCCGATCAGGTTAGCGCCCCCAGCCGCACCGCCCAGTGCACATCCCGAAAGCTCTTCGGAATGATGCCTGAGACCAGCGGTTCTTACGTCTGTATCCATTTTGGTCGTCAACTTTCTGTTTCGCGCCCAACGGGCGTAACCCAATGGTACAAATGGACTTTTTCCATTGTCGCCAAATGCACTTCTGTACGGCGGCGATCACGAAGCCATTTCTTGTCTCCGTGGCTCCATTTTTGGCGAAAGTGGTTACTGATCTGATAACACTTGTGCAGAATTCGGGGCACAGACTGCGCGACGCGCGCCTTCCTGCCCCAGCGGCAGGCGACGGTACCGCAGTCCCTCTTCGGCGCTAGAGATTGGGCCTGACGCTCTATCGCGTCGCGCCCGTCTTTCAACCCAAGGAAGAGAGGCGCAGTTTTCCTATATTTTTAAGTACATTGCAGGTTTCACACCGCCGTGAAAACCGCGTTCCAACGCGCCGAAAAGCCCCGAAAACTCCACAAATCCAGCCGCCAAACCCTTAACAAAAGCTGACTCAAACCCCGCGCATTTGAGGCAAATACCACCTTCAAACCTGCCCCAAAACACAGGCCACAGGGCAAAATCTGCCTCTGGCACAGGCCGCAGAAATCACTTGCAAAGAATCAGAGACTCGCTCAGGCAGAAAGCGCGCAAAAAGAAAGCCGCCCAACGGGCGGCTCACAAATCACACAACACTGCCAAGCTTATAGGCGTCAATCGCGAGATCACGACACAGCAGCCGGGCGATCTCATTGGCATCAGAGCGGGTCAGCACACCGCGCGCACGCTGTTGTGCCAGATGCTGGCTCACGCCGCGCCGCCACATATCGTGACGCGCAGGAATGGACATGAACGCGCGCGTGTCATCATTGAACCCGGCAAGGTTCCAATACCCGGCGGTCTCCACAACCTGATCCAGATACCGCGCGATGCCGTTTGCGCTGTCCGAATAGCGCCAAGGTGCGCCGAGCCGCAACGCCGGCCAATGGCTGACCATCGGCGCAAGCTCGCGGGCAAAAGCGCTTTCATCAAGGGTAAAGAGCAGGATGTTCATTTCCCGCACGTTGCCCACCCGCGCCAGAAGCGCATCCAGACCGCGCACCCAATTCGCGCCCACCGGCATATCGGCCCCCACCTGCGGGCCGTATTTTCCGTGCAGCACTTTGTTGGTGTTGCGCATGCTACCCCCACGGATCTGCATCACAAGCCCGTCTTCCACTGACATCTGCGCCATTTCGGTCAGCATATGCCCGTAAAAACCCTGCGACTCTTTCGGTGTGATCTTTCCGGCCAACGCCTTGGCAAACAGCGTCGCCGCACGCTTTTCCGTCAGATAGCACGTGGCCAGCTCACCCACTTCATGATCCGTGGCGGTTGCCCCGTTTGCCATGAAATAGGCCCGCCGTTCACGCAACGCCTCAAGGTATCCTGCAAAACTTGCAGTGTTCTCGTCAGTGATTTCCCCCAACGTCGCAACATCGGCGCGGAAATCCGGATGGGTCGGGTCTAGCACGGAATCCGGACGGAATGTGGGAATGATCTTGCCGCGCAGCTTCTGCAGACGCGCCGCCTTGTGGCTGGTCAGATCATCAAGCGCGCTGTCGGTTGTGGCCAGCGCATCAATATTGAAGCTCTGCAACAGCGCCTGAGGCCGCATGCGCGAGGATTTCAGCTCCGCATCCACGCGATCATATATGCTGTCTGCGGTCTCCGCGTTCAGCGGCATCGCCACGCCAAACACATGCACAAGCGCATGGGAAATCCACAGATGGCTCGGCGTGCCGCGGAACTTGTGCCAGTGGTTCGCAAACAGTTGGAATGCTGCGCGCGGGTTACGCGCCTCTCTGGGCACACCGATGCCGATGTCTTCCAGCCAGACACCCTGGCTCAGCAACATGCGGATCACGGAGACATCCGGATCAATGAAGACTTCTGCCGGGTCCGAGAACGGGCGGTTCTCTGCAAACCACTCCGGCAAACAATGCCCATGCGGCGACACAATTGGCAGCGCCTGCACACCCTCATAAATATCAAGCGCCGCATCCGACAACTGCAGTGTCGGCACGGAGTGACTTACAAGGTTCATCACGGCTTCGCCCATTGTTCTTGTTCTCTCTCTGCTAGTCCAAGCGGCCCAAGCGACCGCATGACGCGCGCCTTTGACGTCCTTTGACCTCACGGGCTGCGCTCTGTTCTGGTCCCTCCCAGATGCCCACAGATTGATTTACGAGACACTAACGCGGCAGCGCCCAAGTCCAGCGCGACGCCCGATACACGCGGCCGAAAGAGCTGCCAAACTCACCAGATCTCTCATGCTGAAACGGCCCCGGCACCAGTACCGCACATCCCGCAGATGTGCGCAGCTGGATCAGCGGCCACGCGCGCCCTTTTCACACAGGCAAATGCCTAAAATCCGCAAAGGCTTGGCTTGTCAGACAAAAAATGGCCGGATCGGTATCACCTTGCCTTGCGTCCGACGCTTATGCACCGCATCAGGGCCGTGGATCACTGGCTCAAATCAAGATCGCGACCGCGCACATTCACCTTAAGGCTGTATGCATGCCAAACCTCCCCGACCGCCCGGAACGCCACGCAACTCCGGCAGCAAAGAAATTTGCATTCAATTTACTCTTTTTTCTTTGAGATCCGAGAAGTAGCTATAGTTTTAGTACAAGTTTAACTGCACCTGTGCAGAACAAACTTCTAGAACTGGGCACACCAGCCGCTAAGATTATTCACGCCCTCCGCCTTGACCGGAGACAAGACATTTTCGGAACCGACAATATGTCCTCCAAAGCCAACATCCTCACAGAGCTCTCCGTGGTGCATGTTATGTATTCCGGCCGTGTAACACTTGAGGGTCTTCGAGATCCTTGGCGCGAGGCCTACACCTCTCCGGATTTCAAACGCGGCATGAATGAGGTTGTGGATTTCAGCGCGGTGACCAATTTTGACATCGGCTTTGACGAGCTGCTCGCCTTTGCCAAAACCTCACAAGAGATCCATGCCAGATACGGTCACAAGATCACCGTCTGCCTGATTGCCCCGGATAAGGCCACAACCGGCTTTGCCGATATGTTCATCGACCTCGCGCAGGCCATGCAATACGACAACGATGTCATGATTGTGCAGGGCTATCCTGAGGTCTTTGCCGTTCTGGATCTCTCTGACGAAGAGATCGCCCAATTCCCCGAGCCCTGTCAGAAAGAAGCGCATCTGCTGTAGATACGCCTCTGAGGACCGCCCTCCCCTGAGAGGGGCAGCCCTTCAAATCAGCCTTAAAATCAGTAGCTGTGTTCGCCGTAGATTTTGGTCAGATCGCCGCCCCAGTCACCGTGGTACTGCGACAACAGCTCATCGGCAGGCACCTGACCGCTTTCTACGCTTTCCTGCAACGCGCTGAGGAAGTGTGTCTCATCCGGCACCAGCCCGCCAGCTCCGGCCTGCCCGCGCGCTTTCAGGCCCGCTTCAGAGATCTTCAGCACTTCGCGCGCCAGCTCATGCATGTTGATCTTGCCCACCTGGGCCTGCAGCGCCTGTTCGCTCGCCGCCACACGCAGTGCCTCACGGGTTTCCGCATCCCAGCCTTTGACCAGATCCCAGGCCGCATCCAGCGCGGATTGATCATACATCAGCCCCACCCAGAAGGCAGGCAAGGCACAGAGACGCCGCCACGGGCCACCATCGGCCCCGCGCATTTCCATGAACTTCTTGATCCGCGCCTCCGGGAAAGCGGTGGTGAGATGGTCTGCCCAGTCGCTTAGGGTTGGGGTCTCACCGGGCAGCGCAGGCAGCTCGCCTTTGAGGAAGTCGCGGAAGCTCATGCCCAACGCGTCAATGTATTTGCCATCGCGGTAGACAAAATACATCGGCACATCCAGCGCATACTGCACCCAGCGCTCAAAGCCAAAACCCTCTTCAAACACAAAGGGCAACATGCCGGTGCGCGCATCATCCAGATGCCGCCAGACCAGACCCCGGGTGGATTTCACCCCATTGGGCTTGCCATCCAGAAACGGCGAATTGGCAAACAGCGCATTGGCCACCGGCTGCAGCGCCAGCGCCACGCGCAGCTTCTGCACCATGTCCGCTTCGCTTGAGAAGTCGAGGTTCACCTGCACGGTGCAGGTGCGATACATCATGACCTTGCCCATGGTGCCCACGCGGTCCATGTAGTCGGTCATCAGCTTATAACGCCCCTTGGGCATCACCGGCATCTCGTCATGGCTCCAGATCGGGGCCGAACCCAGGCCAATGAAGCCCACGCCAATCTTGTCGGCGATGTCTTTCACATCTTTGAGGTGCTGATTCACCTCGTCACAGGTCTGGTGGATATTCTCCAGCGGCGCACCGGACAGCTCCAGCTGCCCACCAGGCTCAAGGCTCACATTGGCGCCGTCTTTTTCCAGACCGATCAGCTTTCCGCCTTCTTCCAGAGGGGCCCAGCCATGACCGTCGCGCAGCCCTTCCAGCACTGCCAGAATAGAGCGCTCGCCCTCATATGGCAGGGGTTTCAGGCTGTCCTTGCAGTAGCCGAATTTCTCATGCTCGGTGCCGATCCGCCAGTCTTCGCGCGGCTTACAGCCGGAGCTGAGGTATTCAGCCAACTGGTCATGATGCTCGATCGGGCCGCCGCCGGACTGGGGAATGGACATGGCGTTTGCTCTGCTCCTGAGACTGGTTTCAGGCGTCTGTGGTGGGGTTTTTTGCAGGCCGTGTCAATGCAGCCTGCGATCCTCTTTTGCCCAGATCACAACCGGGTGATCAGGCGCGGCCTTCAGCTGCGCCAGCATATGTTCGGTCTTGATGCCGTCCAGACTGGCAAAGGCGTCAAACAGCGCATCGCTCCCCGCCGCATTCACAGGAATGTGCAACGGAGCTTGCCCTGGTTGATACAGCGCCCAGACCGGTGGCTGACTGCGGCCATCCAGCACCACGCGGCTGAGGCTGCGCATCGCCACGCTGCCGCCGTTGAGCGGGCCGAAATAAGCCACCTCGCCCTCATCCACCTGCACCACGCCGGGGCCACCCTGCCCAATCCGAAACCGCGCCCGCTGAATGCCGCTGACGATCAGCACAGCTCCCACGGCCACAAGCCCGATGCCCAGCCATTTCAACAGGCCAAAGCCGCTGGCCCACCACAGCCCAAGCAGCAACACCGCCGCCCCCACCAAGGTCTCGCGCCATTGCACCAAAGCCGCCCGCGCTTCCGGTCGAAAGAAACTCATAGTGTACTCCTCATAGCCTTCGCCCGGCGGAACCGCCGGGCAGCGCCCAACCGCCCCCATGGGCGGGCGCTTCGCTTCCCGCCCGCGGCTGGGCACTGCCCTCTCGATGGGAACGACACAAATAAAACCTCATCCCGCATGCGCCTCCACATCCGCAAACAAAGCCATCGTAAACTGCCCGTTGAGTTCAAACCCTATGGCCTCATAAGCCCGCGCCGCAGCCGCACTGGCGGCAAACAGGATCGCCTGCGTCACCCCTGCTTTCTTGGCTTCCTCCAGATGCAACGCCACCGCCCGCCGCGCCAGCCCCTGCCCGCGCTGCTCCGGCGGCGTGTAGACACCGCCGATCTGCACCACATCCGGCAAGCTGGCATTAAAACCGGTCATCGCCACAGGCACGCCTTCGCGCAACAGAATGCGGTGACTGTCCCGCGCCATATAGGCGGCAATATCCTGTTTTGCCGTCTGCTCCGCCGCCAGTCGGCTCAGCCCCATCACCGCCGCGTTGTAATCCGCGCGCCAATCTTCGGCCAAATGCTGCAGATCCGGCGTGATCGGGCACAGCGCAAACCCGGCACAATCCGGCATCTGCAGGGCATCCAGCGCCAGACGGTATCCCGGTTCCGGTCGGCTGATCGTGGTAGGTCGTGTGTTCAGGCCCGACACCTCAAGAAACAGCGCCGCCTGCTGCGCCTCACCAAGCACGCCCAAGACCGCACGGCCCTGCCACAGCGGCCCCGCCGCCTGCCAGTCCGCCGCAGCGGCGTCAGGCGCCTGCAACAGAATCATACCTTCATTGGTGCGCGCAAACAGCGCCGGCGCACCATCAGTGCGCGCCCAGATCTGCAACCCACGTGGCGCGGCGCTACCAAGACCATGATCGCGGAGATTGCCCAGAAAAAACATCGAGCTCTGGATGTGCTCTCTCAGGAAAGCCTCCACCCACGCAAGATCACTCTGGTCAATCTCCCGCCAGCTCATCCCCAGTCCCCCAGAGCCTGCTGCCAGAGCGTCATCGCCGCCACCGCCGCTGTATCCGCGCGCAAGATCCTTGGCCCAAGGCTCACCACATGGGCAAAGGGCAGCGCCTTGAGCTTCTCCCGCTCAGCCTCACTAAACCCGCCTTCCGGTCCAATCAGAATAGCCCAGGGTCCACCCTCTGAGGCCGCAAGGTGCTTTGCACTGCCCACCTCAGCTTCATCACAAAACATCAACTGCCGCCCGTCAGGCCAATCGGCCAACAGCCGCTCAAGCTTGGTCAGTTCCGCAACCTCCGGCACATAGGTGCCGCCACATTGCTCTGCGGCCTCTACGGCATGGGCCTGCAGGCGATCCTGACGGATGCGTTCGCTGTTGGTGAAATCGGTGTTCACCGGCACAATCCGGGCCGCGCCCATCTCGGCGGCCTTCTCCACGATGAAATCCGTGCGCGCCTTTTTGATCGGGGCAAAACACAGCCACAAATCGGGGGGCATCTGCAAAGGCTTGGTCTGCGCCTCACACACCAGCTCGCCGTTGCGCTTGTTGGCCACGGTCACGCGACAGCGCCACTCGCCGTCCCGCCCGTTAAACAGCAGCACCGGATCATCCACCGCCATCCGCATCACCCCGAAAAGATAATGCGCCTGCTCTTTGGTCAGAGGAATGGTTTGCCCTTCCCCCAGCCCCTGCTCTACATACAGTCTGACTTTTGCCTGTTTCATAGGAACCTACATATGGCCGACACGCCCGCGAAGGAAGAACCAAAAGGTCAGGTCTCTGACGCCGTGCGCGGCAATTGGGTCGACCATCTTGCGCCCGCGTGGTCCCGCCCCTACCTGCGGCTGTCCCGCGCCGACCGCCCGATTGGCACGTGGCTTCTGTTGCTGCCCTGCTGGATGTCCCTGCTGCTCGCCATGCTCTGGGATGGGCAGGCCTCTTGGCACGATCTCTGGATCGCCCTTGGTTGCGCACTTGGCGCGTTTCTGATGCGCGGCGCAGGCTGCACATGGAATGACATCACCGACCGCGAGTTTGACGCGCAGGTGGCGCGCACCCGCTCCCGCCCGATCCCCTCCGGTCAGGTCAGCGCCAAACAGGCCGCTGTCTGGATGGTGGCGCAGGCTCTCATCGCCGCGCTGATCCTGTTCAGCTTCAACCTCACCGCCATCCTACTGGGCATTGCCTCGCTGATTCCCGTGGCCATCTATCCCTTCGCGAAACGCTTCACATGGTGGCCGCAGGTGTTTCTGGGGCTGGCCTTCAACTGGGGCGCGCTTCTGGCGTGGACCGCCCACACCGGCACGCTCAATGCCCCCGCCGTGGTGCTCTATGTGGCGGGCATCGCCTGGACGTTGTTTTATGACACGATCTATGCCCATCAGGACACCGAGGATGACGCGCTCATCGGCATCAAATCCACCGCGCGGCTCTTTGGCGAGAACAGCCCGCAGTGGCTACAGGGTTTCCTGATCGCGACCGTGGCCCTGATGGGGCTGGCCGCGCTGATGGCAGCGCTGCCGCACTCCCCGCTGGCACTGGCCGTGGCCCTGATGGGGCCGGTGGCCATGGGCTGGCACATGCAGTGGCAATTGCGGATGCTGAAGACCGACGACGCCGAGCGGCTAGTCATGCTGTTCCGCTCCAACCGCGACGCGGGGCTGATCCCTCTGCTGTTTTTCGCCACCGCAATTTTCCTGTGATTGCAAGCGCGCGCGCAGCGTCGTATCACCTTGGCAACCAACGGCCGGACTGCACCTCTGAATGCGACTTTCTTCCTTACTGATCCTCTTTGTCACCTTCGCAACTGCGGCCCTTCTCAGCCTCGTCGCCGCCAGCCTCTCCGCCGATCTCATAGAAGAGACCTCAAGCACCGCCGTGGAGCGTGAGCTGGCCGAGAACAATATGGACTGGGCCGAGGTCTATGCCGAAGGGCTGCAGATCTTCCTCGCCGGCGTGGCCCCGACCGAGGCCGACCGCTTCCGCGCCGTGTCCGCCGCCAGCCGCATCGTCGACGCCTCCCGCGTGATCGACAACATGCAGGTCCCGGCCACCGCCGCCATCGCCCCGCCGCGCTTTTCCGTGGAAATCCTGCGCAATGACGCGGGCATCTCCCTCATTGGCCTGATCCCCAAAAACGCCAACCGCACCCAGATCATCAACGATCTGAAAGAGGCCTCCGGCGCGCAGGACGTGGCCGATTTTCTGGAAACCGCCGACTACGCCACCCCCGCTGGCTGGCGCCCTGCGGTGCGCTTCGCTCTGGGCGCGTTGGAAGAACTGCCCCGCGCCAAGATCTCTGTTGAGGCAGGCCGCGTGGATGTAACCGCCATGGCCGACAGCGCCGAGGCCCGCGCCGCATTGGAACACGACCTGATGCGCCGTGCCCCCAAAACCGTAGAGGTGAACCTCGCCATCTCCGCACCCCGTCCGGTGATCACCCCCTTCACCCTGCGCTTTGTGCTCAATGAAGACGGCGCCCGCTTTGACGCCTGTTCCGCCGACACCGAAGCCGCCCAGGCCCGCATCCTCAAAGCCGCCCGCGCCGCAGGCATGGAGGCTGAGAGCGAATGTGTGATCGGCCTCGGCGTGCCCTCCACCCGCTGGGCGCAAGCGGTGGAAGCCTCTCTCGCAGGCCTTGCCGAACTTGGCGGCGGCACGCTGACCATCTCTGATGCGGATGTGACCCTCACCGCGCTGCAGGGCACCGGTCAGTCCCTGTTTGACAAAGTCGCAGCCGAAACCGAAGCCGCCCTGCCCGAAGCCTTCGCCCTGCTTGCCATCCTGCCGCCTGCCCCGCAGCAGGACGACGACGCCTCCCGCGCACAGGAATTCACCGCAACGCTCAGCCCGGAAGGCCTGTTGCAACTGCGCGGCCGCCTGCCCAATGAGATCGCGCGTGACACAACAGAAAGCTATGCCCGCGCCCGCTTCAGCAGCGACACCGTGCATATGGCCACCCGTCTGGACGAAACCCTGCCGCGCACCTGGCCCTTCCGTGTGATGGCCGGCCTTGATGCGCTCTCGCTGCTGCACAACGGCGTGCTGCAGATCACCCCTGAGGCTGTCTCTGTCTCCGGCAACACCGGCAGCACCGAGGCCAACGCCCGCATCGCACAACTTCTGGCGGACAAGCTCAGCCAGACCGACCACTTCGCCATCAACGTGACCTATGTGGAGGCGCTTGATCCGCTGGCAGGCATCCCCACCGCCGAGGAATGCATGGCCAACATCCAAGCGCTTCAAAACGAGACCAAGATCGCCTTTGAACCGGGCAAAGGCACGCTCGACGCCAGCGCCGATCCAATCATCGACGAGCTGGCCCAACAGCTCGAAGCCTGCCCCGACCTGCGCATCGAAATTCAAGGCCACACCGACAGTCAGGGCCGCGAGTCCATGAACCAGGCGCTCAGCCAGACCCGCGCCCAGGCCGTTCTGACCGCCCTGCAGGACCGCCGCGTGCTCACCTCCGGCTTTGTCGCCGTGGGCCATGGCGAAAGCCAACCCATCGCCGACAACGGCACCGAGGCTGGCCGCGAAGCCAACCGCCGGATTGAGTTTGTCCGCATCCTGCCCGAAGGCACCGAAACCGTTGAGGCCGCTGAGGCAGAGGGTGAGGCAAAGGACGCTGAGGGCGTAGAGACAACCCCGTCCGAGGCCGCTTCTGAGGCAGCCACCGAAGCAGCCACCGAGGCCGCGCCGGAAGCGACCTCTGAAGAAACCACCGACCAAACCACCGAAGAATCCGAAGTTGAGGGCCAGCCAGAGGCAGCAGCAGAGGCCCCATCCACCGAAAACGCCGCGCAGAACGACGGCGAGGAGACAGAAGAGCAATGACGCGTATTGAGTTCATCCTGACCACAGCCGTGATCCTGTTTGTGGCCTTTTGCATGGGGTGGTTTGCCAATTGGCTGGTGCACCGTTTCACCCGCGTGGCCCAGTCGGATGTGGACCAGCTGGAACGCATGAGCCAGGAGCTGCACGAGGCCGAGGAAACCCGCGATCAGGCGATCACCTATCTGCAACAGCGCGAGGCGGAGCTGACCAACCAGCTCACCCAGACCGAAGCCGAACTCTCCGCCGCCATGGACGGCCTGCGCGACGCCCGCCAGGAAGCCGAAGAGCTCCGCGGCCAGCTGGGGCGGTAAGTCCGAGGCATCAGGTCAAATAGCAGATGTCGGTCGCCAAGGCGCCCTCCCAAGGCAGTTCGCCCCTTACAACCCGCATTGCTCTAAAATGATGTCGGCCCGCGCCGTCACCGACATCTTGGGCAGCACATATTGCTCATAGCCGAGCTGATCCAATGCCCCCTCTATGCGCATGTGCTCTTGGACCGCTGCCTCAAAACTGTGCTGGCGTTCCGCGTCGTTGACAAACAGCGTACGCCACGGCGGCGCAACGAAGACCCGCTTTGCATAGGGCAGCAACTCGCCAATCGTGTCGCGCACTTTACCCCCGCCACAGTGCTCTAAGGCCACGGCTGCGTCGATCAGACCGCGATCAAAGAAGACAGGCCCCTCAAGCACCTGCGCCGCCGCTAGGTCTGACCGAGCCACCTCGATGGCCCGACGTGCGAAAGCCTCCATATCGACCCAAGGCAACGCTTTGCCTCCGCCTGCCACTTGCTCAGCGATGATGCGTCGGCCCGGCTCTGGGACGGTCGCACAACCGCGCGCGGCCAAGGCACTCAGCAGGGTCGATTTGCCTCCGCCCGAGCACCCAGTCAGCAGAATAAACCTTTCAGCCATAACTCCCACTCCAACTCCCAAGAGAACGAATGCAGTGTGACAGCCATTGAACCGCGTGCCATCAACCAGTCCCCCGCCGACGATCATGAGCCCAAACCCAGCAAGCAACTTTCGCGTCGTTCTCGATTTGGAAAACACACGGCTTGTGGCGCGCAATACTGTTGCCCCACGTCCCGTTGCGCAGCGCGGCCGGGTCACACTTGCCCATTTGTCCGACACGGAATTTCGCACTTACGCGATACCGTAGGGATACCGACGCGATACCGACGTGCGGTTTTGGCAGAATTTTTTGGTTAACGGCCCGACACATCGCTGTGCTCGGTGAGGGTCACCAGCGGCTCAGCGCGTCCTCATCCGCATCCTTCGCGGCCACCCATTCGGCCCCGTCTGCGGTGTATTCTTTCTTCCAGAACGGCGCGCGGGACTTCAGGTAATCCATCAGGAATTCTGCTGCCTCAAAGGCATCCACACGATGGCGCGCGGCTGTGGCCACCATCATGATCATATCGCCCTGACGCAGCTCGCCATGGCGGTGAATGACCAAAGCATCGCCGAGATTCCAACGGCTTACCGCCTCTTCGGCGATAGTCTCCAGCGCCTTCTGGGTCATGCCGGGATAGTGTTCGATCACCATGCGATCCATGCCGCCCTTGTCGGCATCGCGCACCACACCGGTGAAGGTGACAATCGCGCCCATATTGCTGTGGCCGCTGGCAAAATCCTGCGCTTCCTTGCCAAAGTCAAACGGCGCTTCCTGCACAACAACCCGCATGGCCTGCTCCTCTTAACCGCCTGTCATTGGTGGGAAAAATGCCACTTCGCGCACGCCCTCGATAGAGGCGTCAAAGTCTGTCAGCTCCTGATCCACAGCCACCCGCAGGGCGCTCAGATCAGAGAAGGCCACCGCATAGCGCTCTTCGCGCGCTTTGAGTTCTTCAACCAGCTCGGCCACGGTCTTGGCTGTGGTCTCCACCTTTTCCTTGGGGATCCCGATCCGTTCACGCACCCATGCGAAATAGAGAACATCCATAGCGATCAATCCTTTAGATGCGGCTTGGCCTTGTTGAAATAGTCAATCCCAGTGATAGCGGTCAGCGCCGCCGCAATCCAGAGCAACCAAAGTCCCATCCAGCCGGACCAGACCATGCCCGCGTGCTTCCAGCGCAGCCCCTGCAGGTCTTCGATTTCCCCAAGCATGATCTGATCGACCATCGCCTGATCCATGCCCCAGGCCGACATGCCAAGGTAATGCTCAAACACGCCCTGGCCAAAAAGGAAAGCAATCGCAACCATTTGCGTGGCCGTTTTCCACTTGGCCAGCTTGGTCACCTTCAGTGTTCCGGCCACATCGCCAAGGAACTCACGCAGGCCAGACACAAAGACTTCGCGGAACAGGATCACGGTGGCAGGCAGCACCAGCCAGGGCGACATGGAGGAATACCCCACGATCACCATCAGCGCGATCACCACCATGGCTTTGTCCGCAATCGGGTCGATCATCGCCCCCAGCCGCGTCTCCTGCTTCCAGAGCCGCGCCAGATAGCCGTCAAACCAATCGGTGACCGAAGCCACCAGAAACAGCATCAGCGCAAACCAATCCGCATAGGGCCGTTCAAAATAGAGAAACATCACCGCGATCATGGGCGCGGCGATCAGGCGGAGAACGGAGAGAATATTGGGAATGTTCCAAGTCATAGCCACTTCCTAAGCACTTTTCTCCGCAATCAAAAGCCCTCACCTTGCACCTGCGGCAGCAAGAGCACGCCTTACGGCGCAACACACACCGCGCGGCCGCTTCATCCGCGTTCGTGAAAGAAGTCGTAAATTGTCTCAGCCAGCTTGTCGGAGACGCCATCAACGGCTTTCAAATCCGCCAGATTGGCGCGGGAGACCGCCTTAGCGCTGCCAAAATGTGCCAACAACGCCCGTTTTCGCGTCGCGCCCACACCTGGTACATCGTCCAGAGGGGTCGCGCCCACGGCTTTGGCGCGTTTTGCGCGGTGGGTCCCGATCGCAAACCTATGCGCCTCATCGCGCAGGCGCTGAACAAAATAGAGCACCGGATCATTGCGTCTGAGCGCCATCGGGCGTTTGCCGATCCGGTAGAATTCTTCCTTGCCGTGGTCTCGATCAACACCCTTGGCCACGCCCACCATAGGGATGTCCTCCACGCCATATTCTTCCATGATTTCATGCACCGCACTCACCTGACCGGCTCCGCCGTCAATCAACAGCAAGTCCGGCCACATGCCCTGATCGCGATCCGGATCCTCCTTCAGCAACCGCTTGAACCGCCGGGTGAGCACCTCTTTCATCATACCAAAGTCATCGCCCGGCGTCAGGTCAACCCCTTTGATGTTGAACTTACGATAGCTGTTTTTCATAAAGCCTTCCGGCCCCGCCACGATCATGCCGCCAACGGCATTGGTGCCTTGGATGTGGCTGTTATCGTAGACCTCGATGCGTTGCGGCGGCCCGTCCAGATCAAAGGCCTCTGCCATGCCCGACAGCAGCTTGGCTTGCGTTGCGGTCTCGCTCATCTTGCGCGCAAGGCTCTCGCGGGCATTGCGCGCCGCGCCGGCCACAAGCTCAGCCTTCTCGCCCCGCTGCGGCACAAGGATCTCCACCTTGCGCCCCGCTTTCGTGGCCAGGGCCTCTGCCATAAGCTCTTCATTTTCAATGGGATGAGACAGGATCAACTGACGCGGAGGCTCCTTGCCATCATAGAACTGCCCAATAAAGGCTTCCAGCACTTCGGCGGCATCAATCTCATTGCCCACCCGCGGATAGAAATCGCGGTTGCCCCAGTTCTGATGTGCACGAATGAAAAACACCTGCACACAGGCCTGCCCGTTCTCAAGATGCAGGGCGATCACATCCGCCTCGGTCACCCCACGCGGGTTGATCCCTTGCGCGGACTGCACGGTCGTCAGCGCCCGGATCCGATCCCGCAGCGCGGCGGCCTTTTCGAACTCCATCGCATCAGAGGCTTCTTGCATTTGCGCTGCCAGCGCCTCTTGGATCTGGGTCGAACGCCCAGACAGGAACCGCTCCGCATCCCGCACGCTCTCCGAATAATCCGCCTCACTGATCCGCCCCACGCACGGCCCAGAGCAGCGCTTGATCTGATACAGCAAGCAGGGCCGCGAGCGGCTTTCAAACATCGCATCCGAGCAGTTGCGCAACAGAAAGACCTTCTGCAGCTGGCTCAACGTCCGATTGACTGCCCCGGCGCTGGCAAACGGGCCGTAGTAGCTGCCCTTCTCTTTCTTAGCGCCCCGGTGCTTTTTGATCTGGGGGAACCCATGGGCGCGACTGACCAGAATATTGGGAAAACTTTTGTCATCGCGCAGCAGCACATTGTATTTGGGTTTGAGCTGCTTGATCAGGTTCTGCTCCAGCAGCAGCGCCTCGGTCTCTGTCTTTGTGGTCAGAAACATCATCGACGCGGTCTCGGAAATCATCCGCGCGATCCGCCCCGAATGCCCACTGGGCCGCGCATAGTTCGACACCCGCGCCCGCAAATTCCGCGCCTTTCCGACATAGAGCACCCGCGCCTGCGCATCGAGCATCCGGTACACACCGGGGGAGCCATCCAAGGTTTTGAGATAGCTCTGAATACAAGCGTGACCGGTCGGGCCGGCAGAGGGAATTTCGATGTCAGACGTCATGACCGACAAATATGATTCTTTTGGTCGGCCTGCAATCTTAAGCCCGGCGGGGCAAGAAGAATTACATCCACGGAAACTGTGGATAACTCTGGAGATATCTTTCTCAGCCGTAAAGAAATCCCTTATTTTTAACGCAACTTGTTATCATGCCTATTTTTTAAGCACATATGCAAGCAATTGATTTTACTTGTTTTTATTTTTTGCGATGCACAAATTATTGAAATCATTAACAAAAAGTAACGAAAACATGACAGCTCTGTGAACAGTGCACAACTCGCGCGGCTCAGAACCATTCTAAGCTACGAATGTCTTCAAAGATGCTTTCCCAATGTATGATCGGCTCTGCGCGCCAAAGCGTTATTCGCTGGCAAAAACATCCGGCGTCTGCCAGGCCAGATGCTGGCCACCATCCACACAGATCAACTGCCCGGTCACGGCTTTTGCATCCAACAGGTACCCCAGTGCGGCGCATATGTCAGACGCATCCGCCCCGCGTTGTAGAACGGTGCTCGCGCGTTGCGCGGCAAAGTCCGCCTCAGATTGCCGGCTGCCCTGCAATGTCGGGCCCGGACCAATGGCATTCACCCGCACATGAGGCGCAGCGCTTTGCGCCGCTGTCTGGGTCAGCGCCCACAGCCCCATCTTGGCAATGGTGTAGGACGCAAACTCCGGCGTGAGCTTACGCACGCGCTGGTCGAGCATATTCACAATCAGACCAGCCGCGACCGGCTCCCCTGCCTCATCAGAGGTCGCTGTGAGGCCTTGAGCCACCATAGCCTGTGACAGCACAAATGGCGCCCTCAGGTTGCTTTCGATGTGGCGGTCCCAGCTTTCGCGCGTGGCGTCCTGCAGGCTGTCCTGTTCAAAAATCGAGGCATTGTTGACCAGACATGTGATCGGCCCACCCAGCACTTCGGCAGCCTGCGGCAAGAGTGCTTGCGTTTGGGTTTCGTCCAGCAGGTCGGCCTGCAGCGTGACGCCGCGCCCCCCAGCTTTCACAATGGCTTCAACGGTCTCCAGCGCGCCGACACGAGAGCTGGCATAATGCACAGCCACATCATAGCCGCGCGCCGCCAGATAGACTGCCATGGCTTGTCCCAGCCGCGCCCCAGCGCCTGTCACCAATGCCCGCACTGTGCTCTCCTGCCTTAAGTCAACGTCACCGCGATGTAGATCAGATAGAGCGCGGTAAAGACAACACCCCAGATACGTGTGAGATCCTGTCGTAGGAACACAAACGGTATCAAGAGCAGCGAAGACGCCAGCATCACCCAGAAATCAAACTCGAAGAAGTCCGGGTCCACGCGGATCGGATGGATGAGTGATGTCACACCAATGATGGCCAGAAGGTTGAATAGGTTTGAGCCGATCACATTGCCCAGAGCCACATCCGCCTGACGGCGCAGCGCGGCCATGACCGTGGTTGCAAGCTCCGGCAAAGAGGTGCCAAGCGCAATCAAGGTAAGGCCGATCACCGTGTCACTCACGCCATAGCGGCGGGCGATGACTTCGGCGTTGTCCACCATCAGATCAGCGCCAAGCGGCAAGCCGATCAGGCCAAGGATCAGGAACACAAAAATGCGCCACCAGGGCATATCCGGGTCTGCGCCTTCGACCTCTTCTTCGTCTTCCATTGCGCAGGCCGCCTCGGCCTTGCGGTGACAGCGCGCCTGATAAAACGCACTGCCCAAAGCGATGGTCAGGCCAGCGAGCAGGATCAGACCGCTGGTAAATGTGAAGAAGCCGGCGCTCGCCACGCCGATAAACAGGACTGTGGCGGCAATCATCAGCACATAGTTGCGCCGCGAGTTGCAATGGCTGGTCTGGATCGGCGCGAGCAGCGCCGGAATGCCCAGCACCAGCAGCACGTTGGCGATATTGGAGCCAACCACATTGCCCAATGCGATGCCCGGTGCGTTCTTCAACGCCGCCTCAATAGAGATCAGAAGCTCAGGGGCAGAGGTGCCAAACGCCACAATCGTCAGCGAAACGATCAGCGCCGGA
Organism: Shimia sp. R9_3; assembly: GCF_017743755.1. Lineage (NCBI taxonomy): Bacteria > Pseudomonadati > Pseudomonadota > Alphaproteobacteria > Rhodobacterales > Roseobacteraceae > Shimia > Shimia sp. R9_3. The sequence continues at coordinate 41,812 of NZ_JAGHRP010000010.1, read as the reverse complement.
ATTCCGATCCGCAAGGACACGTTCACCGCGCCACGTACCAGCGCATCGCCTGCCAAAAGCAGGATCACGAGCCCAAGCCCAACCAGCAGCCATTCCATGTGTTACCCCATGTTCTTTCGGCAGGGGCACGGCCCTTTGCCAATTTGGAAGCGCCCGCACTTGGGGCATTTTTTTGACTGCAACCGCTTCTTTCCCAAGAGCTTCTGCCCCGGCAAGCGCAGCTTGCCAAACATGGCCAGAACCGCCATGCCGATCAGGAAAAAGGAAACGATCTTTACCAGCATTCTATAATCCGAAGCGCGCGAATTCTGCGCGTTCTTCGATCCCAGCCAGCGCATCTTGCGCAAGCGTTGCGCCAAAGCGCTGTAGAACCGAACGCTTCACGCCGTAGCGGCGGAATTTGACCTTCTCGCCAAATCGCGCCTTCAGCACCGGCACCAGATGCCCGATGTCATCAATCAGGCCAACCTCTTTGGCTTTGCGGCCAATCCAGATTTCACCAGTATAGAGCTCCGGCTCATCCGCCAGCTTGCTGCCACGCCGCGTTTTCACGTGATCAATGAAGTTCTCGTGGATCTGCTCGAGCATTTGCTTCAGCCGCGCCACATCTTCGGGCTTTTCCGGGCGGAACGGATCCATCATCGACTTGCTTTTGCCAGCCGTATGCACGCGGCGCTCAAAGCCCTGACGGGACAGGAACACATTCGCGCCAAATCCTGCGGAAATCACCCCGATGGAGCCAACCACGGAGCTGTCATCGGCGTAGATTTCATCCGCTGCGGCCGCGAGCCAATAGCCACCGGAGGCAGCAACATCCTCGACAAAGGCAATCACCGGGATGCCCTTTTCCTCCGCCAGACGGCGAATGCGACTGCCAATCAAAGCGCTTTGCACGGGGCTGCCACCGGGCGAGTTGATCTCAAGCGCCACAGCCGCTGGCTTGCCTTTGCTGAAGGCTTTCTCGATCACCGGCGCCAGCGTGGCATCATTGAGCTGCCCGCGCGTGCCCGCAGCGATGGCGCCTTGCAGCCGGATCACGGCGACCACAGGCGGTTTTTTGGCAAAAGGGTTCAAGCGTTTCATCTGATCGGATGTAGAACGCGCATCTGCCTTTCACAAGGCAAGCCCCCAAGGAAAGCGCTGTTTGATGCCAAAAAACTTACCGGCCTGCACAGCGCCGTGGCGTCAGTTGCGAATGCGCCAGCCGGTTTTGAAGATCCACCAGATCGCGGCCAGACAGACCGCCGTGAACCCGCCAATCGCCAACAGGCTCAGGCCGATCGGCACATCTGCGGTGCCAAAGAAGGACCAGCGGAAGCCCGAGATCAGATAGACCACCGGATTAAACAGCGTGATCTTCTGCCAGATTGGGGGCAGCATCGAAATCGAGTAGAAAGATCCGCCAAGGAAAACCAACGGTGTCACCACCAGCAGCGGGATCAATTGCAACTGCTCAAAGTTTCCGGCCCAGATGCCGATGATAAAGCCAAACAGCGAGAAGCTCAGGCATGTCAGCACCAAGAACAGGATCATCGCGCCGGGGTGCTGGATCGGCACATCGACAAACAACATGGCTGTGGCAAGGATCACTACGCCAATGAAAAGCGCTTTGGTCGCCGCTGCGCCAACGTAGCCAAGCACGATTTCCAGAAAGTTCACCGGCGCGCTTAGCAACTCGTAGATGGTGCCGATGAATTTCGGAAAATAGATGCCAAAGGAGGCGTTGGAGAGGGATTGCGTCATCACCGACAGCATGATCAGCCCCGGCACAATAAACGCGCCGTAGCTCACACCTTCCACCTGATCAATCCGGCTGCCAATGGCTGCGCCAAACACCACAAAATAAAGCGATGTGGAAATCACCGGCGAAATGAAGCTTTGCGCAATCGTGCGGAAAAATCGTGTCATTTCCGCGTAGTACATCGCCCAGACTGCTGCCCAATTCATGCTGCGCCCTCCGAAACCAGACCCACAAAAATATCTTCAAGACTGGACTGCTGGGTCTGCAGATCCCGTAAGGACAACCCTGCGGCGGACAAATCACTCAAAAGCCGTGTGATGCCTGTGCTCTCCCCGCGCGTGTCATAGGTGTAGCGCAACGCTGCGCCACCTTCGACCAGCTCCAGCTGATAGCTTGTCAGCGCCTCCGGCACTGCAGCAACCGCCTCCTGCAAGTCGATCTGCAAGGTTTTCTGCCCCAACCGCGCCATCAGCGCGTCCTTCTCTTCAACCAACAGCAGTTCGCCGCCGTTGATCACCCCCACACGGTCAGCAATCGCCTCGGCCTCTTCGATGTAATGCGTCGTCAGGATGATGGTGACACCCTGCGCCTTCAGGCCGGCCACGATGTCCCACATGTCTTTGCGCAGCTCCACATCAACGCCCGCCGTTGGCTCATCCAGAAACAGCACATCTGGCTCATGACTCAGCGCCTTTGCGATCAGCACCCGCCGCTTCATGCCGCCGGAAAGCTCCATCACACGGGAGTTGCGCTTGTCCCACAGTGACAGCTGCTTCAGGATCGCTTCGATTTTGGCAGGATCACGCGGCTTGCCAAACAGGCCGCGTGTGTAGGTCACCGTATCGATCACTTTGTTGAAGGGTTCCAGATTGATCTCCTGGGGCACCAGACCAATCATCGCGCGCGCTTGACGGTAGTTGGTCACCACATCATGCCCGCCAACTCGGACATGCCCAGCCCCCGGCATGGTGATCCCGCAAATCGTGGAAATCAGAGTGGTCTTGCCTGCTCCGTTTGGCCCCAGAAGCGCCAGGATCTCTCCGCGCTCAATGCTGAGAGTGATGCCCTTGAGGGCCTCAAAGCCGCCAGCATAGGTTTTGCGCAGGTCTTCAATCTCTACAATCACAATCGCGGCCCCTCTCCATTGAAGGCCACAACCTAACAGGCGGTGCCGTCAGGCCAAGTGCAATTTCACGAGACTGTGATGTGCATCGGCGCACAGATTTTCTGCACCGATGCGGTTGAAATCAATGAGACGCGCGCTTAGCCGCCGGTCAGCCGCTTGAACAGACCTTTCTTTTCACCGGCTTCATCACCGGCGTCAGCGCTGTCTTCTTCTGTCTCTGCCGGACCTTCCAACGCGCTCTGGAAGTTTGTGAAAAACTGGTCGGCCATCTTCTTAGCAAAACCGTCAATAAGCCGACTGCCAAGCTGTGCGAGCTTCCCGCCAACCTTTGCCTCGACCTCATAGGTCAGAAGCGTGCCAGTCTCGCTTTCCGCCAGTGTCACATCCGCGCCGCCTTTGGCGAAGCCCGCAGCGCCACCCTTGCCCTCGCCGGTCAGGGTCAGGCTCTGCCCCTCCACCAGATTGGACAGCTCCACCTTGCCTTTGAAGGTCGCTTTCACCGGACCGACCTTCTGCACCACGGTGGCCTCAAAGCCCTCTTCCGCGTTTCCGGTCACTTCCTTGGCGCCCGGCACACAGGCCAGAAGCGTATCCGCACTCAAAAGCGCAGCCCAAACTTCGGCCACTGGTGCGGCAATCTCTCTCTGGTCACTCATATGCATGGCAGCGCTCCCCTTTGCCTCGGCCATCTGGCCCAACTTTCGGCCAACCTAGGCTCAGGCTCTCCGCGCCGCAAGCGCACGAAGGTCGTAAATAAGGCTTAAATCCGACATGCCCCTGACCACCGCATAGCACCATTATTCCGCATTGTGGAATTTCTTTCTGCATATTGACAGACAGCGGCGAATCCCGTTTTCTATTCACAAGCAAAATAAAATTCTGCATTGCAAAATTTAAGCGCCAACACAGAACTTTTGGCTCGGAGGCCCGTCACATGATTTCTCGCATTCTAAAACTCGAAGATGGCGTCGGTTGCGAATACGGTCTGTCCAAATGGATCCACATCGATCAGGCAATGATTGATGCCTTCGCCAAAGCCACAGGGGATGAGCAGTATATTCATACCGATCCGGATGCCGCCCGGGACACGCCTTATGGCGGCACCGTGGCGCATGGGTTCCTGACCCTGTCCTTGCTGTCTCAAATGATCGCGGATGCGGTGCCACGCACCGAAGCGGAAAGCACCGGCATCAACTACGGCTTTGACCGCGTGCGTTTTGTGGCGCCCGTCAAAGCAGGCGCGGACATTCGGGGCCGCTTCACACTGGCAAAATATGCTGAACCACAGCCAGGTGTGATTGAAACCCAGTGGAATGTGACCGTCGAAATCAAGGGCGAGGACAAGCCCGCACTTGTGGCACAGTGGAAAAACCTGCGCTTTGAAAAAGACGCCTCCAGCTTCAAGAAAGCCGGGTAAGCACGGCACCGCCCCCCGACGTACAACAAACGCGAAACAGCTGCGCAACCGACGCACCATCGCCCCACAGTTTCAGGAATTCTTTCATGCGCGACGCACTCATCGTATCCACCGCCCGCACGCCAATTGGCAAAGCCTACCGCGGCGCTTTCAACAACACGCAGGCTCAGGAGCTGATCGGCCACGCGGTCTCCCATGCGGTCTCCCGCGCAGGACTTGAAGGCCATGAAGTCGAAGACTGCATCATCGGCGCGGCCCTGCAGCAGGGCTCGACCGGCTCCAACATCGGCCGTCAAGCCGTGGTGCGTGCCGGCCTGCCCGTGAACGTCGCCGGCATGTCGCTGGATCGGCAATGTGCCTCCGGCATGATGGCCATTGCCACAGCTGCCAAACAGGTCATCCATGACGGCATGGAGGTGGCCATCGGCGGTGGCGTGGAAAGCATTTCACTGGTGCAAAACGAAAAAATGCGCCGTGATCGGCTGGCAGATCCCTGGATCAAAGAGCACAAACCGGCGCTTTATATGAGCATGCTGGAAACCGCTGAAATTGTCGCTGATCGCTATGGCGTTACACGCGAAGATCAGGACGCTTATGCGCTGCAATCCCAGCAGCGTACCGCCGCAGCACAGGACGCCGGAAAGTTTGACGATGAAATTGTGCCTCTGACCTCCACGATGGGTGTCATGGACAAAGAGACCAAGGAGATCTCTTTCCGCGAAGTGACCCTTGAGAAGGATGAAGGCAACCGCCCCGGCACGACGCTTGAAAACCTGCAGGGCTTGAACTCGGTGTTCAAAGACGGTCAGCAAGTGGCAGAAGGTCAATTCATCACCGCAGGCAACGCCTCCCAACTGTCAGATGGCGCATCGGCTTCGGTCATCATGGAAGCGAAAACGGCGGAAAAGCAGGGGCTTGAACCGCTCGGGCGCTATGTGGGCGTGATGGCTGCGGGGCTTGAGCCCGACGAAATGGGCATCGGCCCAGTCTATGCGGTGCCGAAGCTGTTGAAGGCGCATGGCCTGACCATGGATGACATCGGGCTTTGGGAACTCAACGAAGCCTTCGCCTGTCAGGTCCTGCATTCCGCACGCGTGCTCGGCATTCCCAACGACATTTTGAACGTGAACGGAGGTGCCATTTCCATCGGCCACCCCTACGGCATGTCAGGGGCCCGTATGGTGGGTCATGCGTTGATCGAAGGCAAACGCCGCGGTGCAGAATATGTGGTCTGCACCATGTGTGTGGGCGGCGGCATGGGCGCGGCGGGCCTGTTTGAGGTGCTGTAAACACCCATCACCAAAGAAAAACGCGGCGCTTTACCTGCAAGCGCCGCGTCTTAAAACTCAGATGAGCAATCAGCTGCCAACTGTCTCTGCGACCATCGCATCGATGGTGCCGTCATCCAGCATGGATTGCACCGCAGCATCAAAGGCATCCATGAATGCAGTGGCCTCAGCGCCCTGCCAGTCGCCACGGAAGCCGACGTGTGCGGTCTCAGCGGAGGTGTCCAGCACGCGCTCAACGTTCTTCAGACCTTTGTCGTTGATCACCATCTCTGCCGCGAGCTGCTCCTGCACGTAGCAATCGATCCGGCCACGGTCGAGCTTCATCAGGTTCTGCTCGGTGGTCTGCGCCTCTTGCAGCGAGATCAAACCACCCGCCACCATGTCAAAGAACGCGTCGCCGGGAGTGCCAAACCCCGCATTGTTTCCGAAGGTCAGGCCCGAGAAGTCTTCCGGGTAATTCCAGCCAGCATCAGCCACGCCGTTGCGGCAATAGACGGACACTTTCTCAGTGATTGGCGCGGTGGAATAGGTGCCGATCCAAGGGCGGGATTCACGGCGCACATATGTCCCGATCAGACCGTGCGCTTGGCCGCTTTCAACAAGGTTCACGGCGCGGGACCATGGCACAGCGTCGATCTCGACATCATACTGTCCCTCAATGCGGCTCAGCGCTTCGGTAATAACGTCCACCCAGATCCCGGTTGGCGCGCCATTTTCGACGCCCATGTAAGGCGCATAGGCTTCGTCCTGAACAAGGCGAATGGTTTCAGCGGAAGTGGCAGTGGCGAGGGACGCGCAGGCAAAAGCGGCGGCGCACAGAACTCGGTTCAACATTGCAGTAATCTCCAAGGTAAGGTCTCAAGTGGTCACCCCGCGACGCTGCATCAGACATGTAAATGAAAGGTTCTCAAGCGACCGCGTTTGGGGGGCAAAATTCGCAAAATATCCAAGCATTGTTGGATAAATTGCGCTCAAATCCGACCCTTCAACCGGCGCGAAAGCAGCGCCCGATTTGTTTCACGTAATAACAGTGCAGTGACGAGGTCTTCTGTTGCGAATTTCTTTAGATATCTAGAATTCATCAAAGGAGACTTATCATGCTGACACGCCGCGCCGCTCTTGGCCTTTTCGCCGCCACACCTCTGGCTCTTGCACTTGCTCCCAATGCCGCCCTGGCTGCCAAGCCCTTGGTGTTCCAGAACCCGCTCGCCATCAACGGCATTGATCCGGTCGCCTATTTTACCAAGCAAAAGCCCGTGAAAGGGGATGCCGCCAACCGCGTTGATTGGAATGGCGCGACCTGGCATTTTTCCACCGCTCAGAACGCGGCCAAATTCGAGGCCAACCCGGAGGCCTACGCCCCGATCTTTGGCGGCTACTGCGCGTTTGCCGCATCCAAGGGCTACCTCGCCCCAACCATTCCGGAGGCCTGGACCATCTACGAAGGCAAACTCTACCTCAACGCCAACATGCGCGCGATGGAGCTGTGGCGTCAGGACATTCCGGGCAATATCAAGGCTGGTCTGGCCAACTGGCCCGGCATTCTCGGCTAACCCAAAAGCAAGAGGGCGCATCTGCGGTAAGATGCGCCCTCTCCCCAATCTCAAACCGTCTTAGGCGGCGTAGCCTTTCATCACTTGGCTCAGGTGGTAATCCGTATCCCCAAGCTGGGCATCCAGCATGGTCAGGCGCTTGGCATAGTGGCTCACGGCATATTCCCAGGTCATCGCGATACCGCCATGCATCTGGATGCTCTCTTCCGCCACCAGACGCGCGGCGCGGCCAATCATGTTCTTGGCCATCGAGGCATATTTTGAGGCCTCGTCGCCGCCCAGTTCTGCCGCTGCCTTGATGGTGATCGAACGGGCCTGTTCGATTTCCGTCAGCATATCCACCGCACGGTGCTGCAGCACCTGAAACTTACCGATTGGCACACCAAACTGCTTGCGTTGTTTGAAGTAATCCACGGTAGTGGCATGGGCCACATCCATCGCCCCCACGGCTTCAGCACAGAGCGCCACAATGCCCGCGTTGATCGCGTCTTTCAGCGCCGCTTCTGCATCCGCCAATATCAGTGTCGCTGGCGTGCCATCCAACAGCACTTCGGCAGCGCCGCCGCCGTCCATCATGCCATAGCCGGTGACATTAGCGTCCTCAGCCTGCACAGCAAACACGCCCAGACCTGCACCGTGGCGCGCAGCCACCAAGATCACATCTGCCACCTGCCCGCCATAAACCGTGGATTTGCGGCCTGAGAGCACAAACCCGGCCTCTGCCTCTTTGGCCTGCGTCGCTATCTGATCAAGCTCATAAGGCGCGTCGATTTCCGTAATGCCCACCGCATATGTTGTGGCGCCAGTCAGCAAAGCCTCCTGATCCGCCCCCGCTGCAGCCAGCAGACGAGACGCCATCAAAGCGCCTAGCAACGGCTCCGGACAGAGCGCTTTGCCAAGCGCCTCAAACACAACTGAGATGTCAAAGCCAGTGCCGCCCATGCCACCTGCGCTTTCAGGTGCCAGCGCATAGAGCGCGCCCAGCTCCACCATCTGCCCCCAAAGGGCGGGATCATGGTAAGGCGCTTCATAAGCCACCATGATGCGGTGCTCGACAGGGTATTGATCCGCCAGAAAACGGCCCAGCGTATCGGCCAGCATCTGGCGATCTTCGGTCAGATTAAAGTCCATCTCTCAGAGCTCCAGCATGGTTTTGGTGACGATATTGCGCTGGATCTCATTGGATCCGCCAAAGATCGAGGTTTTGCGGTTGTTGAAATACCGTGCCGCATTGTGTTCGGTATCTGCAGGGCCAAACATCAGGTTGCCTTCGGTCACATGGCCAGGGAATGGCGCGGCCGCAGGGCCAAGCGCGCGGCGCGCGAGGTCTTTGAGCTCCTGATTGATCACCGTGCCTTTGATTTTGAGCAAAGAGGTTTCAGGCCCCGGCGCGCCTTGTTCCTGAGCTTTGAACAACATCCGCAGATTGGTGATTTTCATCGCCTCAAGATCAATCTCAGCCTGCGCAATCCGGGCCGCAAACAGCGGATCTTCGATCAACGGACGCCCTCCGCGCATGGTCTTGCGCGCGATGGATTTCACCTCTTCCAGAGCCTGCATCGAGGAACCAACGCCGGCAATCCCCGTGCGCTCATGGGTCAGCAGGAATTTCGCAATGGTCCAGCCTTTGTTTTCTTCCCCCACAAGGTTGCCAATCGGCACCCGCACGTCGGTGAAGAACACCTCATTCACCTCATAGCCGCCTTCGATCAACTTGATCGGGCGCACCTCGATGCCCGGCGTGGCCATATCCACAAGGATAAAGCTGATGCCTTGCTGCTGTTTGGCATCCGGATCGGTCCGGCACAGGCAGAAGATCCAGTCGGCGTGCTGGCCCAGAGTGGTCCAGGTTTTCTGCCCGTTGATGACCCACTCGTCCCCGTCCCGCTCCGCGCGGGTTTTCAGGCTTGCAAGGTCGGAACCCGCACCCGGCTCCGAGTAGCCCTGACACCACCAATCGGTGCCATCCAGAATGCGCGGCAGGTAGTGGTCCTGCTGTTCTTTGGAGCCAAACTTCTGCAGCACCGGCCCCAGCATATTCAGCCCGAAGGGCACAATGCGCGGGGCATAGGCGCGACAGCATTCCTCGTCAAAAATATGCTTTTGCACCGGGCTCCAACCGGGGCCTCCAAACTCCTTGGGCCAGATCGTCGCCAGCCAGCCGCGGGCGTTCAGAATGGCATGCCATTCTTCCATCATCGCTTTGGTCAGCTCACCGCCTGCGCGCACCGCATCCGAAATCTCTTTCGGCAGGTTGTCGGCCAGAAAGCTGCGCACCTCATCGCGAAACGCGAGGTCGTCTTTGGAAAAACTCAGATCCATGGCGTCACTTCCCTTTGTTCAGATCAGCAAATGTGGAGCCGTCATCTGCCATCTTCTTCAGCAGCGCCGGCACCTGCCAGTAATACGCATCCTCGGCGGCATAGGTTTCAATGCGCTTCACCAGCTCTGCCGCACCAATGGTGTCCGCATAATGCAGCGGCCCGCCGCGGAACCGTGGGAAACCGTAGCCCATCAGGAACACCACATCGACATCCACCGGCCGCAGCGCGATGCCGTCTTCGATCACCCGCACCGCTTCGGAGATCATCGCGGTCATATAGCGTTCCACGATTTCCTCATCACCAAAGCTGCGTGGTGTGATCCCGGCCTTGGTGCGCTCTTCCTCAATGATGCCGTTGAGATCCGGGTTCTCCAGCGTCTCGCGGCCCTCATAGACAAAATAGCCCTTGCCGGTCTTGCGCCCGTTCCAGCCATTTTCGCTCAGCCGGTCCGCAATGGCCCCGCCGTAGCGCTCCTCCGCAGGCCGCGTCGCCGCCAGCCGCTTGCGGGTCATATAGCCGATGTCGAGCCCCGCCAGATCGCCCACGCGGTGCGGCCCCATGGCAAAGCCAAAGCCTTCCAGTGCTTTATCCACCTGATCGGGATGCGCGCCATCCAAGACCAGATAGCTCGCCGCTTTCAGGTAGTGCCCCAAAATCCGGTTGCCGATGAAACCGTCACAAACGCCCGCGCGCACGCCAACCTTGCGCATCTTCTTGGCAAGCGCGAAACCTGTCGCGACCACCTCAGGCGCGGTGTTTTCGCCAACCACCACCTCAAGCAGCTTCATGATGTGCGCGGGCGAGAAGAAATGCAGCCCCAGCACGTCACTTGGTCGGCTGGTCTGCGCCGCAATCTCATTGATATCCAGATAAGAGGTGTTGGAGGCCAGGATCGCCCCCTCTTTGCAGATGCCATCGAGCTTGCCAAAGATCTCTTTCTTGACGTCCATGTTTTCAAACACGGCCTCAATCACCAGATCCACCTCGCCAAGGCTCTCAAGTGCGGTTGAGGCTGTCAGCATCGCCAGCGCCGCATCGCGTTTCTCGGCACTCACCTTGCCGCGTTTCACCGCGCCATCCAGATTGCCGGTGATGGTTGCCACGCCCTTGTCGAGCGCCTCCTGCGTGACCTCGACCAATGTGACAGGCAGCCCCGCCATCAATGCAGATGTGGAAATGCCCGAGCCCATCGTACCGCCACCGATCACGCCGAGTGAGGCCACATCGCGGGCCTGCGCTTTTTTCTCGGGGATATTCGCCACCGCGCGCTCACCAAAGAAGGCGTGGATCAGCCCTTTGGATTGCGGCGAGGCCAAACAGGTCATAAAGGCCGCACGCTCCAGCGCCAGACCTTCCTTGAAATCACCGGTCGAGGCGGCAACAGCCTCCACACATTTCTGCGGCGAGATCAAATGCGGATGCTTCTTTGCAATCATCGCCGCCGTGGCTTCAATCGCAGCCTCATCCGGCGTTGTGGTCAAATCACAAGTCCGCCGTGTCGCCAAGACACCGCTCACCACATCACGCGCTGCCGCCAATGCCACATCACGCGGTTCGCCTTCATCAATACGGTCAATCAGCCCCATCTTGTGGGCTTCCGCTGCGGGCACATGACGGCCAGAGAGGATCAGATCAAGCGCATTGGGGATGCCCGCCAGACGGGGCGCACGCTGTGTGCCGCCCGCGCCAGGCAGAAGGCCAAGCAGCACCTCCGGCAGGCCCACTTTCGCGCTTGGCACGGCCACCCGTGCATGACAGCCCATGGCGGTCTCAAGCCCCCCGCCCAGCGCGGTGCCGTGAATGGCGGCCACAATAGGTGTCTCATTGGCTTCAAGAATATCGCAAACCTCAGGCAATCCCGGAGCCATCGGCGGCTTGCCAAACTCGGTGATGTCGGCCCCCGCAACAAAGGTCCGTCCGGCGCAATAAAGCCCAATCGCCTTGGCACTTCCCGCCGCGCGGATCTCTTCCAGTGCATCCACAAGACCTTGGCGCACCGCAACCCCGCTGGCATTCACCGGCGGGTTGTCGATGCAAATCAAGGCCACATCATCCACAAATTCTACGCTGACTTTTTTATCGCTCATCAGGAGCCTCCCTCAATCCTCAACGCCGCCCGCGCGGGGCGGCACATCTCAGCAAATGGTTTCACCGCCATCGGCCACAATCGTCTGTCCGGTGATATAGGCGCTGGCGTCTGTCGCCAAAAACAACGCTGTCCCGGCAATATCTTCCGGCTGGCCGATACGGCGCAGCGGGTTTTGCTCTTCGACCTTGGCAAGCACCTCCGGGTTTTCCCAAAGCGCGCGGGCAAAATCGGTTTTCACAAGCCCCGGCGCGATGGCGTTCACACGGATGCCTTTCGGCCCCCACTCAACCGCCAGATTGCGCGCGAGCGCGGCGTCTGCGGCCTTGGAGACACCATAGGCACCAATCACAGGGTTGCCGCGAATACCCGCAATCGAACTCAGGATGATCACATTGCCGCCGCCCCGCTTGGCCATATCCGGCAGCACCAGATTGCACAGCTGCAGTGGCGACAGCACATTTGCCGTCATGATCTTATGAAACGCTGCATCATCCAACGCCGACATGGGCCCATAAACCGGGTTGATGGCCGCATTGGCTACCAAGACATCAATCTGCCCCCAGACCTCGTTGGTTTTCGCCACCAGCGCCTCAACCTCTTCGCGATGGCTGACGTTGCACGGCACCACAAGAGCTTCACCGCCCTGCGCCCGGATCGCTTCAGCCACCTCTTCACAGGCTTCCGCCGTGCGGCTTGAGACCACAACACGCGCGCCGGCTTTGGCAAACAGCTCGGCAATCGCGCGGCCGATGCCCCGGCTGGAACCGGTGATCAGCGCCACTTTCCCCGTCAAATCAAACATCGCGGCCTCCTCCTCATTGGCAACAGTCTAGGACCGCGCAGCCGCTCCTGAAAATCGGTTTCGCTCAAAGCGCGTGATTTGCGACGCGACGTGACTTTGGGCAAAATCCTCATGACGCAGACCAAGTTGCCGCTAGGCTAACCCGCACCACTAATGCCCAACACGAGCTGACCGGACACGCCAATGCCACATCCCAACGCCCGCATCCCTGACTTTTGGCCAGCCGGAAAACGCTGGACGTTTGACCGCCCGGACCACCCTCTGGATGCAAACCTTGAGGCCAGCGTTGAGAAATGGGGGAACCGTATTGCGGTGACCTACAATGGCGCAGACTACACCTATGCCGACATCGCAGCGCGCGTAACGGCTTTCGCAGGGTATCTGCAACATGAAGCAGGCCTGCAAAAGGGCGACAGAGTGCTGCTTTATACGCAGAACTGCCCGCAATACATCATCGCCTTTTACGGCATCCTGCGCGCGGGCGGCGCGGTGGTGCCAGTCAACCCGATGAACAAACAGGCCGAGATCGACTACCTCGTCAGTGATACCGGCGCCAAAGTCGCCGTCTGCGCCCTTGAGCTGTCAGATCACATCCTCCCTGCTCTCAAGCGGGGCGCGCTAACCACGCTGATCGGCGCACGTATGACTGATATGGGGCAGGAGGGCTTTGACCTTGTGCCGCAAAACCTCGCTGCCGCCATGTCAGAGAGCGAAGCCGAAGCGTTGGGGATTGTTGGTTTTCAAAAGGCGCTGGACCAAGGGCACACGCCGCGTCCGCGAGACACCACCAGTGATGATCTTGCCGTCGTGCCCTACAGCTCCGGCACCACGGGCCAGCCCAAAGGCTGTGTGCATACCCACCGCACGGTTATGGCCTCACTGGTTGCCGGGGTGATCTGGAACCCGATCCATGAAAACACCGTCCATCTGGGTGCCCTGCCCTTCTTTCATGTCACGGGCATGATGAACGGCATGCACGGACCGATCCTCACAGGCGGGCGCAATGTCATCCTGCCACGCTGGTCCTCCTCCCTGGCTGCGGGGCTGATTGAGCGCTATCGCATCACCCGCTGGCGGTCGATCTCCACCATGGCCATTGATCTGGTGAACGACCCGAAATTTGACAGCTATGACCTCTCAAGCCTTGAGATGATCGGCGGCGGCGGCGCGGCGATGCCCGAAGCCATCGCCAAAAAGCTCTATGACATGACAGGGCTGGATTATGTCGAAGGGTATGGCCTCTCAGAAACCATGGCCGCCACCCATGTGAACCCGATTGACGCTCCCAAACGCCAATGTCTGGGCCAGCCGATTTTTGAGGTAGACAGCCGCGTGCTTGAGATTGGCGGCGACACTGAACTGCCCCATGGCGAGGTTGGCGAGATTGTCATGCATGCCCCGCAAAACTTCATCGGCTATTGGCAACGCCCTGATGAAACCGAAGAGGCCTTTGTCGAGATTGACGGCGTGCCTTTCTTCCGCTCAGGCGACATTGGGTATCGTGACGCCGAGGGCTATTTCTTTATGGTCGACCGGGTCAAACGCATGGTCAACGCCGCCGGTTTCAAAGTCTGGCCCGCCGAGATTGAAATGCTGATGCTGCACCACCCGGAGATCGCCGAGGCCTGCGTGATCGGCGCCAAAGACGCGCGGCGTGGCGAATGCGTGAAAGCCGTGGTGGTCACCCAGCCGGAAGCACGCGGCACGCTGACCGAAGAAAGCGTGATCGCATGGTGCAAAACCCAGATGAGCGCTTACAAATGCCCCTCTATCGTGGAATTTGTGGACGCTTTGCCCAAATCAGGCGCAGGCAAGGTCTTGTGGAAAGACCTGACATGACGCATAGAAAATTCCACAATGCGGAAATAGGCCCCTTTGCATGAGAAAACGTTCCTTAGCGACCAGCGACGCCAGCCAAGCGCCCGAGGCCGACCGCCAGTTTGTCACCGCCCTCTCCAGAGGGTTGGAGGTGCTGCGTTGCTTCCGTCCACGCGACCGCATGGGGCTGTCCAACCGAGAGCTGGCCGAGCGCACCGGCCTGCCCAACTCCACCGTCTCCCGCCTGACCTACACGCTGCTGCAAACCGGCTATCTGCTCTATGATGAACAGACCGGACGCTACCGCATCGGGGTGCCTGCGCTCAGCCTCGGATTTGCCTGCCTTGGCAGCATGCCCATCCGCGATGCCGCCAAAGAGCACATGCAGCGGCTCGCCGACTACGCGGGTGACGGGGTGCAGGTGGCGCTGGGTGCGCGCGACGAGCACACGGTGACCTATCTGGCCTGCGCGCGCGCGGAGAAAGGGATGATGTCCCTGCAACTCGGTGTCGGTTCGCGTATCTCTCTCGCCCGCTCCGCCATGGGCCGCGCCTATATTGCGGGATGCCAGCCTGAAGAACGCGCCGAAATTCTGGAAACACTGGCCATCCACCATGGCCCCGAACGGTGGCCCTCAATACTTGAGGGCATCAAAGATGCGGAACGCCAGATTGCCGAGAAAGGGTTTTACGGAAACTATGGCGACTGGCACGAAGGCGTGCATTCCATTGCCGTGCCTTTTCCGGTGCAAAGCGATGCCTCTCCGGATCTGGCCCTCAACTTGGGTGGCCCCGCCCCCTTCCTGACACGAGAGCGGATGGAGAAAGATCTGGCCCCGCGCTTGATGGAAATTGCGCAGTCTCTGCGCCTGCACGCCACCCAGATCTGAAATCCGCTTGACCCTTCTGTGCGCCTGCACCACCGTGCAGGCGCAAGACTACCAGGAGGCCAACATGGCGCAGATCACCCAATCCGATATCGACACTTTTCAGACCGACGGTGTCGTGCTGATCAGAGGGCTGTTTGCCGATCATGTAGAGGCATTGCGCGCGGGCGTGGCCCGCAATATCGACGCCCCCGGCCCCTTTGCATCCAACAACGAGAAAGCCGGAGAAACCGGTCGTTTCTTTGATGACTACTGCAACTGGCAGCGCATTCCGGAATTTCAGGAGGTCATCGAAACCTCCCAGGCCGCCGAGATCGCCGCACAGCTGATGCAGTCACAGACCGTGCAGATGTTTCACGACCACGTGCTTGTGAAAGAGCCCGGCACCTCCATGGCGACCCCATGGCACACCGACGGGCCGTACTATTTCGTCGAGGGCAGCCAGACCATCAGCTTCTGGTCCCCGCTGGATCCGGTAAAAGACGCCACTCTGCGCATGGTGGCAGGCAGCCACAAATGGGAGAAGCCGGTCCTGCCCACCCGCTGGGTCTCTGAGGAAAGCTTCTTCCCCAATGAGGACGACTATATGCCGATCCCCGATCCGGATGCCGAGGGCATGCGCGTGCTGGAATGGGAAATGGAGCCCGGCGATGCGGTGGCGTTCAACTACCACATCCTGCATGGCGCGCGTGGCAACACCGCCACCTCCCGTCGCCGTGCCTTCTCTTTGCGTCTGCTGGGGGATGATGCGCGCTATGTGGAGCGTCCGGGCCGCACCTCACCGCCGTTTCCGGGCCACGAAATGCAAGAAGGCCAGAAACTTCGGGAAGACTGGTTCCCGATGCTCTGGCCTCGCAGCTAAGCCAATCTGACTTAGCGAAATACGTTACAGGGATCAGCTGTTGCTCAGCTGGTCCTTCACTCTTGGCCCCACTTTGCCAAAATCCATCTGGCCGGTATATTTGGCCTTCAGGGCGCCCATGACTTTGCCCATGTCACGGATCGACTCAGCGCCCACTTCGGACATTGCCGCCGTGATCGCCGCAGTGATCTCGTCATCGCTGAGCTGTTTGGGAAGGAACTCTTCGATCACCGGGATTTCGCCCAGTTCCCGCTCCGCCAGATCCAGACGCCCGCCTTCTTCATAGGTGCGCGCGCTTTCCTGACGCTGTTTGACCATTTTGGCCAGGATCGACAGGATTTCCCCGTCGCCCACACCGGCGCTGTCGTCACCTTCGCCCCGCGCTGCAATGTCACGATCTTTGATCGCTGCCATGATCAGGCGCAATGTCGAAAGCCGGTCAGCGGCTCGGTCACGCATCGCTTGTTTCAATGCGCTATTGATGTCGTCTCTGAGTGCCATTCATCTTGCCAATTGCTGTCAAACACAAGCCTGCGACCTTACAGAAACGTAAACTGACTCGCAACAGCGGGATTTTTTTGTCCAAACCCCCTAAAACAAGGGCTTCGCTTCGCCATAGAATTGCTTGACGCCCGCCGTGCGGCGACATATGCATCGGCCAATTTGCCAGCCGGAGACTCGCCCATGACCGCATCGACCCCCGATCACCCGACCGCCTGCCTCGCGCTTGCTGATGGCACTCTGTTTTACGGACGTGGCTTTGGGGCCACCGGCGAAACTGTCGCGGAGCTCTGCTTTAACACCGCGATGACCGGCTATCAGGAAATCATGACCGACCCCTCTTATGCAGGCCAGGTAGTCACCTTCACCTTCCCCCACATCGGCAACACCGGTGTGAACCCGGAAGATGATGAAACCGGGGATCCGGTGGCCGAAGGCATGGTCGTGAAATGGGACCCGACCGCGCCCTCCAACTGGCGCTCTGTTGAAACCCTCTCCGACTGGCTTGCCGCACGCGGCCGCATCGCCATTGGCGGCATCGACACCCGCCGTCTGACCCGCGCGATCCGCCAGCAGGGTGCGCCACATGTGGCGCTGGCCCATGACCCGAATGGCAACTTTGACACCGAAGCGCTGATCGCCAAGGCACGTGCTTTCTCTGGTCTTGAAGGTCTTGATCTGGCCAAAGAAGTGACCTGCGCACAAAGCTACCGCTGGGACGAGATGCGGTGGGCATGGCCAGACGGGTACCCGACCCAAACCGCGCCCAAGCACAAAGTGGTTGCCGTGGACTTTGGCGCCAAACGCAACATCCTGCGCTGCCTCGCCTCTGTGGGCTGTGACGTGACCGTACTGCCAGCCACCGCGACCGCCGAAGAGGTGCTCGCCCATGGCCCGGACGGTGTGTTCCTGTCCAACGGCCCCGGTGACCCGGCCGCCACGGGGGAATACGCGGTCCCGATGATCCAGGACGTTCTGAAAGCAGACATCCCGGTATTCGGCATCTGCTTGGGCCACCAGATGCTCGCCCTCGCGCTTGGCGCCAAGACCGTGAAAATGAACCACGGCCACCACGGCGCAAACCACCCGGTGAAGGATCACGACACCGGCAAAGTGGAAATCACCTCCATGAACCACGGCTTTGCCGTCGACGGCCAAACCCTGCCCGAAGGCGTGGTGGAATCCCACGTGTCGCTGTTTGACGGCTCAAACTGTGGCATCCGCATGGCCGACCGCCCGGTCTTCTCGGTGCAACACCACCCAGAAGCCAGCCCCGGCCCGCAGGACAGCTTCTACCTGTTTGAGAACTTTGCAGCGGCGATGGCAGCACGCGCCTGACCTCGCCCTCAAGGCTCTAAATACATTCAAACCCGATCTGCACCGCAGGCCGGGTTTTTTAACTTTTTGCCCGTCAAAGACGATCTCGTTAACCACCTGTTAACCATAAAGGCGCAGCCTGAAACTGCGAAACAAAGCAGGTGGGCGACATGGCAGCCGCACGACTGCAAAAACTTTCGGCACCACCGCTCACGCGACAGAGCGCGCGCCTTCCCCTGGCGCGTGCTCTGATCGAGCGAAATACGGTGACACCGTGGCAGGTGTTTTACGCTCTTCAACACGAAGCCCAGTGGGACGCCTCCCTCCCCGAGATATTAACGGCGCGCGGCTGGATTTCAGAGCCGGCAATGCGCGCCCTGTTGGCCGAACGCCATGATCTGCGGCAGGTCGATCTCAGTCGAACGCCGCCCGCTGCGGAGCTGGCCATGCTCCTACCTCCGGAATTTTGTCTGCAGCACAGCGTGTTGCCATGGGCGCGGCTTGGCGAAACGGTGATCCTTCTGACAGGCCGCCCGCAAGCGCTGGAAACACTGCGCGGCGCCCTGCCCGATCCTCTGAAATCCGCGCTCTTTGCTGTTGCGAGCCGTCGCGACATTGAACATCACATCGCGCTCTTTCATCGCAAATCTCTGACCCATCGTGCAGAAACCAGCGTGGCGGAGGCAGAAAGCTGCCGCACGCTCGGTAATGCACGCAAAGGCAAAACGGCGATCTTGCTGGCGGTCCTGACATTGATTGCCGGTCTCGCGGCGGCTTTCCCGACACTCCTGCGCGACACGCTTCTTTTTTGGACATTGCTCACCCTGATGGGTGCGATTTTTTTGCGCCTTGCAGCCCTCTACCAAGCGGCCGTTTCTGCGCGCGACCCGACCGCTAAAAATGCGCTCCCCGAAACCGCCCCGCCAACTGCGATCCCGCAACCTCTCCCCCGCATTTCTGTACTGGTGCCCCTCTTTGACGAGCCGGAAATCGCATCGGCACTTATCCAAAGGCTCACCCATCTCACCTACCCGCGCGCGCTGCTGGAAATCGTGCTGGTACTGGAAGAGAAAGACACCCAAACCCGCGCGGCCATTGCCAAAACACGATTGCCCCGTTGGATGCGCGTTGTCGAAGTCCCGGCAGGTTCCGGCATCACCACCAAGCCCCGCGCCCTGAACTACGCGCTCCCGTTTTGTCGCGGCGACATCATTGGTGCCTGGGACGCCGAGGATGCCCCGGCCAGTGATCAACTGGAAAAAGTCGCGGCCCACTTCGCACGCGCGGCTCCGGATGTGGCCTGCCTGCAAGGCACGCTGGACTACTACAACCCCTACACCAACTGGCTCTCGCGCTGCTTTACCATCGAATATGCCGCCTGGTTCCGGTTGGTGCTGCCAGGCCTTTCAAAGTTGGGGTTTGCGATCCCTCTGGGCGGCACCACGCTGTTTTTCCGGCGCGCCATTCTGGATGCCCTCGGCGGTTGGGACAGCCACAACGTGACAGAAGACGCAGACCTCGGCATCCGCCTTGCCCGTCACGGCTACCGCACCGAACTGCTGGACAGTGTCACCCAGGAAGAAGCCAATTGCGCGCCCATTGCCTGGATTCGCCAGCGGTCCCGGTGGCTCAAAGGCTATGCGGCCACCTACATTGTCCACATGCGCCAGCCCCGGCAGCTTTTGCAGTCTTTGGGGCTGCGAGGGTTTGTGGGATTCCAGCTAATCTTCCTGTGCAGCCTCAGCCAATTCTTACTGGCCCCGCTGCTCTGGCTGCTCTGGGGGGCGGCCTTTGGCCTGCCTGCGCCACTGATCGACCATCTGCCCCCCAACATGCAAACCGCCATCACGGCGCTTTTGCTGACCGCCGCCGCAACAAATGGCGCCATCTGGATTGCTGCTGTTGCCAAAACCAAACGGCCACGGCTCTACAAGTGGATATTCGCGATGCTGATCTATTTCCCGCTCGCCACGCTGGCGGCGTTCAAAGGCATGATCGAAATCGCCGTGGCGCCGTTCTATTGGGACAAAACCCGCCATGGTCGCACCGCGGAAGGCATCTCCCACGGTGTGGAGGCTCCGCATCCAGACACAGCGGAGATCTAAATCAGCTCTCGTTTTCCTGCTTCAGGCGCGTGACAAAGGCCGTTGAAATATGGGCACGCAGCGCTTCATCTGCCGCGTCCCCATCACCGGCTGTGATCGCATCCACAATGGCCTGATGCTCCACAATCGTGTCCTCGCCCCGCCCTTCCACGGCAATGGAGGTGGTCGCCATCAAAGCCATAGAGCGATGCACAAGGTCGAGCTGCTGCACCAAATACCGGTTGTGGCTGGCCAGATGGATCTGCTTGTGAAACCGCCGGTTGGACCGCGCCAAGGCAGAGGGGTCATCCACCCGTGCCTGATCGGCCTCCACCATATCTCGCAGCACGCGCACCTCTTCCTGGGTGGCGTGACGCGCAGCCAGACGGGCTGCCAGCCCCTCAAGCTCGCTGCGCACCACATAGAGCTCCGCCATCTGGTTGTGATCCAGTGAGTTCACAATCAGGCTGCGCCCGTCACGTGCCAGAAGAGACTGGGTCTCCAGCCGCTGCAGCGCCTCGCGGATCGGGGTGCGCGACATGCCAAACTTCTCGGCCAGATCGCTTTCCACCAGCCGGTCCCCCGGTTTGTAGACCCCCACATCAATGGCCTCCAGAATAAGCGTGTAGGCGTCCTTATTCGGGCGAGCGCTTTGGGACATATCGGGCAGCTTCCTTTGCTTCGTTGTGCGGGCCAGCATCGCGCAGCCCCCAAGGTGATGCAACCCCGCCAAAGGCGACAAACGCTCCCCCATTGCACAGAGGACGCCCCGCGCGTATCACGCCTTTATGCCTAAAGATGCTTTTTCCCATGTCACCACCTGGGTGTTTGATCTCGACAACACCCTCTATCCGCCTCAGGCACGCTTGTTTGATCAGATCGAAGTGCGCATGACCGACTATGTCATGGCCACGCTTGGGGTGGATCGCGACACCGCAGATCGGATGCGCAAAGAGTATTGGGCGCGCTATGGCACAACGCTCACAGGCCTGATGCGCGAGCATGACGTGGACCCTGCGCCTTATCTTGTGGATGTTCACGACATTTCGCTGGACCATCTGGAGCCGGACGCGGCGCTGGCCTCCCATATCAAGGCGCTGCCGGGCCGTTGCATCGTCTACACCAATGGCACCGCGCCCTATGCCGAGCGCGTGCTTGCCGCCCGTGGCCTTGAGGGGCTCTTTGATGCCATCTACGGCGTGGAGCATGCCGACTTTCTGCCCAAGCCCGAACGCGCGGCGTTTGAGACAATTTTCAGCAAAGATGGCCTCACAACACATGACGCTGCGATGTTTGAAGACGACCCGCGAAACCTGCGGGCGCCTCATGACATGGGCATGCGCACCGTGCATGTAGCCCCTGATTCTTTGGAAGAATCTCATATTCACTTCCACACGGACGACCTCACCGGATTTCTTGCAAAGCTGCTCTGAGCGCTTTACCTGCGACACTCTGACCGCTTTCGCCCGATCCCGGGATGCATATGTCAGACGGCGCGACAGGACAGATTCCCGGACAGATTTCCAAACTCTGGAAAGATGCCTGCTGTTGCGCAGCAATCGCTGCCGCTTTGCGGCGCGCCTCCTCCAATTTATCTGCCGCCTGCGGCAGTCGTGAACAGGACACTTCCATGAGCCTTGCAGATGCCTCCGATCTGACCACCCACTCCCATGCCGACGACCACGGTGCTGAAATCACCGGGGCGGGCTGGGTCTATGCCATTGTTGCGCTGCTGGTTGCGCTTTGGGGCACCTCCATTGCTCTGTTCGGCATTCCGGGCCTCTACATCCCGGCCGTGGGCGCGGTTCCAGTGATTTTCCTGGCACTGGTTCTGATCTCCAGAGGGTGACAACCCGCCCACTTGGAACCCGCCCCGCGCGGGCGTATGTTGCGCGCCAGGAGGCGCAGCCATGACCAACAACACCCAAGTGGACATTCTTATTTCCGGTGGCGGCATCGCCGGGCTGACCGCAGCCGCCGCCTTTGGCAGCGCCGGGTTCTCCGTGCAATGCGTGGACCCGACGCCCCCGATCACAGAACGGGATGCGGCTGGTGCTGACATGCGCAGCACCGCCTTTTTGCAGCCGGCGCGCAGCCTTCTGGATGAAGCCGGCCTTTGGGCGCGGCTGGAAGACCACGCCGCCCCGCTTCAGGTCATGCGAATCGTGGATGCAGGCGGCGAGGTTGCCGAGCCGCGCATCGTCAAAGATTTTGACGCCTCAGACCTCTCTGATCTGCCCTTTGGCTGGAACCTGCCAAACTGGCTGCTGCGCCGCGAAATGCTCGCCCGCCTGCAAGACCTCGAAACTGTCGATCTGCGCCTTGGCTGTGGCACCCAGAGCCTCTTCACCCGCACCAATGAAGCCCGCGTCGGCCTGACCGATGGCAGCCAGACCCGCGCCAAACTGGTGATTGCCGCAGACGGGCGCAATTCGCCCATGCGCAAGGCCGCGGGCATTGATGTAAAAACCATCCGCTACGGCCAGAAAGCGCTGGCTCTGGCGGTGACACATCCGATCCCCCACGCAAATGTCTCTACGGAAATTCACCGCTCCGGCGGCCCGTTCACACTGGTGCCGCTGCCGGACTACAACGGCATGCCGTCTTCCGCCCTTGTCTGGATGGAACGCGGCCCGCGCGCTGATGCTCTCCTGACCATGGAGAAAGAGGCCTTTGAGGCGGAGATGACCGAGCGCAGCTGTGGCCTCTTTGGCCCGCTCACGCTGGCGTCAAACCGCACCATCTGGCCGATCATCTCCCAATCCGCAGAACGTCTGGACGGCGAACGCCTCGCACTTGTAGCCGAAGCCGCGCATGTGGTGCCACCCATTGGCGCTCAGGGGCTGAACATGAGCCTTGGGGACATGCGCGTCTTGCTCGATCTGGCCAAATCCGATCCTGCGAACCTCGGCAGCGCCGCGATGCTGGCAAGCTATCACCGCAAGCGGCACACGGAGATCAAGCTGCGGGTGCAGGGCATCGACCTTTTGAACCGCGCCTCCATGGCCGAAGCGCAGCCCCTGCGCAATGCCCGCGCCATGGGTCTGAACGCGCTCTATGCGATGGGTCCGGTCCGTAAGACGCTGATGCAGATGGGTCTCGGCGCACGCTGAGGCCTTCTGCCCACGGCAAGCGGCTCAGAGGGGTGCGCAGGCGAGTGCCGCCTCAAAGGACTTAGGCCCTTTGAAAGCACCGATGGCACGGGTCTGAAGGCGCGCGCCTCTGAGCTGCGTTGCCATAACCTTGCGCCAAGTGGCGTCGGCGGTGATTAACTCAACTCCCGAGCCACAGTCCCTGACACCACCGGAGATAAAGTCCTCTCCGATGCGGTGATTGGTCAGCTCTGTCAGCGTGGCAACTTCGGTCAATTGATTGTCTTCAAACCGCCACACGCGCAGCGTTTTGGCCAGATGCGGGCGGTCGATATAGGCGATTTCCACATGCCCGTCCCCATCAAGATCAGCAGCGCCAATCGGGGCCAGCCAGCGGTTGCGGGTGCCAATATGCGGCGTGGCGGCTCGGAGCCCCGCCGCATCATAGATCGCCAGCCGCGCGCCTTTGGTCTGGCTGCTCTCCACCACGATGACTTCGCGGCTGCCGTCGCCATCCACATCCAACAATCGCGGTGCAATGTCTTCAAAAACGAGATGTTCAGGCAATGTGATGCGCAGGGTTTTCTGCGTATCGGTGATCATCTCAAGGGCGCCATACTCAATGGCGTCCCCCAGAACACCATGCGCATAGCGCGTGGTCTCATCTGTGTAGCGTGCCGAAGTGATGTCCGCCGTGGCGCCGCCCGCACTGATCAGTGTTGCCACCAAGCTCAGAGAGCCGCAGAGCACGCGCCAAGAGGGCCTTTGCCCCCTCTGCGCCACGACAGACATCACAGCAGACATCAGATCTGTTTTTCCGGCATTTTGACCACAAGGCCATCCAGCGCATCGGTTACCTTGATCTGGCAGGTCAGACGGGAGGTGGTTGGGTTCGGCTCAAAGGCAAAATCCAGCATGTCTTCTTCCATGTCGTCTTTCGCGGGGAGCTTCTCAACCCAAGCGTCGTCAATATAGACATGGCAGGTCGAACAGGCGCAGGCACCACCACAGTCTGCCTCAATGCCCGGAATATTGTTGTCGCGTGCGCCTTCCATCACGGTCAGGCCATTGGCGACCTCAACCACGTGTTCGGTTCCATTATGCTCGACATAGGTAATTTTTGCCATGTCTGGCGGCTCCTCTCAAAAACTGTTCGCATCCCTAGTTAGTCAACGGCGGGCGCTGCTTCCAGCCCCTTTCGCGCCATAAAATGCGTGCCTTTGAGGCATATCATGCATTTTGCCCATCTGTTTGCGCGCGAAATGCCACAGGTCCGCGCCTATGCGCCGCAGGACAGAGTTTCGCTAAGCCGCAAAACAGGTTACAAAGGGGTCAAACAAAGAGGCCCGAGCATGCCCGTTTTCACAACTCTCAGACCTGTCGCCCTGGCGACAGCCCTCAGCGCGCTGATGTTTCACGGCGGCTGCGATCCGAGTGCTGTGGACTCCCCTTACCTCGCAGCGCGCAGCGCGCCGGAGATCATTCGCGCCGGAGAAAGCGGCACACCGCCCAGTGCACGGGCCGGCAGTTGCTGGGGGCGTGATGTCACGCCAGCGGTCGTGGAAACGGTCAGCAATCAAATCATGGTGCAACCGCCCGAGGTGCTTGCCGATGGCACCGTCTTGGCCCCCGGCATTTTCCGCACCGAAACCCAGCAGCGTATCGTGCGCGAACGGCGCGAGCTTTGGTTTGAAACGCCCTGCCCTGAGGTCTGGACCGAAGAGTTCACCGCCTCGGTTCAGCGGGCACTCAAGGTGCGCGGGCTCTATTTTGGCGGCATCAGCGGAACCCCTGACGGGCGCACCCGCGCCGCGATCCAGCGCTACCAAAAGGCCGGAGGGCTGGACAGCGCCATCCTCTCTATTGAGAGCGCACGGCGGCTTGGCCTGATCGCGGTACCGCGCGAGACGCTTGAAGCGTCCTAGCAACAAAAAAGGGCGCCGCAGCGGGCGCCCTTAAGATCTTTGTGAGTTGCGTTAGTCCTGAATGTTGAGCGCAACGAAACGTGGCTCACCGGCGCGACGCACCAACAGCAGCAGAGATTTGCGCCCGGCGTCTTTTGCCTCTTGGATGCGATCTTCCAGATCATCGATGGAGCGCAGCTTCTGCTGGCCAGCCTCGGTCAGCACATCGCCAGACCGCAGCCCTTTTTCAAAGGCCTTGGAGGTCTCATCCACATTGGTCACAACCAAGCCCTCGGTGCTGTCAGACAGCTCCATCTCGGTGCGCATCTCATCGGTCAGCGTGGTCACGGTGAGGCCAAGGATTTCTTTTTCCTTCGGCTCCTCAGACGGGGCCGGCTGGCTCGCTGGCACCGCGCCTTCGGCTTCTTCACGACGCCCCAGAGTGACCGCAAGCGTCACCTCAGAGCCGTCACGCAGCACCACAACGTCTACGGTTTTGCCAACATTGGTGTTGCCAACGCTGCGCACCAGACCGCGCACATCGGCCACCTCATCGCCATCAAAGCTCAGGATCACGTCGCCAGACTGCATGCCAGCTTCCAACGCCGGACCTTCCGGCACATCGGTGACCATCGCACCGGCTGCGTTTTTCAGGCCTTCAACCGCTTCAACCATGTCTTCGGTCACATCCTGAATGCGCACGCCAAGCCAGCCGCGGCGGGTTTCGCCAAATTCCTGCAGCTGATCCACCACACGGGTCACAACATTGGACGCCATGGAAAAGCCGATGCCGATCGAGCCACCATTGGGGGACAAAATCGCGGTGTTCACGCCGATCACTTCGCCATCCATGTTGAACAGCGGGCCACCGGAGTTGCCGCGGTTGATCGCCGCGTCGGTCTGAATGTAATCGTCATAAGCGCCGGACAATGCGCGGCCGCGCTGCGACACAATGCCAGCCGACACAGAGAAGCCCTGCCCCAGCGGGTTGCCCATGGCCATAACCCAATCGCCAATGCGGGCCGCGTCACTGTTGCCGAATTCCACAAATTCCAGCGGCTCGTCAGAGTCCACTTTCAGCAGCGCAATGTCGGTGTTGCGGTCGGTGCCGATCACCTTGGCGGGCAGCTCCTCGCCGGAGTAGAACTCAACGAGGATTTCATCTGCGCCTTCGATCACGTGGTTGTTTGTCACCACAAAGCCGTCTTCAGAGATCACAAACCCCGAGCCCAACGCAGAGCTGCGGCGCGGGCGGTCGCCCTGCCCCTGCTGGCGATCCTGAAATTCGCGGAAGAAATCTTCAAACGGGGAGCCCTCAGGCACGATGCCCTGCGGGCCTGTGCGCCCAGCCACCACAGTGGAGGTGGTGATGTTCACCACAGAAGGGCTGATCTGTTCGGCAAGCTCTGCAAAGCTGACGGGACGGTCGTTCTGGGCCAGCGCGGTGAGAGATTGCGCCACATAAAGCGCAGCAGCCAGAAGCATCAACCAAGTCATACGCCAAAAGGCGTGAGTAGGACGTGTGTCCGTGAGTGTGTCAGAAAACACGGTCGGTTCTCCTTTGGTGTTTCATAACCAGACAGGCCAAGCCTGTCGTCTGTACAAAGCATGTGCTCTTCGGGGGCAGGTTTCAACCACCTGACCGCCGCGTTGGCACAATTGCCCGTGAACCGGCGTGATATTTTAGGAAGGGCGAAGGGCTGAGCCCTTCGACATCAGTGCAAAGTGTGAGAGGCAGCGGTTTGCGTCTCTGCCTTTAGCGAAGGCCGTTTGGGCACAGGGCGTCGCTTTGGCTTGGGCACGGCCCGCGTGAACGCCGCCAGCGCAATGCCAAATTCTGCGGCAAGTCCCGAAAAACAAAGGGCCATATCCGGGCGCACGATCAACGACGCCAGCAGCGCGGCATCCTCGTTTTCCCCGTTTGACGCCGCCTCAATCAGATGCGCAAACACCGCCTCATCGGCCCCCAGACAGTTGCAATAGAGCCCGTGACGGCACAGAGGACGGCGGCCAAACTGGTGACCAACCTGCATCAAATCAGCAAACACACCGCTCACATTACGGGCGCGCTCCGGCCCCAGAGCCATACCCAAACTGTTCTGCAAAGCGGCCTGCCCCTCGGGATCACGCTCCCAATGGCGCAACCACCGCACGGCCAATCGCTCTACATCGTTGAGATCTTCGAGCAACCCGACGCGCTGCGCTCCGCGTGTCATCGCGCCGCTCATTTGGTCAGAATCAATTTTCCTGCGCGGGTGATGCGCAGCGTATAGAGCTGGTCATTCAGGCGAATGTGCGCCAGGCCGTTTTCCCCGGTCAGGATACGTGCATCGTGCACTGGCATCGCATTTGTGTAGTCGGTGGTCTGAGTTTGCATGGTCATGGGACGCTCCATCAATTGCGGTGTTCGGCTTCCCATCGGGTGGCTGACCTCTTTCTGACTATTTTAGTCGGAATTGTCAACGCTTCAAAATCAAACTCAGCCAACCAAGCAAAACAGCGCCCCGAAAGGCGCTGTGAAACGTGTGTCTTGCTTGAAAGTTTGGCGTTTCGCTTACCAGATCCGCGAACAGCTCTTCAGCTGCTGCTGGTAGCGTGCCGAGCGGCTGGCCACATCATCGGCAATCCGCGTCAGCCAAGGCTTATTGCGATAGTTGCCGCGCGCGTAGCCGGTATGACCTTCGTGGTAGTTCAGGTACTGCGCACGCGCGTCATGCAGGGACACGCCGTTGCGGTCGCGCGATTCATTCATGTACCAGCCCATAAAATCAGTGGCGTCGCGAATGTCATCGCGCCGCGCACCCCGGCTGCGGGTCTCGCGCTTATATTCATCCCAGGTGCCGTCCAGCGCCTGCGCATAGCCATAGGCGCTGCTCTGACGGCCCATCGGCAGCACACCCAGCGCATATTTGTGCGGTGTCCGCGCATTGCCGATGAATTTGCTCTCCTGATACAGCACAGCCATCTGCACATGCACCGGAACACCCCACTTGCGTTGAGTGGTAGTGAACGCGCGCTTGAAGTGCGGCCGTTCTTTCAGAATCGCACAAGCGTTTTCCAAATTGCTGGGCGCGCGGGTATCGGTGCTGCTACACGCAGCCACAAAGCCCAAAAGCACCAGCGCGAAGAGAAGTCTGCTCATCTGCCTCTCGCTATTTCATATTGTCTTTTTTGTCAGTCTACCGGATTTCCAGTGCGGCGGTAAATCACAATTGGACGTTATAACAACAAGGTTAACAGGAGCGGTAACCCAATCACCGACGCCACAGTGGAAACCACCACAAAGCCCGCAACCGCATCCGCATCCGCCTCATATTTCTCCGCCAGAAGATAGCTGCTGACCCCCACAGGCATCGCCAACTGCAACACCAAAACGCCCAGCAAAAGGCCCGAGAGCCCAAACAGCGAGGCGATTCCCCAACCGATCGCGGCACAGGCCAGAAACTTCACAACCGACAGGCAGACCGCAATCATGACCCGACCGGGTGTCAGCCGCGCCACGGCAACCCCAAGTGTCAGCAACATAAGCGGGATGGCCATCTGCCCGATCAAATCAAGCGTGTTGGTCATAAAATCGGGCGTCTCCCAGCCCATGTAGAGAAACAGCGCGCCCAGCAAAGTGGCCCAGATCATCGGTTCCTGCACCATTTTGCCCAATGCCCCCTCGCCCGCCACGATCCAGATGCCCCAGGTGAAGGACAAGAGCGCCGTGACCGCCAAAAGCACGACTGAGGCTTCAAGCCCGGCCTGACCAAAGGCAAAAAGCGCAAGCGGCACGCCAAGGTTGCCGGTATTGCCAAAAATGAACGGTGCAAGATAGGTCCGCAGGTCCAATCCGACGAGCTTCAGGAGCAGCCAGCCCAGCGTGCCGGTCGTAAAATATCCCGCAAATCCAGCCGCCGTAAGGCGCGCCAAATCGCCAAGATCCGCCTCCGTTTTCATCAGCGCCGTAAAGATCAGACAGGGCACCGCCAAATTCACGCCAAGGCGCGTAACAAATTGAATTCTATATTCAAAACCGGCCTTGACCCAGGCAAATCCAACCCCCGCAACCAGGAACACCGGCGCGACAATTTCCAACACTGTTAAGATTAGGTTCACAGACTGTTTCCCGCTAAAATTCGGCTAAAGTTGGACAAAGCCCCCTTGCAGGGTCTAACTTTGAGGAGTAGGGCCTGCAACACATGTTAAAAACACGCGCGAAATATTACCTTGGCCAAGTGGTCCGTCACCGCAAGCATCCTTTCCGGGGTGTGGTGTTTGATGTTGATCCAGAATTTGCCAACACCGAAGAGTGGTACGAAGCCATTCCCGAGGACAGCCGCCCTGCGAAAGAGCAACCTTTCTATCATCTGCTGGCTGAAAACGAACAAAGCTACTATGTGGCCTATGTGTCAGAGCAGAACCTGATTGCGGACTATTCCGGCGAGCCTGTGACCCATCCGGATCTGGATGAGATGTTCGGCCCGTTTGAAGACGGCTCCTACCCGCTGCATTTCGCACTGAACTGACATTTGCCAAACGCACATGAAGCGACGCCGGGCCACCTGACCCGGCGTTTTTATTTACTCGGTGACAATCGGCGCGCCGCGTTTCTTCCATGCGCCAAAGCCGCCTTCCATTTCTGCGATATTCTCGACACCCATGTCCTGCAGCGCCTTCACTGAAAGCGCTGAGCGCCAGGCACTGGCGCAATAGAGGATCAGCGTCTTGTCGGTTGCCAGCTCCTCTTTGTGGTAAGGGCTGTCTGGCGCAATCCAGAATTCCAGCATGCCGCGCGGCGCATGAAAGGCGCCTTCAATGCGCCCATCGCGCGCCAGTTCACGCGGATCCCTGATGTCGACAAACAGCGCCTCGCCTGCGGCCACCATCTCGGCGGCCTCTTCCTGCGACAGCGTCCGAATGTCCGCCTTGGCGTTCTCCACAAGTGTTTTGATTGGTGTGATGGCCATGATTAATACCCGATTGCTGCCCCGTCTTTACGCGGATCAGACGCCCCTTCCAGAACGCCTGAGGCATGAATGCGAATGGCCTGCGCGCCGCCAATCGGCATCGCAGGCACCACCACATTGTGCCCCAGATCCGCGAGCCCCTGCTTCACCGCATCACTGTAGCCGCGCTCCAGTTTCAGCTCTCCATCTTCAATGAAGGACCGTGGCGCATCCAGCGCGGCCTGCGGATCCATGCCGAAGTCTTCGATGTTGGACAGCACGCGCGCATGCCCGTTGGGCTGATAATGCCCCCCCATCACACCAAAGGGCATTTCCACACGGCCGTCCCGCCGCACCATCCCCGGAATGATCGTATGCATCGGACGTTTGCCACCGAGCATCTCATTCGGATGACCTTCTTTCAGGGTAAAGCCCCCGCCCCGGTTCTGCATCAGGATCCCGAATTTGTCAGAGGCAATGCCCGATCCAAAGGCATGGAAAATCGAATAGATCATCGACACCGCCATGCCATCTTTGTCCACAACCGTCAGATACACTGTGTCCTTATGCACCGCCTCCGTCAGCGGCGCAGCAGCGGCCATCGCCCGCTTAGGATCAATCAACGCGGCCAGCTTTTCCGCAGTCTTCAGCGACAGCATATGCTCGGTGCGGGCGGTGGTGTCCGGGTCAGCAATCAGGCGGTCGCGCGCATCATAAGCCAGCTTGGCGGCTTCTGCCTCAATATGCGTGCGCTCCACCCCAAAAGGATCCATCGACGCAATGTCAAAATGATTGAGGATATTGAGCATCAGGATCGCCGTTGCGCCCTGCCCGTTTGGCGGATGCTCCAGCAGCTCAGCGCCCTTGTAGGTGCCACCAATCGGGGTTGTGTCATTCCCGGCAGTGGCCGCAAAATCCTCAAGCGTGTGGGTGCCGCCGATCGCCTGCAGGGTGGCCACCATATCCTCGGCGATCTCCCCGGTGTAAAATGCGTCCCGCCCCTGCGCGGCCACGCGACGCAACACCTCCGCCTGCCCTGGCGCACGGAAGATATCGCCTTTCACCAGCGGCTTGCCGTCTTTCAGATAATGCCGCCGCCCGTGCCCTTGCAGATTGCCTTGGGTTTGCTGCCAGTCAAAGGCCGAGCGCGGCCCCACCGGAATACCCTCTTCGGCGTAGTGGATCACCGGTGCCAGACTGTCCGCAATCCCAAGATTGCCGTAGCGCTCAGACAAGGTGCAAAACCCGTCAATCGCACCGGGAATGGTTACAGCCTCCACCCCAAAGATTGGCACCGCCTCAAGCCCGCGCGCGCGCAGATCTGCGGCATTGGCTCCGGCAGGCGCGCGGCCAGATCCGTTAAAGGCCAAAACATCATTGCTGCCCGCCGGTGAGACCAGCGCAAAACAATCGCCTCCAATCCCCGTTGACGCAGGCTCACAAATCCCAAGCAGCACAGATCCTGCGATGGCCGCATCCATCGCGTTGCCGCCTTTGCGCAGGATATCGACCGCCACCTCTGCCGCCAGAGGCGTGGACGTGGCACACATGCCGTTGGTCGCCATTACGGCGGAACGGCCCGGAAAATGAAAATCTCGCATGAACTCTCCCTCACTTGTTAACGGATGTTAGGGAGCGTGACGCGCTTTGCAACCGCCTCACCAAAAAGTGGCCTGCGATTTTAAGCAAAGATGGGGATGTGTGTGAAAGCTGAGCGCTTAGTCAGGCACGCGGAAGCGCAAAGCGTTGTGCCCAGAGGCCCGGCGTTTGTAATCAATGTCTTCGGCGAGCGTGCGCACCAGCCCCCAGCCAAAGCCACCTTCCGGCAGCTCCTCCATGGCGCCGTCCACCTCGGGCATCACGCCTGCGGGCAGTTGCCCATCCGGCATCGCCGCGCCATTGTCGCGCACTTCGACGTTCCAGCACTGTTCGACATAGTTGCAGGTGATCACGATCTGGCCATCTTCGCGTCCGGCCAGCGCATGTTCGACCACATTGTTCAGCACTTCAGCCAGCACCAATTCCAACACGCCCGCATTGCAGGCTGCAAACTCCTCAGCTGTCAGCTTCTGCCGCAGCGTCTCGAGCGCATTGCGCACCTCTTGCGGGGTGCCTGCGAGCTCGATGTGGATGTCTGATTGCGAATTGGTCACGCGTGTGAGTGCCCTACTTTGCAAAGATTTCTTATTCGGTGATGGCTTCTTCCAGCGTCGCGTGAATCCGGAACACCGTATCCATGCGGGTCAGACGAAATACCTTATCAACATTCTCATTGAGCCCGGCGAGCTCCAGCGGGTTTTCACCGCCCAATTGTTTCATGGCCGCGACAATCGCGCCCAGACCGCTCGAATCGATGAAGTCTACTTCGGACAAATTTAGCACCACGCGCCCTTCAGCATTCTCGGTTTCTTCCCGCATACGATCCTTGAACTGAATCGCAACAGACGCATCAATGCGCGCTTCGTGAACTGACACCACAAGTGCTCCGCCCTCTGCCTTACTCGACAGATTCATAAGACGTCTCCTTCAACATTCGTCCTCAGGAAACACTATTCGGAATTCGTTACCAAGTTATGAGCGGAGGCCGGTCCAAATTGTTTATCGGCGTGCCTTTTCTGACTCATCATCCTGAAACATCCTTGCAAAGATTACCCGTCAAAGCCAAGCACATAGTGAAAGACATCGCGGAGGAGGAGCGAAGGGATGCGGAGAGTAGTGATTGCAGGCGCCGCGCGCACGCCAATGGGAGGGTTTCAAGGGGCTTTTGACGGTGTGGAGGCAGCCGAACTGGCCGGCACCGCGATCAAAGCGGCCCTGAAAGACGCCGGGACAGAGACCGCCGAAGAGGTGCTCATGGGCTGCGTTCTGCCTGCGGGCCAAGGCCAGGCTCCAGCGCGTCAGGCGGGCTTTAAGGCCGGGCTGGGCGAAGAGGTGCCCGCCACAACGCTGAACAAGATGTGCGGCTCGGGCATGAAAGCCGCGATGATGGCGTTTGACACCGTTGCTCTGGGAGATCGCGACGTCATGATCGCGGGCGGCATGGAAAGCATGACCAACGCGCCTTATGTGCTGCCCAAAATGCGCGGCGGCGCACGCATTGGCCACCAGCAGGTGGTGGATCACATGTTCCTCGACGGTCTTGAGGATGCCTATGACAAGGGCCGCCTGATGGGCACCTTTGCCGAAGATTGCGCGGAGAGCTTTCAGTTCACCCGCGAGGCGCAGGATGAATACGCCCTGCAATCGCTCTCCAACGCATTGGAAGCGCAAAAGTCAGGCGCTTTTGAGGGCGAGATCGCCCCGGTCACCCTGAGCACGCGCAAAGGCACCGTGGAAATCAGCGAAGATGAGCAACCCGGCAACGCGCGCCCCGACAAAATCCCGCAGCTGAAACCGGCCTTCCGTAAAGACGGCACGGTCACGCCCGCCAACAGCTCTTCGATTTCCGATGGCGCGGCAGCGCTTGTGATTGCCTCAGAGAAAGCCGCAGAAGCGCAGGGTCTCAAGGTGCGCGCCCAAATCGTGGGGCACGCCAGCCATGCTCAGGCGCCCGGCCTGTTCACCACGGCTCCTGTGCCTGCGGCTCAGAAGCTTTTGAAGAAAATCGGCTGGCAGAAAGAAGACGTTGAGCTCTGGGAGGTCAACGAAGCCTTTGCCGTGGTGCCGATGGCCTTCATGCAGGAAATGGGGCTGAGCCGCGATATCGTGAATGTAAACGGCGGGGCCTGCGCGCTTGGTCACCCGATCGGGGCCAGCGGTGCGCGCATTATGGTGACGCTCTTGAATGCCATGGAAAAACGCGGCCTGAAGCGCGGCGTCGCGGCGATCTGCATCGGCGGCGGCGAAGGCACGGCAATCGCCATCGAACGCCCCTGAGACATCTCTCCAAAAATCACAAAGGCCGCGAGACATTCTCGCGGCCTTTTGCGTTTCAGCTTACCGGCTCAAGCGCCCAGCGCCTTGGCCAGCCAGACCAGCAACAGCCCAAGGGCCATCGCCGCAAGCCCCATATAGCGGCGCTGCGCCTCGGGGATCGCGCGCAGCATCGCAAGCAGGTCTTCGACAATCGAAGGGGCCAGTGCGTACACCAGCCCCTCCACAATCAACACAAGCCCGAGGGCCAGAAGCGCAACGCCCAGCATCAGCGGCCTTGCGCGTCCTTGAAGTAGTTGAAGAATTCACTCTCAGGCGACAACACCATGGTGGAGTTGTTGGACTGCAGCGCCGCACGGTAGGCATTGAGCGAGCGGTAGAATTCAAAGAATTCCGGATCTTCACCAAAGGACTGTGCGAAAATCGCGTTCCGCTCCGCGTCCGCTTCACCGCGTGTGATCTCAGACTGACGCTGCGCATCAGACACGAGTTCCACCACGGTACGATCCGCCTGCGCGCGCTTACGCTGTGCAGCCTCTTCACCGCGGGCGATCTCGTCCGCTGCTTCCCGTTCACGTTCTGCACGCATCCGTGCAAAAGTCGCTTCAAGGTTGGCTGGCGGCAGGTCGGTGCGCTTCAGACGCACGTCGATCACTTCCAGACCCAGCGAACGCGCCTCAGAGATCGCATTGTCGCGAATGCGGTTCATCAGGCTCTCACGCTCGGTGGACAGCACCTGATCGGACCGCACGGAACCAAGCACCTCACGGGTCTGCGCCCGCAGAATGTTGTCCAGACGCTGCTCCGCCAGTGCTTCACCACCGGCACCAACGGCCAGACGGAACTGGGTGACATCCGCGATCCGGAAACGCGCAAACGCATCCACGATCAGACGACGGTCATCCAGCGGGGTGACTTCCAGCGGGCCAACTTCGCGGCTCAGGATGCGGTCATCATAGCGCACAACCTCTTGAATCAGAGGAATTTTAAACGCCAGACCCGGATCCTCTTTCACAGAGACCACACGGCCAAACTGCAGCACCAGCGCCTTTTGACGTTCATCCACGATGAACAGGGAGGACAGAATGCCGGCAATGATGATCACCAGAACAGGCAGAAGATATGTTGTCTTTTTCATATCAGTTGTTCCCCTTGCGCAGTTCGTTCAGCGGCAGGTAAGGCACCACGCCCTGATCCCCGGTGTTTTCATCGATGATCACTTTATCGATGCCACCCAGAACCTCTTCCATGGTCTCAAGATAAAGACGCTTGCGGGTCACATCAGGCGCTTTGGCGTATTCTTCCAGAACAGCGGAGAAGCGGCTCGCCTCACCCTGTGCCTGGTTCACAACCTGCGCACGGTAGGCTTCCGCCTCTTCCAGAATCTGCGCGGCTTCACCCCGCGCCCCGGCGGTCACACGGTTGGAGTAAGCGTCTGCCTGTTTCTCAAGACGGTCGCGCTCCTGACTTGCGGATTGCACTTCGCGGAAGGCGTCTTTCACTTCTTCGGGCGGATCGGCACCATCAAAGTTGACCCGCACGATGTTCACACCGGAGTTATAGGTGTCCAGCGTAGTCTGGATGCTCTCCTGCAGACGGTCCGTGATGATACCACGGTCACGGTTCAGCACCGGCGCCAGCTCAGATTGCGCGATGATTTCACGCATCGCAGATTCAGACACGGCGCGGATGGTTTCCTGCGGGTCACGCAGGTTGAACAGATACTGCGCCGGATCAGAGATGTTCCAGACCACCTGGAAATCAATGTCGACGATGTTCTCGTCCCCGGTCAGCATCAACCCATCCGTGCGGCTGCCACGGGTCGGGATGTCTTCGGTCTGTTCGTTGGTGACCGGAAGAACCTCGGCAGTGACCAGCGGCCAGGGGGCAAAGTTCAGACCCGGATTGCCGGTTGCGGAATACTCACCAAGAAACAGCTCAACGGACTTTTCTTCGGGCTTTACGGTGTAAAAGCTCGCCATCGCCCAGAGACCGGCTGCAACCAGCGCACCAATCGCAACGGTGCCTTTGGTCAGACCGGGGCCGCCTTGGCCTCCGGCACCACCGCCATTGCGTTGGCCTCCGCCACCGCCACGGCCGCCCATCAGAACGCGCAGCTGATCCTGACCCTTTTTCATCAGGTCATCGATGTCCGGGATCTGCGGCCCGTCACCCTGCGGCGGACGTTGGCCGTTTCCATTGTTGTTGCCGCGATTTCCGCCGCCGCCTTGGTTATTGCCGCCCCCTCCCCAGGGGCCGCCATTGTTACCTGCCATACGGGATCTTCCCTCTCTACGTATCGTCATTGGCGCACCCTCTAAACCTGAGGGCTGCGCCGAAAAAATCAACCCATCCGCCGCTTAGGTGCTGCGGCTGGGCACCTTCATCGTCACAAGTTCCTCTGACATGGTCGGGTGCACAGCCACCGTCCTGTCAAAGTCCTCCTTGGTTGCGCCCATTTTTACGGCGATGCCGGCAAGCTGGATCATCTCACCTGCCCCCGGCGCCACGATGTGACAGCCAAGCACCTTGCGGTTGGCCTTGCTGACAATCAGCTTCATCAGCACACGTTCCGCGCGCCCGGCAAAGGCCTGCTGCATCGGCTTGAAGCTCGCAGTATAGACCTCAATCGGCTCCTGTGCTGCAGCTTCTTCCTCGCTCAGCCCCACGGTGCCCATTTCAGGCTGGGTGAAGATGGCTGTCGGGATCAGCTCGTGATCCACCTCGGTTGGGTTGCCTTTGAACACGGTTTCCACAAAAGCCATGCCTTCGCGGATCGCCACAGGGGTCAGGTTCACGCGGTCGGTGACATCGCCCACCGCATAGACCGACGGCACGCCGGTCTGGCTGTAGCTGTCGACTTCCACTTCGCCTTTGCGGCCAAGCTTCACGCCGATCTCTTCCAGCCCCATGTTATCGGTGTTGGGCGCACGTCCTGTGGCAAACATCACCTGATCAAACAGATGGGTCTTGCCGTGGGTGTCGGTGACAGCGATCTGTTCACCTTCTTTGCGCATCTCAGCCACATTGGTGTTGAGCTGCACGTCAATGCCGCGCTGCACCATCTCCTCAGAGACCATGGTGCGCGCTTCGTCATCAAACCCACGCAGGATCTGCGGGCCGCGATAGAACTGCGTGGTTTTCACACCAAGACCGTTCATGATGCCGGCAAATTCAGAGGCGATATAACCGCCGCCCACAATCAGGATGCTTTCCGGCAGCTTCTCCAGATGGAAAATCTCGTTGGAGCTGATGCCCAGCTCCGCGCCCGGCAGGTCCGGCCACACCGGACGGCCGCCCATGGCGAGAAGCACATGTTTCGCAGTTTTGCGGGTGCCATCGGCCAGCTCTACGGTGTGGGCGTCCACCATCTTGGCACGCTGATCAAAGCTCTCCACACCGCTGTTTTTCAGCAGGTTGCGGTAGATGCCTTCCAGACGGTCCAGCTCCGCATGCAGCTTCACCTTGAACGCATCCCAGCTGAAATCACCGGGCTGGATGTCCCAGCCATAGGCCTGCGCATCCCCCACCATTCCGGAATACTCGGAGGCAAACACCATCAGCTTTTTGGGCACACAGCCCCGGATCACACAGGTGCCCCCGTAGCGGTCCTCTTCGGCCAGGGCGACCTTCACACCTTCGGCTGCCGCCACACGCGCAGCCCGTACACCACCGGAGCCACCGCCGATGACAAAGAGATCGTAATCAAATGACATGATTGGCCTTTTTGTTAGTCCACAAGATCCGTGAACAGGTTGTCTGTTTCTGCGAAATCCAGCATCGCTTCTTCGATTGTGCCGGCATTGATGTCACGCACTTCCACGCGACCGTCGCCATAGCCGACCACAACAGCATCACAGATATCGATGAAGAGTCCGTTTTCAACCACGCCCGGCATCTGGTTGATTGCCAGGGCAAGCTGGCGCGCATCGCCGATCCGGTTGAGGTGCAAATCAAGGATGTGATTGCCCTCATCGGTCACAAAAGGCGCAGCGCCATTCATCCGCAATGTGCTTGTCCGGCCGAGCACATCCATGCTCACAAGGGTCTCTTCAATCAACGCCTGTGTGGTCTGCCAGCCAAAGGGCACGACCTCAAGCGGCAAGGGGAACGTGCCCAGCGTTTCGACCTCTTTGCCCACATCGGCAATCACAACCATTTGATCAGAAGCGGTGGCCACAATCTTCTCCTGCAACAGCGCGCCGCCGCCGCCTTTGATCAGATTGAGATCCGCATCAAACTCATCCGCGCCGTCAATGGTCACATCCAGCCACTTGGCTTCATCAAGGCTGATCACCTCGATGCCCACTTCCCGCGCCAGCTCGGCGGTGCGGGTGGAGGTTGGCACGCCTTTGATCCGCAGACCCTGATCGCGCACCATTTCGCCAAGGCACCGCACCAGCCAAGCCGCGGTTGATCCGGTCCCCAGCCCCACGCGCATGCCATCCTCGACATAGTCCGTGGCGCGTTTGGCGGCGACAAATTTGGCCTTGTCGATGGGTGACAATTCTCCGGTCATTGCGGCAACTCCCTGCATACTTTGCAGCTTTATAGAAAAGATGACCGCCGGGGGCGAGAGCCGATTGCTCTAAATTCCGTGCAATACGGTGCTTTTGGCGATTTCAGCGCCCAAAATCTGCTCCGGGTGTCGTCGCCGACATTGACCTTGGCAATGCTGCGTGTTTCCCATCGGAAACGTCGCTTTTGCGCCGCACCTTCCCCGCCCGCACGGATAAAACAGAGATATGACAGAGACCTTTCGCCTGCACTATGCCCCAGACAATGCCTCGCTGATCATTCGGCTGGCACTGGAAGAGCTTGGCCTGTCTTATGAGACCCTGCTCGTGGACCGGCGCAACAAGGCGCAATTCTCTCCCGCTTATCTGGCGTTGAACCCTAATGGCACCATTCCGGTTCTGGAAACCCCAGACGGCGTTCTGTTTGAAACCGCTGCCATTCTGATGTGGCTGTCTGAGACCACTGAAAAACTGGCACCCCCACCCGGCTCCCCGTTGCGCGCGCCGTTTCTCAAGTGGATGTTCTGGTGCTCAAACACCTTCCAGATTGACCTGCGGCATTTCTTCTATCCTGAAAAATTCATCGGCGACGATCCCGAGCATCAGGCCCAGCTGCGCAGAATTTTCCGCCAACGCCTGGAGCAGGATCTGCAGATTCTAGAAGACGGCCTCACTCAGACGCCCGATCTCGCAGACGCAAAGACGCCCACTTTACTGGACATCTATGTGCCCTGCCTGCTGCGCTGGACCAAACTCTACGCCGATCTCCCCGATTACCGCTGGTTTGACATCAACCGCTACCCCACGCTCCTGCGCATTTGCACCCGCGCCGAAGCGCGGGCCAGCACCCATGCCGCCCAGATCGCCGAAGGTCTGGGCCCGACACCCTTTACCAACCCCGCTCTAGCTGCACCGCCAGAAGGATCTGCCACCTAATGTTTCTCTCTGTCTTTGATATGTTCAAAGTGGGCGTTGGCCCCTCCTCCTCCCACACCATGGGCCCCATGGTTGCGGCCGCGCGCTTTCTTGATGTGCTGCGCGCCTCCCCCTTTGACGCCCACGGCCTGCGCGCAAGCCTGCATGGCTCTCTCGCCTTCACCGGTGTCGGCCACGCCACCGACCGCGCCACCATTCTGGGCCTCGCAGGCTTTCTGCCAGACAGCTATGATCACGAAAAAGCGGAAGCCACGCTGGAGCAGATCCGCACCACCGGCCAGGTCAATCCCGAAGGTCTGCACCCGCTCGCCTTTGAGCCGCGCGAAGATCTCAAATTTGACTTCGGCCCCAACCTGCCGGGCCACGCCAACGGCATGATCCTCATGGCCACCGATGCGCAGGGCGACGTGATCCTGCAGGAAACCTACTACTCCATTGGCGGCGGCTTTGTGCTGACAGAGGCGGAGCTGGAAAGCGGCGCGGCCACCGACGAAGGCGCGCCAATCCCCTATCCCTTCAAATCCGCAGCCGAAATGCTGGAGATGGCCGAACACTCCGGCAAATCCATTGCCCAGATGAAGCGCTCCAATGAAATCGCGCGCGGCTGCACCGAAAGCCTTGCCAAGGGCTGCGCCCGAATCTGGCAGGTCATGAACGACTGCATTGAGCGCGGCCTGACCACCGATGGCACCCTGCCCGGCGGGCTGAATGTGCGCCGTCGCGCCAAAGGCATCCATGACGCGCTGCTGGCCGAACGTGGCATGAACCTCAACGCGCCCCACACCATCAACGACTGGATGAGCGCTTATGCCATGGCGGTGAACGAAGAAAACGCCGCTGGCGGGCAAGTTGTCACCGCCCCTACCAATGGCGCGGCTGGCGTGATGCCTGCTGTGATCCGCTACTGGCTCGATCATGTCCCCGGTGCAAGCGCCAGCCGGGTCGAAGAATTCCTGCTGACCGCCGCCGCCATCGGCGGGCTGGTGAAGTTCAACGCCTCCATTTCCGGTGCCGAGGCAGGCTGTCAGGCCGAAGTCGGCTCCGCCTCCGCCATGGCCGCCGCCGGACTGTGCGCCGTGATGGGCGGCACGCCGGAACAGGTGGAAAACGCCGCCGAAATCGCGCTTGAGCACCACTTGGGCATGACCTGCGATCCTGTCAAAGGCTTGGTGCAGGTGCCCTGCATCGAGCGCAATGGCCTTGGCGCGATCAAGGCCGTATCTGCCGCCTCCCTCGCCCTGCGCGGAGATGGGCAGCACTTTGTGCCGCTGGATTCCGTCATCGAAACCATGCGCCAGACCGGCGCGGACATGCACGAGAAATACAAAGAGACCTCTCTGGGAGGTCTGGCCGTCAACGTGCCAAACTGCTGACCAAGCACCAAACGGCCTGTTTCTCACAGGCCAAATACCCACCCACCGGCGCCGCCTCAGAGTGGCGCCGTTAAGGTTTCACAAAAACACACCCATCCGAAATCAGCTCAGGCGGCGTGATGCACAGCGCACGCGCCACCTCAAAGGCTGCGAGCACTTTGGGCACATACGCGCGCGTCTCCGGAAAGGGCGGCACCCCGCCGTGGGTCGCGATGGAGTTTTCCCCCGCGTTATAGCCCGCCAGCACCAAAATCGGATCACCTGAGAATTTCTCCATCAGAAAATCCAGATACCGAATGCCGCCGCCGATATTGTCCGCCCCGTCAAAGGCGTCCGCCACCTCAAAGCGCGCAGCGGTGTCTGGCATCAACTGCATCAATCCTTGCGCCCCGGCTTTGCTGACCGCATCCACCTGCCCCGCGCTCTCCACCGCGATCACCGCCAACACCAATGCGGGTGAAACAGTGGTGCCGATCGAGGCGAGCAAAATATCGGTGCCGTGATTTGCCGTAATTGCCTGCAGCGTCGCCAACCGCGGCGTCGCCAGTCGCCCACCTTCCGGCGGATTGGAAAGCCGCTGCAGCGCAGGCTCCAACCGCCCAGGACCACTCGCGGTCACATCAGGTGAAATGTCCTGCCAAAACCACGCCATGGTCTGTGCCGCTGGCGCTGCGACCGGCGCGTCTCCCTCAGCCTCTTGCGCCGCAAGCGCCGGTTCTGCAGGCGTAATTTGAACGGTAATACGTTTGCTCTGCCCCGGAGCTGGCGGCTTCACCCTTTTGGCGGAAAAATCAGGAAAGGGCTTGGGGGCCTCCGCCGCCAGACCGGTTGCAAATCCCACAGAACACATCAGCGCGCAGCGCCTTACCCACCTAAAATCAACCATTTATCAATCCTGCTCGGCGTATTTTCTTTCAGTCTCGCAAATTTCACAGCTGCGGACCAGTTTTAGACAGCCGATTC
The DNA here is from genome assembly GCF_017743755.1 of Shimia sp. R9_3. Lineage (NCBI taxonomy): Bacteria > Pseudomonadati > Pseudomonadota > Alphaproteobacteria > Rhodobacterales > Roseobacteraceae > Shimia > Shimia sp. R9_3. Next base: position 414 of record NZ_JAGHRP010000010.1, on the reverse strand, counting down.
CGCCCAAATCGACGCGGATTCGCGCCCTCAACCAGCGAACCAAAGATTTATCCAAGTTGCTGGTTAATTTTTTTAACGTTTAAAAACATAAGCTTAATTCTGAAAATTCAACATTTTCCAGATGATCCAAAATCGAGCCACTTGCGCCCAATTCCCGCCCCATTCGACGCGGATATTGCATCCATACCAAGTCGGGACGGCACAGGAGAGAGCTGCCACCACCCCCGACAAGGTGGCACAAATTCTTAGATCCTTTGGAGGGACACACCATGATCAAGTTCATCAAGAACTTCCGCAAAGACGAAGCTGGCGCAGTCACCGTAGACTGGGTTGTTCTGACCGCTGCCGTTGTTGGCCTGGCAGTTGCAGCATTCACTGCAATCGAAACCACCACTTCCGGCCTGACCACTGAAG